>NZ_CP029551.1:1065000-1410000 GCF_003173735.1 Methylobacterium radiodurans | reverse complement strand
ATGAGCGGTGTCTACGCATGCCCAGCCGCCCCGTCAACACCCGGCACGACAAACACGCGAAAAATCCGCGACGGGCACGTGACGGGCAGCAGCACGCGATTGCGAGAAGCTGGCGGCGTTCAGGCGGGGCCTGCAACCGTCCGGCTCCGGGCCTCAATCTCGACACGCTGACACTCGACACGGTCGGGGTATGATACGCCCACCCGTCCATCGCGAAGCGCCCGCGGTGGAGGCTCGGCTTTCCCCGGCCCCTTTAGGGAATCGTTCGCGTGACGCGTGACCGCGTGAAGATCGGTGTGACCGGTGCGGCGGCGCCCGGCCAGGGCTTCGATCCGCCGCTCGACCTCCTCGGCCCCGAGGCATCGCGCATCGACCGCCGTGCCGTGAACCTGCGCTGGCTCTGCGCGAGCGCGCTCACCGGCCTGTCGGGCGCGGGCCTCATCTTCGCCGCGCTCCACGTCTCGCTCCAGGGCGAGGCCTCCTTCGCGGCGATCCCCGAGATCGCGACGGTGAGCCAGCGGCCCCAGGCGAGCGAGGGCGGCACGAACACCGCCCGCAAGGGCGACCGCCTCGTCCGCAGCGTGATGATCGCCTCGGCCAAGCAGAGCTACCGCGCGCCCGTGACGGTGAAGCTCGGCGACCGTGAGATCATCAAGGCCAAGCCGTTCGTTCGCCTCACCGCAGGGCTGTCCCAGAGTGTCGGGCTCTACGCCAGCGACATTCCGCCCTTCGATCCGATGAAGTTCGTCTCCGACGAGCCGGCGGAGCGCGTGAACGAGCCGAGCGCGGCCGACACGCCGGGCGCCGAGGTCACGGTGGTCAAGCGCAGCCTCGCGGACGCGTCCGTGGACCCGAACGCGCCCGCCCTCGGGGACGACGCCGTGACCGCCCAGGTCGAGGAGGAGCGCCGCGTCGCCGCCGAGGCGGGGCGCCGCGCCGCGATCCCGATCGCGCCGCAACTCCTGCTCTCGCGCACGCTGCAGCCGAGCGGCCCGGCGGCCGAGACCGGGGCGCCCGGCCGCGAGGGCAACCCGTTCCGCTCGATCGAGGTCCTCGTCGTGCCCGAGAACGTGACGAAGCTCGCCAAGACCGAGCTTCGCACCGGGGAGGCGCCGCTCGTGGAAGAGCGGGACCTCGCGCTCGCACGGGGCGAGACCCTGGAGGCGGCCCTGCGCGCCACGGGCTTCGCGGGCGACGAGCAGATCCGCGGCATCGTCACGGCGCTGGGCGGCCGGGCTCGCACCGGCACCCTCACGGAAGGCCAGCGCCTGCGGGTCCAGATCGCGCCGGGCGCCCGCCCCGCAGACCGGCGGCAGGTGACCCGCGTCGTGCTCTACGGGGAGAACGGCATCGAGGGGATCGCGGCGATCAACGACCGGGCGGCCTTCGTCTCGGTCGCGCCGCCGCCGGAGGACACGCCCTCGCGCAAGCCGCAAGCCCAGGCAGAGGCGAGCGAGGACGAGGAGGACGACGGCACCGGCCCGCGGCTCTACCAGAGCCTCTACGAGACGGCCGCCCGCCACGAGCTGCCGCGCGCCACCGTCGAGGACATCGTGCGGGTCTTCAGCTACGACCTCGACTTCCAGCGCCGGATCGGCGGCGGCGACAGCCTGGACGTGTTCTACACCTACGACGAGGATGCGGGGCAGAGCCCGGAGCGGCCCGATCTCCTCTACGCCGCGCTCAACCTCGGCGGCGAGACGCGCAAGATCTACCGCTTCCAGTCACCCGACGACGGTGCGATCGACTACCTCGACGAGCAGGGCCGCTCGCTGAAGAAGTTCCTGATCCGCAAGCCGATCGCGGACGGCATCATGCGCTCCGGCTTCGGCTACCGGCGCCACCCGGTGCTCGGCTACGCCAAGCTCCATACCGGCGTCGACTGGTCGAACCCGATCGGCACGCCGATCGTGGCGGCCGGCAACGGCACGGTGATCAAGGCCGAGTGGGATTCCGGATACGGCCGGCGCGTCGAGATCCAGCACCTCAACGGCTACGTCACCACCTACAATCACATGTCCCGGTTCGGGCGCGGCATCAGCGCGGGCACGCGGGTGCGGCAGGGTCAGGTGATCGGCTATGTCGGGTCCACCGGACTCTCGACCGGCGCGCACCTCCACTACGAGGTGATCATCAACGGCCATTTCGTCGACCCGATGAAGATCCGCGTGCCCCGCGGGCGCGAGCTCGACGGACGCCTGCTCGCCGAGTTCAAGCGCCAGCGCGACCAGATCGAGACCGAGATGCTGAAGGGCAAGACCGCCACCGCGCTCGCGCAGCGCGAGACCGCCGCGCGGTGAGCAGCCATCGGCTGTGCAATAGAAGCCAATACAACCAATGATCGCGATATGATCGCTGAGATCTGCGTTACTCAGCACTTCGCACCCTGAAGGATCATCACAGGTCATTGACAGACCCGAGGGTCCGGGAATGATTCGTGCCCGCGCACGGCATTCCGGGGCGCCCGCGCATCGCACATCGCAGCACTGGAAGACCGCATGACGCGGCCCGACGCCCCGCCCGAGGCCGGGCAGCAAGACTTCGGCCTCCCACTCCCCCCATTCGGGGCCGCCATGCAGGCCACGCGCCTGGCCATGACGATCACCGATCCGCGCCGCGCCGACAACCCGATCGTCTTCGCCAACGACGCCTTCCTGCGCCTCACCGGCTACGAGCGGAGCGAGGTCGAGGGCCGCAACTGCCGCTTCCTTCAGGGCCCCGGCACGGATCCGGGCGCGGCCGCGCGCATCGGGCGCGCCCTCGGCACCGGCCACGAGATCGGCTTGGACATCCTCAACTACCGCAAGGACGGCACTCCGTTCTGGAACGCCCTCTCGATCAGCCCGGTCCTGGGCGGGGCCGGCGAGGTGCAGTACTTCGTCGCCACCCAGACGGACGTCACGGAGCGCCTGCAGGACCTCCAGGACCGGACCACGCTGCTGCGCGAGGTCGATCACCGGGTGAAGAACACGCTGCAGATGATCGCGGCCCTGGTGGCGACCCAGATGAAGGCCGTCTCCGACCCGGGCGCGCGCGAGACGCTCGCGGCGACGCTGCGGCGGATCGAGGCCCTGGCGACCCTGCACCGGCGGCTGCACCAGTCGGACGACGTCGCCCAGGTCGCGATCGGCGCGGTGGTGGGCGACATCGTGGCGGACCTGCTCGCCGCGGCCGGACGGGCGGATATCGCGGTGACGCTCGATCTCGCGCCGCTGCGCGTGCCGGCCGAGACGGCCGCTCCCCTGGCGCTGATCGCGAACGAACTCGTCACCAACGCGCTGAAGCACGCCTTCGCGGACCGGCCGGGCCGGCTCACGGTGCGCGTCGCCCGCGTCGACGGCCGGGATCGGCTGGAGGTGGCCGATGACGGGCCCGGCATGTCCGAGCGCGCGCCGGGGGCCGCCACCTTCGGCACGACCATCGTGCGGATGCTGGCGCGCCAGCTCCGCGCCGGGCTGGACTGGGGGCCGGCCGAGCCTCAGGGCACCCGTGCGACCCTGATCCTGCCGGCGCGCGGGCCGGAGGAGGCCTCGCCTCAGGCGGGCGAGAAGCCCAGCGCGGCGCGCAGTTCGGCGGCCGCGACGCCCTGAGCCCGCAGGTCGGCGAGCGAGACCGAGCCGCGGGACTTGGCGAGCTTTTCGCCCGCCGCATCCCGGATCAGGGCGTGGTGGTGGTAGCGCGGACTCGGTAGCCCGAGCAGGCGCTGCAGCAGGACGTGCAGATCGGTCGCGGCCTCGAGATCCCGGCCGCGCACCACGTGGGTGACGCCTTGCGCCGCGTCGTCGTGCACGACCGCGAGATGGTAGCTCGTCGGCACGTCGCGCCGGGCGATCACCGCGTCGCCCCAGCGCGCCGGGTCGGCGGCGACGCGCCACTCCCCGCCGTCCGGCCCGAAGGCCGTGTAGATGTGTGGCCCCGGCGCCGCGGCGAGCGCCCGGGCCATGTCGAGGCGCCAGGTGTGCGGCGTGCCCGCCTCCACGCGCGCCCGCACCGCGATAGGATCGAGACCGCGGCAGGTGCCCGGATAGAGCGGAGCGCCGTCCGGGTCGCGCGGGGGATCGGCGCTGCCCGCCGAGCTGTCGCGGATTTGCCTGCGGGAGCAGAAGCACGGATAGGCGAGGCCCGCCGCGGCGAGCCCGTCGCGCACAGCCGCGTAGTCCGCCATGTGCTCGGACTGGCGCCGGACCGGACCGGACCAGGTGAGGCCGAGCCAGGCGAGATCCTCCAGGATCGCCGCCACGAGTTCCGGCCGCGAGCGGACCGGGTCGATGTCCTCGATGCGGAGCGAGAGGCGGCCGCCGAGGCGCCGGGCGATCTCGGCGTTGAGCAGCGCCGAGTAGGCGTGGCCGCGGTGGAGGCGCCCGTTCGGGCTCGGCGCGAAGCGGAGATGGGCCGGCGCGCTCACCCGCCGCGGCGCTGGCAGCGCGGCTCCCCGGGCGTGCAGGCGATACCGGGCAGGGAGCAGGCCGGCCCCTCGGCGCGGCGCTGGCAGACCTGGCAGCCGTCGCTCCATTCCTGGCAGGCGAGGTCGTCCGCGGGCGACACGGGCCGCTCCGGCCGGGCCGCCGGCAGCAGGGCGCCCAGCAGCACGGTCGCGACGGTGACCGTGACGATCCCCCAGGCCGCGAGCGTGCCGCGATCCTGTGCCGAATCCGGCTGCGTGGTCTGTGCCGTGGTCTGTGCCATGTCGGTTCTGTTCGCCGGGCGCCGCGTTCCTGTCAACGCGCAGGCCTGTCAACGCGCAGGCCTTTTAGAACGCATGGCCCGGGAGCGCGTCGCGCTCGGCCTTCAGCAGGTCGATGAGGCGTTCGGCGAGCTGCTCGGGCGGCCGCCCCGCGGGCCGCAGCAGCATCGTCGCGATGGGGAGAGACGGCTGGAAGGGGCGCAGCACGATCGGCAGCCCGCCCAGCGCACGCGCCGGCACCGGATCGACGACGGCGAGGCCGAGCCGTTCGGCCACCAGTCCGCAGCGTGCCGCCGTGTACTGGGCCATATGGACGAAGCGCGGAGCGAGGCCGGCCTGCGCGAATCGCTCCTCGACCGCTTGCTGGACGGTGCCCGAGGCGCCCGCGATCAGCGCTTCGCCCGCGAGATCCTGCACGGTGATCGTCCGCTTGCGCGCGAGCGCGTGCCCCCGCGGCAGGGCGCAGACCGCATCGACCCTGAGGAAGATCTCAGCATCCACGCCTGCGAAGCCCGTTCGGGGCCGGGCCAGGCCGAGGTCGCACCGGCCGGACGCGACCCACGACCAGATCGTATCGGGGCTCGGCACGTGGACCGCGACGCGGGCGCCCGGGTACTCCGCCAGCAGGGACCGGACGGCGCGCGGCAGCAGGCGGCCTGCAAGGGCGGGTTGGCAGGCGACCCGCAGCGGCCCCGTGCCCGTCTCCCGGATTTGCCGGGCAGCTGTCCGAAGGTGGTCCAGCCCCGCCCAGGTTCGCTCGACTTCACGGGCGAAGGCTTCGCCCTCACGCGTGGGCAGCGCGCTGCCATGACCGCGCAGGAAGAGAGGAAATCCGAGATCCGTCTCGAGCTGCGCGATGGCGCGGCTCACGTGGGGCTGGCCGATCCCGAGCGCCGCGGCAGCGCGCGTCATCCCGCCATGGCGGAGCACGGCGCGGAACAGGTCGAGATGAGCCGGATTCATCATGCCTGTCCTGCATGGACGCGGAGGATCCGGGCATTTGACGGCATGTCCCGTCGATGATTGTCAAGGAACGCCAGAGCGGCCCGCGGGGCGGCCCGCCGCCCGGACGATCAGGTCTCGATGCTCGCTCTCCTGCTCCCATCTGCCCTCGCCGTCGCCGCCGGCATCAGCATCGTCGTCCAGCAGGCGCTGAACGCGAACCTGCGTCTCGCCCTGAACTCGGCTGCCTGGTCGGGCGTCGTCAGCTACGCCGTCGGGCTGGCCTGCATGGGGCTGCTCACCCTCGCGCTCAAGGATCCGCCCCCCGCCGCGAGCCTCGCGCTGCGCCTTCCCTGGTGGGCCTGGAGCGGCGGATTGTTCGGCGCGCTCTTTGTCGCGCTGGCGATCTTCCTCGTGCCGCAACTCGGGGCCGCGACCTTCATCGCACTCCTCGTGGCCGGGCAGATGTTCGCCTCCCTCGCCTTCGACCATTTCGGGTGGATGGGCCTCGCTCGCCAGCCGATCGATCCGACACGGCTCCTCGGCGCCCTCCTGCTGATCGGCGGGGTGATCCTGATCCGGCGCTGAGCGGGCGCCTCAGAACTCACGCCGCCCGCTCTAGGAGGGCCGGCAGCGCCTTCAGGTTCAGGGGCTTGGCCAGGAAGCCGTCGAAGCCGGCGGCGAGCGCGGCCTGCTCGTCCTCGCGGCCCGCATTGGCGGTGAGCGCCACGAGGTGCAGCCGCGACGCGCCGGGCTCCTCCACGGCCCGGATGCGCCGGGCGGTCTCGTGCCCGTCGAGGTTCGGCATGCGGACGTCGATGAGCGCGAGGTCGAAGGGGCCGGCATCGTCGAGGCGGGCGAGCGCCTCCAGCCCGTCGGCGGCGTGCACCACCTCGGCGCCGAGCCGTTCGAGCGCGCGCGTGGCGAGCAGGGCGTTGATCGGATTGTCCTCGGCGAGCAGCACCCGGCGCCCGGCGGCCGCCCGGGCAGCGGCGGGACCGGCCGGCGCGGGCGCCGCGTCGGCAGGGCTCGGGGCGAGCAGGCGGTCGAGCAGGGAGCGGGCGCGCACGGGTTTGATCAGGTAGCTGTCGAAGCCCGCGGCCGCGGGCGCCCCGAAGGCGCGCCGGTCGAAGGGCGAGAGCAAGATCAGGCCGCAGCGCACGCCGCGGAGCCGCGCCGCGTCGGCGAGGCGGCGCACGCACGCGTCGCCGAGCGCCCGGTCGGCGATGAGCGCGTCGAAGGCGGCACCGGCCAGGGCGTCGAGGCCGGCCTCGAGGCTCCCGGCGAGCACGGCCGACGCCCCGGTCCGGCCGAGCATGCGCGCCAGATAGGGCGCCTGGAAGGGCGAATCGGCCACGATCAACACCCGCCGCCCGGCAAGCGCCGGCCCGGGTGCCGTCTCGGACGGAGCCAAATCCTCCGGCACGGCGGCAAGCGGCAGGATCGCCCGAAAGGTCGAGCCGCGTCCCGGCTCGGACTCCGCCTCGATCCGTCCGCCCATCCGGATCGCGAGCCGGCGGGTGATGGCGAGGCCGAGACCCGTGCCCTCGTGGCGGCGGCTCGCGCTGTCGTCGCCCTGCGCGAACTCCTCGAAGAGCAGCGGCAGCCTGTCGGCCGGGATGCCCGGGCCGGTATCGGAGACCGAGAGGCAGATCCCCTCCGAGACCCGGCTCACGGACAGGCCGACGCCGCCCGCGGCGGTGAACTTCACGGCGTTGCCCGCGAGGTTGATGAGGATCTGACGAACCCGGTCCGCGTCGCCCCGGACCAGGGCGGGCACGTCCCCGGCGACGTCGAGGGCGATCTCGATGTCCTTGTCCTGGGCGCGCGGCGCCAGGAGCTCCACCACGCCCTCGGCCAGCCCGGCGAGGTCGAATGGCTCGTCGGCGAGGTCGAGCCGACCGGCCTCGATGCGGGAGAAGTCGAGGATGCCATCGATCAGCCCGAGCAGCGCCTTGCCGCTGGTGCGCACCGCCTCGACATAGGTGCGCTGCTCGGCATCGAGCCCGGTGCCGAGCACGAGTTCGGTCATGCCCAGGATGCCGTTGAGCGGCGTGCGGAACTCGTGGCTGACGGTGGCGAGGAAGCGGGACTTGGCGACGTTGGCGGCCTCCGCGCGGGCGAGCGCCCCGTCGAGCGAGCGCACCGCCTCGACCCGGCCGGTGATGTCGGTGCCGGCGCAGAGCAGCTGGGGCGCTCCCTTCCCCTCCCCCGAGGCGCCGCCGACCGGCATCTCCACGAAGGAGAACCAGCGCATCCGGCCCTGCGCGTCCCGGATCCGCCGCTCCGAGCGGCGCACGCCGTCCGCGTCGGTGCCGGACGGCCCCCGCTCGATCACCTCGGGCTCCGCGGTCGAGCCGACGAGGTCGAGCGGGTCGCGGCCGAGGAGCCGGGCGTAGCCGTCGCTCGCGAAGGTGATGCGGCCGCGCGCGTCGCGCTGGACGATGACGTCCGTGGTCGCGGCGACAAGCGCCCGGTAGCGCTCCTCGCTCTCGGCGATGCGCCGGATCCGCGCGTGCAGCTCCTCCGCGGAGGGCACTTCGGCCCGGGGCCGGCTCCGCGTGCGTCCGACGAGGAGACCGGCCGACAGGCCGGCCAGGACCAGCAGGGCGGCGAGGATCAGGTCGTGCATGCGGGCGGCCCGGGCTTCCCGCGCGGGAGGCCCGCGCCGTCCCAACCCTCCCGCAGGATCCCTGAAGGCTCCGTCAGCGAAGGCGCTTAACCGGAGCTTGCGGTGATCCGCGAAACCCGCCCGCGCTTCACGGGCCGGCCCCGATGGTGTAGGCGCGGCGGCTCGACCCCGTCCGCGGCCCCCGCGTCCCAGGGTCCCAAGGGCACGAACCGACAGCCACCGACCATGCCGAGCCGCATCGACGCCGTTTTCGCCCGCTGCCGCGCGGAGGGGCGTGCCGCCCTCGTCACCTACGTGATGGCGGGCGACCCCGACCCCGAGACCTCCCTGAAGGTGCTGGAGGCGCTGCCGGAGGCCGGGGCCGACATCGTCGAGTTCGGCCTGCCCTTCACCGACCCGATGGCGGACGGCCCGGCGATCCAGGCGGCGGGCCTGCGCGCCCTGAAGGGCGGCCAGGGCGTGGCCCGGACCCTGGAACTCGTCACCCGCTTCCGGACGGGGAACGCCGACACGCCCGTGATACTGATGGGCTACTTCAACCCGATCCACACCTACGGCGTCGCCCGCTTCCTCGACGACGCGGTGGCGGCGGGCATCGACGGCCTGATCGTGGTCGACCTGCCGCCCGAGGAGGACGAGGAGCTCTGCCTGCCGGCGCTCGCCAAGGGGCTGGCCTTCATCCGGCTCGCGACCCCGACCACCGACGATGCGCGCCTGCCGGCCGTCCTCGCGAACACGGCGGGCTTCGTCTACTACGTCTCGATCACCGGCATCACCGGCACGGCGACGCCCGATTTCGGCAAGGTCGCGGAGGCGGTCGCGCGCATCGGCCGCCACACCGACCTGCCGGTGGTGGTGGGCTTCGGCGTGAAGACGGGCGCGCACGCCGCGGCCATCGCGCGGGGCGCCGACGGTGTGGTGGTGGGCTCGGCGCTGGTCGACGCGCTGCACCGCTCCCTCGACGGGGAGGGCCGCGCGCAGGGCGGCACCGTCGAGGCGGTCGCCGGGCTCGTGCGCGAACTCGCCGCGGGCGTGCGGTCCGCCGAGCGCCGCTAACCCTGGCGCCCACGGCGCAGCACCACGATATCGCCCTCCGGACAAACACAGCACGGGCCGGCATGATGGTAGAGCCGATGAACTGGATCTCGGAGGTCGTGCGCCCCAAGATCAAGACCCTGTTCAAGCGCGAGACCCCGGAGAACCTCTGGGTGAAGTGCCCGGATACCGGCCAGATGGTCTTCCACAAGGAGGTGGAGGCCAACCACTGGGTGATTCCAGGCTCCGAGCACCATCTGAAGATGAGCGCGGCCGCCCGCCTCAAGATGATGTTCGACGAGGGCACCTGGATCGACGTGGCACTCCCTGAGGTCGCCACCGACCCGCTGAAGTTCCGCGACGAGAAGCGCTACGTCGATCGCCTGAAGGACGCCCGCGCCAAGACCGGCCTGCAGGACGCCTTCAAAATCGGCTTCGGCCGGGTCGGCGGCCTGCCGATGACGCTCGCCGCCCAGGAATTCGGCTTCATGGCGGGCTCGCTCGGCATGGCGGCCGGCGAGGCCTTCGTGCGCGGCGCCGAGACGGCACTGGAGAAGCGTACCCCCTACGTGCTGTTCGCGGCCTCGGGCGGCGCGCGGATGCAGGAGGGCATCCTCTCGCTCATGCAGATGCCCCGCACGACGGTGGCGGTGCGCCGCCTCAACGCGGCCCGGCTCCCCTACATCGTGGTGCTGACGAACCCGACCACGGGCGGCGTCACGGCCTCCTACGCGATGCTGGGCGACGTGCACCTCGCCGAGCCCGGGGCGCTGATCTGCTTCGCGGGCCCCCGCGTCATCGAGCAGACCATCCGCGAGAAGCTCCCCGACGGCTTCCAGCGGGCCGAGTACCTGCGCGACCACGGCATGGTCGATCAGGTGGTGCACCGCCACCAGCTCAAGGAGACGATCGCCCGGATCTGCGGCCTGCTGATGGACGTGCGCCCGGCGGCGGCCGCGCCGCAGCCGGCCCCGGCACCCGAGGCCGCCTGAGGCGAAGCCCGACGATGGACTCCTCCGACGCGATGATGGCGCGCTTCCTCGCGCTCCACCCCCGCACGATCGACCTGTCGCTCGGGCGAATTCAACGGCTGCTGGCGGCGCTCAACCATCCGGAGCGGCGCCTGCCCCCGGTGATCCACGTGGCCGGCACCAACGGCAAGGGCTCGACCATCGCCTTCATGCGGGCGATCCTGGAGGCGGGGGGCTTGGCCGCCCATGTCTACACCTCGCCCCACCTCGTGCGCTTCCACGAGCGCATCCGGCTCGGCGCGATCGGGGGCGGCAGCTTCGTGCCCGAGGACCGGCTCGCCGACGCCTTCGCGCGCTGCGAGGCGGCGAATGCCGGCGACCCGATCACCGTCTTCGAGATCACCACGGCGGCCGCCCTCCTGCTCTACTCCGAGGCGCCCGCCGACGTGCTCCTCCTGGAGGTGGGCCTGGGTGGCCGGGTCGACGCCACCAACGTGATCGACCAGCCCGCCGCCGCCGTGGTGACGCCGATCGGACGCGACCACGCGGAGTATCTCGGCGACACGGTCGAGGCGGTGGCGGGCGAGAAGGCCGGCATCTTCAAGCGCGGCTGCCCGGCCGTGATCGCCGCACAGGACTACGCCGAGGCCGACGCCGTGCTCTGCCGCCGCGCCGAGGCGGTGGGCGCCGGGCCGATCCTCGTCGGCAACCAGGATTTCTCGGTGCACGAGGAGCGCGGGCGCCTCGTCTACCAGGACGAGACCGACCTGTTCGACCTGCCCAAGCCGAAGCTGCTGGGCCGCCATCAGTTCACGAATGCCGGCACCGCCATCGCGGCGCTCCGCGCGGCCGGCTTCGGCGACATCGGCACGGCGGCGATCGAGGCGGGCCTGCGCAATGTCGAGTGGCCCGGCCGCCTGCAGCGCCTGAGCCGCGGGCGCCTCGCCGCGCTGGTGCCGGCGGGCTCCGAGCTCTGGCTCGACGGCGGCCACAACATCGACGGCGGGCGCATCCTGGCGGCGGCACTTGCCGAACTCGGCGAGCGCAGCGACGCGCCGCTCGTCCTCGTCGTGGGGCTCCTCGGAACCAAGGACGCCGAGGGCTTCCTGCGCCACTTCGTCGGCCTGTCGCGCGCCCTGATCGCCGTGCCGATCGCCGGCCAGATGGCCGCGCGCCCCGCCGAGGAGGTCGCGCAGATCGCCGAGGGCGTGGGCCTGAGCGCGCGGGTCGCCCCGAGCATCGAGGCGGCGCTTTCCGGCATCTCCGACATCGCCTTCGAGGCTCCGCCGCGCATCCTGATCTGCGGCTCGCTCTATCTCGCGGGCGCGGTGCTCACCGCCAACGGCACGCCGCCGGTCTGAGGCTGGCGGAAGGCGGGCCCGCCGCTCGTCTGGTGCAACAACCCGGAGCAGCACCGAAACCGGACCGACGCAACCGATGACTGTATTGCGTCGGCGAAGAATCGCGGCGGGATCCCCGGAACAGCCAAATCTTAAGCAAGTGTTTGCCGCAGCTCAGCGCCGGGCCTACTGAGAGGCCCTGCGCCTGTGGCCGCCGCGCTACATCTTGGCTGTGGAAAATCACATAAGGTCCCCACCGATCGGGCACAAATGCTGGGGATCACAACAATGAAAAAGCTTGCTACCTCGTTGGCGATGTTCACGGCGCTGACCGCTGCCGCGACCGCCGCCGACCTTCCGCGCCGCGCTCCGCCGCCGGTCTTCACGCCGGTTCCGGTGTTCACCTGGACGGGCTTCTACGCCGGTTTCAACGCCGGTTACGGCTTCGACGCCAGCGACCGCCGCTCCAACGGCTTCACGCAGTCGAGCCCGCTGCTCCCGCCGAACGCCGCCAGCCCGATCGTGCAGCTCCCGAACGGCGGCTTCACCACGGCCGGCGTCCTCGGCCCGGTCGGCTCGACGCTGACCTACAACAGCGGCAACAACGAAGGCTTCACCGGCGGTGGCCAGATCGGCTACAACTGGCAGCTCACCCCGGGTTCGGGCGTGGTCATCGGCTTCGAGGCCGACGCCCAGTACCTCGACTTCGGTGGCCGTCGCAGCCGCTTCACCACCAACGCCCTGACGATCAACCCCGCCTTCGTGCCGGTCGACAGCGTGCTCAGCACGCTCGACTTCTTCGGCACCGTGCGCGGCCGTCTCGGCTACGCCTTCGACCGCGTCCTGTTCTACGGCACCGGCGGCTTCGCCTACGCCACGGGTGACCGCGGCGCCCGCGTCGCCTTCACCAACTTCAACAACCGCAACGACGACTTCCTCACCGGCTGGGCCGCGGGTGGTGGTGTCGAGTACGCGCTCCCGACCGACTCGTTCCTGAACTTCTTCCGCTCCTCGGCGGTGACGCTCAAGGTCGAAGGTCTGTACGTGCAGTTCGACCGCAACAACCGCAACGCCGTCGGCCTGCCGCTCGTCGGCGGCTTCCAGACCGCCAACGGCCTGATCCCGGTCTTCTCGGGTGGCCCGCTGCGCCGCGACGACAACTCGTTCGCCGTCGTCCGCGCCGGTCTGAACTACAAGTTCGGCTCCTACTAAGCCGATACGGCGGAGCCCGGGCCTCGCCCGGGCTCCGAACCATCAAAAAAATCTGGGTCTTGAAACCGAAAAGCCCGGCCTCGCGGCCGGGCTTTTTCGCGTGTTTTCCGTGCAGTCACCAGGGCTTGGCGGAACCAGGGGCGGGCGGCTCGACCGGAGGTCGGCGCCGTCCGCCCGGGTCCGACCGGCCTCAGGCGGACGCGGTCTGGGCGTTGATCCAGCGGGCGAGGTCGCCCTTCGGGGCCGCGCCGACCTTCTGGTCCACCCGTTCGCCGTTCTTGAACAGCAGCAGGGTCGGGATCGAGCGGATGCCGAACTGGGCGGCCACACCCGGATTCTCGTCCACGTTGATCTTGGCGATCTTCACGCGGCCCTGGAGGTCGGCGGAGATCTCCTCCAGCGCGGGACCGATCTGCCGACAGGGACCGCACCACTCCGCCCAGAAATCCACAACCACGGGCTCAGCGGACTTGAGAACGTCCTGCTCGAAGCTCGCGTCGGTCACTTTCACCGTCGCCATCACAGTCCCTTTCGTCAGCGCGGACGGCGGCGCGAAGACGCTGCCCGCAGTGCGGCAGAATTGGCAACGGGATCCGTGGCGGTCAAGGCGCGCGCCCGGTACCGCATGGCCGGGCCCCGGCTTTCTCATGGGGGGTCTCTTGGGGCGTGTCCCGGCGCACCGGCGCGGTCCAGCGTCGCCGGTGGGCGGCCGAGCCTCGAAGTCCGGGGCGCGCGCCCCATCTCCTGCCCGACGGACCCGGCCCTCGCGCTCCAAGGCGTGCGGACATCTGGAGGATTCACGTGTGACGCGCATCGCATCCCTCGCCCTCGCCGCCGCGGCGACGCTCGGCCTCGCCGGCGCAGCGTCCGGCCAGGAGACGCCCGCCTCCCGCATCGGCGGCGAGGCGTTCAGCGCGCCCAACGCCCCCTCGGCCGGGACCAGCCCGGCCGAGACCGAGGCCCCGAACACGGGCTACAAGCCGCTCCTGCCGAACCAGACCCGCGCCCCGAAGCCCGCCCAGGCCACCGAGGTCGCTGTGGCGACCGCCGTGCAGGGCCTGGACAGCCCCTGGGCGATGGAATTCCTGCCGGACGGCCGCATGATCGTGACCGAGAAGGGCGGGAAGATCCGCCTCGTTGCGAAGGACGGCACGCCGGGCCCCGCCGTCGCGGGCGTGCCCAAGGTCGATGCCCGCGGCCAGGGGGGCCTGCTCGACGTGGCGCTGAGCCCCGGCTTCGCCTCCGACCGCACGATCTTCTTCAGCTATTCCGAGCCCCGCGAGAAGGGCAACGGCACCACGGTCGCCCGCGCCAAGCTGGTGGAGGACGGCAAGGGCGGAGCCAAGCTCGACGACCTGAAGGTGATCTTCCGCCAGACGCCCGCCTACGAGGGCGACAAGCATTTCGGCTCGCGCATCGTGCCGGCCGGCGACGGCAAGCTCTTCGTCACCGTGGGGGAGCGCTCCGACAAGGGTCCGCGGGTCCAGGCGCAGGATCTCGCGAGCGGCCTCGGCAAGGTGTTCCGCATCGACACGGACGGGAACGCCCCGAAGGACAACCCTTTCGCGGGCAGCGAGAAGGCCCGTCCCGAGATCTGGTCCTACGGCCACCGCAACGTCCAGGCGGCGGCCCTCGACGGCCAGGGCCGGCTCTGGACCGTGGAGCACGGGCCGCGCGGCGGCGACGAGCTGAACCGTCCGCGCCCGGGCCTGAACTACGGCTGGCCGGTGGCGACCTACGGCATCGAGTACTCGGGCGAGAAGGTCGGCGAGGGCGTCACCCAGGCGGCCGGCACGGTGCAGCCGGTCTATTACTGGGATCCCGTCATCGGCCCCTCCGGCATGGCGCTCTACACGGGCGGCCTGTTCCCGGCCTGGAAGGACCAGTTCCTGATCGGCGGGCTCGTCAGCGGCGGCATCGTCGCGGTCAAGCTCGACGGCGACAAGGTGGTGACGGAGGAGCGCGTGCCGCTGGACGCGCGCATCCGCGACGTGCGGGTCGGTCCGGACGGGGCGGTCTACGCCGTCACGGACGGCGCGGACGGCCGGATCCTCAAGCTGACGCCGAAGGACGGCCCGAAGGACGGCAAGGAGGGCTGAGCGGGCCGCCCCGCGGCGGGAGGTCTCGGGGCGTAACCGCGGATGCGGCGCGGCGAAAGGTCCGGTGACGCATCCCGGATGCATCACCCTGCGCCGCCCGGCCGTTCTCCGGCCGCCGCCTTCCAGCGAACACGCCCCGCATGCCCGCACGCACGACTCTGCCGCTTCCCTGGCTCGACCGGGCCGGGCGCCTCTCGGTCTTGAAGCTCCTCTGCTTCCTGCTGGTTCTGGCGCCCGGCCTCTATCTCGCACAAGGCTACGCCCGCGACGCGTTGGGCGCGAAGCCCGTCACCGCGCTGATCCACGGCACAGGCGACTGGGCCGTGCGGCTGCTCCTCGCCACGCTGGCGGTGAGCCCGCTCCGTCGCATCGCGGACTGGCCGCGGCTGATCAACCTGCGGCGCATGCTGGGCCTCGCGGCGCTCGCCTACGCGGTGGCCCACCTCGCGCTCTACGTCGTCGACCAGAACTTCGACCTCGCGAAGGTCGCCTCCGAGATCGCGCTGCGCATCTATCTGACGATCGGCTTCGTGGCGCTCGCCGGCCTCGTGGCGCTCGGCTGGACCTCGACCGACGCGGCGATCCGCCGGATGGGGCCCGCCTGGAACCGCCTGCACCGCCTCGTCTACCCGATCGCGGCCCTGGGCCTGCTGCACTATTTCCTGCAATCGAAGATCGACGTCACGGACCCGGTCTTCTGGACCGGCCTGTTCCTTCTGCTGATGGGCTGGCGCCTGATGCACCGCCTCTCGGCGCCGACCCGGCCCTGGTCGCTCCTCCTCCTCGCGCTCGGCACCGCGCTGCTGACGGCCCTCCTGGAGGCCGCGTGGTACGGCTTGAAGAGCGGCGTGCCGGCCGGGCTGGTGCTCGGCGCCAATCTGGACTTTTCCGGCCCGATCCGCCCGGCCTGGTGGGTGCTCGGCGTCGGCCTGCTCCTGCCGCTCGCCAACACCGTGCGCGGCAAGCCGGCGCGCAGGGTGGGACCGGGGACGGGGCCTGGAGCTGAGCGGCAGGGATCCGGCCTTGTTCCGGCCCGCGCGATGCCGCAGAAGCCGTGACCGCGGGCGATCCGGCCGCGCGGAGGCGTTCCATGCGGTTCACGATCCCAGTCCTGGCGCTGCTGATCTCCGGGCCGGCCGCAGCCGCCTGCACGGTGCCCGTGGCCCCGCCCGCGGCCGAGCGCCCCGAGAAGCCGGTCTTGCCGCAGAAGCCCGCCTGCCTCGACGCCAAGGGCGGCTGCCCGGGCTGGGAGGCCTACACCTACAGCGACCAGATCAAGGCCTACAACGCGCAGATCCAGGCCTTCCGGCCGATCGCGGAGGCCTACGTGCAGAAGCTCAACGCCTACGTGAAGGCCAGCGCCGACTACGCCCAGTGCGAGGTGAAGGTGCTGCAGGGGCAGTGAACCCGCGGCCAAGCGAATCGTTGTAGGCTGGCCCCATGAGCGCCGCGCCGAAGCTTGATGCGCCACCGCGGATGAGAGTGGACGAGTTCCTGGTCTGGGCCGAGGGTCGGCCGGGTCGGTACGAACTCAATGCCGGCGAGATCGTCGCGATGTCGCCGCAGCGGGCGCGCCATGCGGACGCGAAGTTCGCGGTTCAGACGACCCTGAAGTCCGCGATCCGCCGGGGTGCCCTGCCCTGCCGCATGTGTCTGGACGGGACGACCGTTCAGATCGACCATGAGACAGCCTACGAGCCCGACGCCCTCGTCTGCTGCGGGGGCGGGGACCTGATCGAGACCCACATCGTAGCCTCGGGCGCGCTGCGGCTCGATCCGCCCGGGCTCGACCTCGCCCTCGCCGACCTGTCCGAGGATGACGACCCGGCTTGACCCCTGCGGGCGCCGGTGCGACAGGCCGGCGAACCGGAACAGGACGCCCGCATGACCGCTCCCCTCGACCTTCTCGTGCTCGGCAACGCCATCGTCGACCTGATCGCGCGCACCGACGAGGCCTTCCTGGCAGCCCAGGGCGTGCCGAAGGGCTCGATGGCGCTGATCGACGAGCCCCGGGCCGAGGCCCTGTTCGCCGCGATGGGCCCGACCACCGTGGTCTCGGGCGGCTCGGGCGCCAACACGGCGGTCGGCGCGGCCAAGCTCGGCGCGAAGACGGCTTTCATCGGCAAGGTGCGCGACGACGAGCTCGGCGGCCTCTACGCGCACGAGCTGAAGGCGGTCGGCGTCGATTTCCCGGTCAAGGCCGCCGTTGACGGACCGGCCACCGCCCGCTGCTTCATCCTGGTGGCGCCGGACGGCGAGCGCACCATGAACACCTATCTGGGCGCCTGCCAGGGACTGTCCCCCGCTGACGTCGATCCGGCCGTCGTCCAGAGCGCCCGCGTCACCTACCTCGAGGGCTATCTCTGGGATCCGCCGGCCGCCAAGGAGGCCTTCCGCAAGGCGGTGCAGATCGCCCACGGCGCCGGCAACGCGGTGGCGCTCACCCTCTCGGACGCCTTCTGCGTCGGCCGCTACCGCGACGAGTTCCTGGGCCTGCTCCGCGACGGCAGCATCGACATCCTGTTCGCCAATATCGGCGAGTTGCAGAGCCTCTACGAGACCGAGGACGCAGATGCCGCCATCAAGGCGCTCGCGCAGGAGCGCAACGGCCGGGGGATCCACCTGCTCGGCCTCGTCACCCGCTCCGAGGAAGGCGCGGTCGTGGTGAAGGGCGGCGAGATCCGCTCCGTGCCGGCCTCACCGGTCGCCGAGGTGGTCGACACCACGGGCGCGGGCGACCTCTTCGCCGCCGGGTTCCTTGCCGGCCACGCCCGCGGCCTCGACAACGTCGCGAGCGCGAAGCTCGGGGCGCTCGCCGCCGGCCAGGTGATCCAGCACATCGGCGCCCGGCCGCAGGTCGATCTGGTCAAGCTGGCGCGGGAGCGGGGGCTGCTCTGAGGCCGTCCCGCTTCCGACGTCACACCCTGAGCAGCACCTTGCCCACCGCCTCGCGGCGGGTGAGGATGCCGAGGGCGGCCTCGTAATCCTCCAGCGGGTAGACCCCGTGGACCTTGGCCGTCAGCCGCCCCTCCGCCACCCAGGCGAGGAGCTGGCGCTGGTTCTCCTGATGCGCGGCCGGGTCGCGGTCGAGGAAGGCGCCCCAGTGGACGCCCTGCACGTCGAGCTCCTTCAGCAGCATCAGGTTGAGCGGCAGGCGCGGGATCTCGCCCGCCGCGAAGCCCACCACGAGGTAGCGCCCGCGCCAGCGCAAAGCCCGCAGCGCCGGCTCCGCGAAGGCGTCGCCGACCGCGTCGTAGACCACGTCGACCCCGCCGCCCGAGGCCTCGCGCAGCGCGTCCTTCAGGGTCGCCGGGTCGTAGACGAGGCCGATCTCCGCCCCGTGGGCCTTGGCCACCGCGAGCTTGTCCTCCGAAGAGGCGCAGGCGATCACGCGGGCGCCCATCAGCGCCCCGAGCTCCACCGCCGCGAGGCCGACGCCGCCCGAGGCGCCGAGCACCGCCAGCCACTCGCCCGGCCGGATGCGGGCCCGGTTGCGAAGCGCGTGCAGCGAGGTGCCGTACGTGATGGTGAGGCCGGCCGCCTGTTCGTCCGAGACCCCATCCGGGACCTTGGTGAGCTGGCCGGGATCGGCCACGACGCGCTCGCGGCAGGTGCCGAACTTGGCATGGACGATCACCCGGTCGCCGACCGCGAAGCCTCGCACATCCGGCCCCAGCGCCTCGACCACGCCGCAGGCCTCGCCGCCCGGCGAGAAGGGCAGCGACGGCTTCACTTGGTAGCGGCCGGCGATGATCAGCGTGTCGAAGAAATTGAGCGCGGCGATCCGCACCCGCACCACGACCTCTCCGGGTCCGGGCTCCGGGTCCGGCACGGTCTCGAGGCCGAGATCCTCCGGCTTGCCCAGCCTCGTGCACAGCAGCGCCCGCATCGCGTCCTCCCCGTCGTCTCCCGGCGATGCCCCGGCAAGCGCCGCCCCGCAAGAGGACTTTCGGGCCGGGTCCGGGGATCAGGCCGATCAGGCCGGCTTCTCGGCCGCGACCATGTAGTTCACCGCCGTGTCCCGGCTCTGGCGCCAGCCGTCGTTGAGCGGGTTGTAGACTACCCCTTGTGTATCGACCGGCGTGACGCCGCCCGCACGCAGCATCCCCTTCAATTCCTCGGGGGTGATGAACTTGTCCCAGTCGTGCGTGCCCTTCGGCAGCCAGCCGAGCACGTACTCGGCCCCCACGATGGCGAGCGCGAAGGAGCGCAGCGTCCGGTTGATGGTGGCGGCGAACAGGAGGCCGCCGGGCTTCACTGCCGCGCAGGCCGCCCGCAGGAAGGCCTGCGGGTCGGGCACGTGCTCGATCACCTCCATGGCGAGCACCACATCGAAGCGGGCGCCCTCGGCCGCCACAGCCTCGATCGTGTCGGCGCGGTAGTCGATGGCGAGCGCCCCGGCCTCGGCATGGGCGCGCGCTACCGCGAGGTTCTGGCCCGCCGGCTCCAGCCCGGTGACGTTCGCGCCGAGGCGCGCCAGCGGCTCCGCGAGGATGCCGCCGCCGCAGCCGATATCGATGACGCTGAGGCCCTCCAGCGCGAAGGGCCGGTCGGTCTCGCGGCCGTGGTGCCGGCAGACCCGGTCGCGGATGTAGGCGAGGCGCACCGGGTTGAAGCGGTGCAGCACCCGCATCGGCCCGGCCTCGTCCCACCACGTCGCGGCGAGCGCGTCGAAACGCGCCACCTCCGCCGGGTCTACCCGACCGGATTCGACCCGGCCCGCCGTTCCTTCCGTGCCTGCACCGGCCATGCTTGCCCGATCCGTTCCGTGACGCCCGACTTTAGACTGCCTCCGACCTGGCGGCCGGCTTGTTGACAGCCCCTCCCCCCGCTTGTACCCGCCCAAACCCGAGCCGGTACAGCCGCCGGGCCCTGTCCGCGGCACCGGGACGCTTCTCTAAGACACAACGCGGACGCGACATGCCCCGTCTGGTGATGAAGTTCGGCGGCACGTCCGTCGCCAACGTGGATCGGATCCGCAACGTGGCCGCCCACGTCGCCCGCGAGGTCGCGGCCGGCTACGAGGTCGCGGTCGTGGTCTCGGCCATGTCCGGCAAGACGAACGAGCTCGTCGCCTGGGTGAAGGACGCCGACCCGCTCTACGACGCCGCCGAGTACGACGCGGTCGTGGCCTCGGGCGAGCAGGTCACCTCGGGGCTGCTGGCCATCGCGCTCAGGAAGATGGGCATCCCGGCCCGGTCCTGGCAGGGCTGGCAGATCCCGATCCTCACCTCCGACGCGCACGGCTCGGCCCGCATCGCGGAGATCGACGGCGCGCGGCTCGATGCCAGCTTCAAGCGCGGCGAGGTCGCGGTGATCGCCGGCTTCCAGGGCATGCACGCCGAGACCGGCCGGCTCACCACGCTCGGCCGCGGCGGCTCGGACACCAGCGCGGTGGCGGTCGCCGCCGCCATCGGGGCGGAGCGCTGCGACATCTACACGGACGTGGACGGCGTCTACACCACCGACCCCCGCGTCGTTCCGAAGGCCAAGCGCATGGAGCGCGTGACCTTCGAGGAGATGCTGGAGATGGCCTCGCTCGGCGCCAAGGTGCTGCAGGTCCGCTCCGTCGAGCTCGCCATGGTGCACCGGGTGCCGACCACCGTGCGCTCCTCCTTCGATCCGCCGGACGCCGCGCGCCCCGGTACCCTCATCTGCGACGAGGACGACATCGTGGAACAGCAGATCATCACCGGGATCGCCTTCTCGCGCGACGAGGCGCAGATCACGCTGCGCCGCGTGAAGGACAGCCCCGGCGTCGCCGCGGCGATCTTCGGCCCGCTGGCGGACGCCAACATCAACGTCGACATGATCATCCAGACGGTCTCGGGCGACCAGTCGACCACCGACATGACCTTCACGGTCCCGGCCGCCGACTACGAGCGCGCCCGCACGGTGCTCGACCAGCAGGCGGAGACGATCGGCTTCGCGCAGATCGAGGGCGCCACCGACGTGGTGAAGGTCTCGGCCATCGGCGTCGGCATGCGCTCCCACGCGGGCGTGGCCGCCAAGGCGTTCCGGGCGCTGGCCGCCAAGGGCATCAACATCCGGGCGATCACCACCTCGGAGATCAAGTTCTCGGTGCTCATCGACGCGGCCTATACGGAGCTTGCCGTTCGCACGCTCCACTCGCTATACGGCCTCGATCAGGCCTGAACCCCGGGGGGAGGGCGCCGCGCGGCGCATGCCGTCTGGCGTCAAGGTTGCAGGGCTGGTGAACGCCGAACCGGCCCCTGACGCTGGAATGACGAGACGATGCCCGCTGCGCCCGGAGGCCCGCGCCTGCTGCTGCGCCGCCTCCGCGAAGCGATGGCGGAGCCGGTCAGCGCACAGGCGCGCCTCGACCGCATCGTCGTCGTCCTGATCGCCGCCAACGTCGTGGCCGAGGTCTGCTCGGTCTACGTCCTGCGCGACGACAACACCCTCGAACTCTTCGCCACCGAGGGCCTCAACCGCGAGGCCGTGCACCTCACCCGCATGCGCGCGGACGAGGGCCTCGTCGGCCTGATCGCCAAGACCGCCGAGCCGCTGGCGCTCTCGGACGCCCAGCAGCATCCGGCCTTCTCCTACCGTCCGGAGACGGGCGAGGAATCCTTCCACGCCTTCCTGGGCGTGCCGCTCTTGCGCGCCGGCAACACGCTCGGCGTACTCACCGTCCAGAACAAGACCTACCGGGTCTACTCCGAGGAGGAGATCGAGGCGCTCCAGACCACCGCTATGGTGCTCTCGGAGATGATCGCCTCGGGCGAGTTGCAGGCGCTCGCCCCCGATGCGGGCACCGCCGCGCGCCGCGCGGTCAGCGTGCGCGGCACGGTGCTGGCCGAGGGGATCGGCCTCGGTCACGTGGTGCTGCACGAGCCGCGCATCGTCGTGAAGACGCTGATCGCCGAGAACAGCGAGCGCGAGATGAGCCGCCTGGAGGCGGCGATCGAGAACGTGCGCTCGGCCATCGACGACCTCGTCGAGCGCGGCGACAAGCTCGGTACCGCCGAATCGCGCGAGGTGCTGGAGACCGTGCGCATGTTCGCGCACGACAAGGGCTGGCTGCGCCGGATGCGCGAGGCGGTGGGCTCCGGCCTCACGGCGGAAGCCGCGGTCGAACGGGTGCAGTCCGACAACCGCGCCCGGATGATGCGCCAGAGCGATCCCTATCTGAGGGACCGCCTGCACGATCTCGACGACCTGACGAACCGGCTGCTGCGCGAGCTGATCGGCCAAGAGATGATCGGCTTGGCCGGCTCCATCCCCGAGAACGCGATCCTGGTGGCCCGCTCGATGGGCCCGGCCGCGCTCCTCGACTACGAGCCCGCCCGCCTGCGCGGCCTCGTGCTGGAGGAGGGCGGCCCGACGAGCCACGTCGCGATCGTGGCCCGCGCGCTCGGCATCCCGGCGGTCAGTGAGGTCGAGAACGCCTCGGCGCTCTGCGATGCCGGCGACGCCATCATCGTGGACGCGGTGGCGGGCGAGGTGCATGTCCGGCCGGGCCCCGAGATCGAGGCGGCCTATGCCGAGATGGTGCGCCTGCGCGCCCGCCGGCAGGAGCAGTACCGGGCGCTGCGCGACGTGCCGGCCGTCACCCGCGACGGGGTGCGGATCGGCCTGCATCTGAATGCCGGCCTGCTGGTCGATCTCACGCACCTCAACGAGACGGGCGCGGAGGGGGTCGGCCTGTTCCGCACCGAATTGCAGTTCATGGTGGCGCAGCGCATGCCCTCGGCGGCCGAGCAGCAGGCGCTCTACCGGGCGGTGCTCACGGCGTCGGGCGACAAGCCGGTCACGATCCGGACGCTCGACATCGGCGGCGACAAGATCCTGCCCTACATGCCCAAGCTCGAGGAGGAGAACCCGGCGCTGGGCTGGCGGGCGATCCGCATCGGCCTCGACCGGCCGGCGCTGCTGCGCGTCCAGTTGCGCGCCCTCCTCAAGGCCTCGGACGGGCACCCGCTCAAGATCATGTTCCCGATGGTGGCGACCGTGGACGAGTTCGTCCGGGCCCGGGCCATCGTCGAGCGCGAGAAGGCGCATCTGCGCCGCCACGGCTACGCGCTGCCCGCCGACTGCAAGCTCGGCGCGATGATCGAGGTGCCCTCGCTGCTGTTCCAGATCGACGAGATCGCGCGGGAAGCCGACTTCCTCTCGGTCGGCTCAAACGACCTGATGCAGTTCCTGTTTGCGGTCGACCGCGAGAATCGGCGCGTGGCCCACCGCTTCGACCCGCTCTCGGTCGCGGCGATCCGCGCCTTCCGGCTGATCGCCGAGCGCGCCGAGGCCGCGGGCTGCCCCGTGACCGTCTGCGGCGAGATCGGCGGGCGCCCGCTCGACGCCATGGCGCTGATCGGCATGGGGTTCCGCAACTTCTCGATGTCGCCGGCCGCGATCGGCCCGGTGAAGGCGATGGTGCTCAGCCTCAACGCGGGCGCGGTCACCGCACTCATCGACGTCGAGATGGCCCGCGGCCACGACGGCGACAGCCTGCGCCCGGCGCTCGCAGCCTTCGCCAAGGCGCACGGCGTGCCCATCTAGGGGGCAGGCGCCCCGCGCGTCCGCTTCTCGCCATTCCTTCGTCACGAACATGCCAGGGCGATGATCCCCTTTCCCCCCGAGCGCCTCGACGCGATCCTGACCCGTCACGACATCGTCACCGCGACGCTCGCGGCCGGCACCCTCGAGTCCGACGCTGTGGTGCAGCTCTCGCGCGAGCTCTCCGACCTCGACCCCGTGGTGGCGGCGATCCACGCCTACCGGGCGGCGGCCGCCAACCTCGCGGGCATCGAGGCGATGATCGACGAGCCCGGCCAGGATTCCGAGATGCGCGCGCTCGCCGCCGAGGAGAAGCCGGAGGCGGAAGCGGCTCTGGAGCAGGCGCACCGGGCCCTGCAGCTGATGCTGCTGCCCAAGGACGCGGCGGATGAGAAGAGCGCGATCCTCGAGGTCCGCGCCGGCACCGGCGGCGACGAGGCGGCGCTCTTCGCGGGCGACCTGTTCCGGATGTACGCCAAGTACGCCGAGTCCAAGGGCTGGCGCGTCGAGGTGATCTCGGAGAGCGAGGGCACGGTCGGTGGCTACCGCGAGGTGGTGGCCGAGGTGAAGGGCCGCGGCGTCTTCGCGCGGCTCAAGTTCGAGAGCGGCGCCCACCGGGTCCAGCGCGTCCCCGACACCGAGACGCAGGGGCGCATCCACACCTCCGCGGCGACCGTGGCGGTGCTGCCCGAGGCCGAGGAGGTCGACATCGCCATCAACGAGGCCGACCTGAAGATCGATACCATGCGGGCTCAGGGGGCGGGCGGCCAGCACGTCAACAAGACGGAATCGGCGATCCGCATCACTCACGTCCCCTCGGGGATCGTGGTGTTCGTGCAGGAGGAGCGCTCCCAGCACAAGAACCGGGCGCGCGCCATGGCGCTGCTCCGGTCGCGGCTCTACGAGGCCGAGCGCACGGCCAAGGATTCGGCCCGCGCCGCCGACCGCAAGGCCCAGGTCGGCTCCGGCGACCGCTCGGAGCGCATCCGCACCTACAACTTCCCGCAGGGGCGCGTGACCGACCACCGCATCAACCTGACCCTCTACAAGCTGGAAGAGGTGCTGGCCGGCCCGGCCTTGGACGACCTCGTGGACGCGCTGGTCACCGAGCATCAGGCGGAGCTGCTCGCCGCCGAGGGGATGGCGTGAGCGGAGACGCAGGGCACGACGCGCCCTCCCCGCCCCCCTCTGCGGGGGAAGGGCTCAAGCCCGACACGTCCCGCCGCGGCGCCCTGCGATATCTGACCGAACACCTCGCCGCCCACGGCATCGCCAACCCGGCGGGCGAGGCGCGCTTCCTCGTCCTCGACCTGCTCGGCTTGGAAAGCTTCGATCTCGTCGGCGCGGGCGCGGCGCCGATCGGTCCGCATGGCGCCGCGCGCCTCGCGGACGCCCTCCACCGCCGCCTCGGCGGGGAGCCGGTGGCGCGCATCGTGGGGGCCTGGGAGTTCTGGGGCCTGCCGTTCCGGCTCTCGCCCGAGACCCTGGTGCCGCGCCCCGACACCGAGACCCTGGTGGACGCAGCCCTCCGCCTCCGCCCCGACCGGAGCGCGCCCCTGCGCATCCTCGATCTCGGCACCGGCAGCGGCTGCATCCTGACGGCGCTGCTCCACGAATACGCCCGCGCCTTCGGGGTCGGCCTCGACCGCAGCCCCGGCGCGCTTCGCACCGCCCGCGCCAACGCGGCGCTGAACGGCGTGGGCACCCGCGCCGCATTTCTCGCCGGGGATTGGTGCGATCCGCTCGCCGGCCCCCCTTTCGATCTCGTGGTCTCGAACCCACCTTACATCGCGACGCCGGTCATCGCGGGCCTCGCCCGCGAGGTGCGGGAGCACGATCCGATGCCGGCCCTCGACGGCGGCGCGGACGGGCTCGTGGCGTACCGGCGCATCCTCGACGCGCTGCCGGCCCGCCTCGCCACGGGCGGCGCGGCGCTTCTGGAGATCGGGTTCGATCAGGCGGCGGCTCTGGACGATCTGGCCGGGCGCAGAGGCTTCGATCGGCGGACGGTGGTACGCGATCTTGCCGGCCACGACCGCGTCATGATCCTGACGCAGGAGATATTGTGAATCCGGCTCGGCAAGGTGCCGGCACCGCGACGCGGGCGCCGAGACTCGACCGCGGAGTCTCGACCGCCAAGACTCATGAACCCCAGGATCTGCAACGGGTTGGAAAAAATGCTTGTTGCTTTTCCCGATCGCCGTTAAAGTCGGCTTGCAGATCGCGAACGTTTCGTTAAGACGAGCGGGTGTAAGGTCGGCGACGATCTCCTCCGCCGAATTGTTCGCCGATCTTCTGGCTTCCGGACAAGCGCGTTCCCGATCCAGCGCCGCGGTCCGGTGCCGCTCGAGCCTGACAATCGACCGGCGTCCTGGACGCCGACAGGAGCCCGAGGCATCGGGCAGGCGGCCGCAAGGCCGGCGGATGACCGAGGTCATCCCGGCGCGGTCCGCACGGGCGAGCCGCCGCAGGAAGCGGGCGCGGCTTCCCGCGGGGACATCCCGACGCCGTACACCAGACGCCTTTCGCGTGAACGAGGGTCATCTGAGACCGATGAGACCAAACCAGAACCGACGGATGCGCGGCCGCAACCGGCCGAAGGGCCCCAACCCGCTGACCCGTTCGTACGAATCCAACGGCCCCGACGTTAAGCTCCGCGGCACCGCCCAGCACATCGCCGACAAGTACGCCCAGCTCGCGCGCGACGCGCTCGCTGCCGGCGATCCGGTCGCGGCGGAGAACTACTTCCAGCACGGCGAGCACTATTTCCGCATCATCTCCGGCGCGCAGGAGCAGAACCGGCCGCAGGCCGGCCTCGGCTACGCCCGCCAGTCCTTCGAGGACGAGATGGAGGAGGGCGACGAGGAGGGTCAGGGCTCGGGTCCGAACGGCCAGGGCTACGGCGCCTACGGCGACGAGTACGGCGATCCCGGTCAGCAGCCCCAGCCCTACGAGTCCCGGCCCGACTACCAGCAGGACGGCCGGCAGAACCGGAACGAGCGCCGCGAGCGCTTCCAGAACAACCGCAACGAGCGTCCGCGCTACGAGAACCAGGGCCGTCAGGACGGGCGCCAGGACTACCAGCCGCGCCAGGACTACAACCGGCAGGACGGGCGCCCCGACAACCGCCAGGACAGCCGTCAGGACAACCGCCACGAGGGCCGTCAGGACACCCGCGACAACCGCTTCGAGAACGGCCGCGGCGAGTTCCAGCGCGGTGAGCGTCAGGAGCGCCCCGAGCGTTCGGATCGCGACCGTCAGGAGTACCGGCCGGAGCGCCAGGAGCGGCCTGAGCGTCAGGAGCGACCTGAGCGGCAGGAGCGCGCCGAGGCCCGAACGGAGCAGCCGCGCGAGAGCAGCCCCCGCCGCGAGCGGCGCCGCGAGGAGCCCCGCGCCGTCGAGGACGCGCCCGCCGGCCTGCCCGCCTTCCTGATGACGCCCCCGCGCCCGGCCCCCGCTCCGGAGCCGCAGCCTGCCGAGGCCACGCCCGCGCCGACCGAGGCCTCCGAGGAGGCCCCCGCCCCGAAGACGCGCCGCCGCCGCCGCCCCCGCTTCGAGGGCACGGAGGGTGAGGCGCCCGCCAAGGCCACGGCCGACTCGGCCGAGTGATTGTTCTGGACAGGACGAGGCCGCCCCGGGAGACCGGGGCGGCCTTTTTCGTGGGCGCTGTCCGAGAAGCTCAGGGGTTTGGACAGAGGGCACCGGTTCCTCGCGTCCTCCCTCTCCCCTCGGCGGGGGAGGGAGAGTGCGGGAGCGTGCGAAGGTGTCGGCCTACGGCAGGGACAGCCCGTCCCGCGCCGCGGCCCAGTCCGGATAGGCCCGCACGCTGTGCACGAGCCGCCGGTGGCGCTCGGCCTCGCCGAAGGGGGCGAGCTCCCAGTCCCAGGACAGCGGCGCCGGGGGCAGCGAGACGCCGAACAGCAGGTCAAGACGATCGGTGACCCGGCCCGCGCGATCCTCCGTGCGCTGCTCGGTATCGGTGACGAGGCAGACCCGGCCCGGCAGCCGCCCCAGGGCCGCCAGATGGGCCGCGACGATCTCCGCGCCGAGACGCTCCGGCACCGGCAGCCCGGCGGCCTCGTGCCGGTCGACCGGCACGACTGGCAACTGCGTGAGGAGGTTGGCCGAGACCGTGAGGTCGGCCCGCCCGCAGAGGTCGCCGACAGGATCGCCCGCTCCCGTCAGGTCCGCCGTGACGAGGCGGACATGGCCGAAGCGCCGCGCGGCCAGCCGCGCGCTCAAGGGGTGGACGGCATCGACCAGGACGACCCGCTCGAACGCGGCGGCGAGTTCGGCCAGCGGCACGTCCGCGAGGGGGCCGGAGCCCAGCACCACCGCCTCGCGCCGCAGCGGGAGGTCGGCGCAGGCCGCCAGCACCGCAGCCCGGGTATGGGCCGCGTGGGGGGCCCATACCCGGCGGCAGCGGCGGGCGCGGGCGGAGAGCAGCACGCTCTCGCGCACGTAGCCGAGCCGGCGGTGCCGCCAGGGCGCGGGGGTGGCGAGCCAGAGCGCGAGGTCCAGCAGCACGGACGCCCTACTCCGTGTCCGCCTCCAAAGCCCGGCCGGCCGGGCCGCGATAGCCCGTGGCCAGCACGTAGAGCTCGCTCGAATCGGCCCGGCTCGCCGGCGGCTTGATGTGGCGCACCAGCGCGAAATCGCGCTTGAGGTCGGTGAGCAGCGCCCCCTCTGTGCCGCCCTGCAGAACCTTGGCGAGGTAGGCGCCCCCCGGCGCCAGGATCTCGCGGGCGAACTCGGCCGCGGTCTCGGCCAGCCCGATGATGCGCAGGTGGTCGGTCTTCTTGTGGCCGGTGGCGTTGGCCGCCATGTCGGACATCACGAGGTCGGCGGGGCCGCCGAGCAGCGCGGTCAGCCGCTCGGGTGCCTCCGGATCGAGGAAGTCGAGGGTGATGAACTCGACGCCCGCCATCGGCTCGATCTCCAGGAGATCGATGCCGACGACCTTGCCCGCGGGTCCGACCACCCGGGCCGCGACCTGCGACCAGCCGCCGGGCGCCGCCCCCAGATCCACGATCCGCTGGCCTGCCTTGAGCAGGTGGAAGCGCTCGTCGATCTCCAGGAGCTTGTAGGCCGCGCGCGAGCGGTAGCCTTCGCGCTTGGCGCGCGCCACGTAGGGATCGTTGAGCTGGCGCTCCAGCCAGCGCTTCTGCGAGACGGTGCGCCCGCGCGCGGTCTTCACCCGCTGCTTCAGGTCGCCCCGCACGCCCCCGGTGGAGCCGGCTCCGCCGCGCCTGTCGCTCACCGCCAACCCCCGCGGCGCCAGACGCCGTCCTCGCGCATCATGTTCATCAGGAGCCCTTCGCGTAAGCCCCGGTCGGCGATGCGCAGGCGATCGGAGGGGAAGGCGCGCCGGATCGCCTCCAGGATGGCGCAGCCGGCGAGCACGAGATCGGCCCGGTCGCGGCCGATGCAGGGGTTGTCGGCCCGCTGCTCCAGGCGCGTGTCGAGCAGGTCGTCGATGGCGCCCGCCACCTCGTCCTCGCTCATCCAGAGCCCGTCGACGCGCCTGCGTTCGTAGCGGGCGAGGCGCAGGTGCATGGCGGCGATCGTCGTCACCGTTCCGGAGGTGCCGAGCAGGTGGAAGTGGGGTGCGGTCGCGGCCGCGGCGGCGCGCAGCGCGAAGGGGGCGAGCAGCCCCACCACTTCCTCGACCATGCCCTCGAACATCAGCCGGGTCACCTCGGCGCCCCCGTGGCGCTCGGCCAGCGTCACCACGCCGACGGGCAGGGAGTCCCAGGCGCGGATGCGCAGCGTCGGGTCGGTCGAGGGGTTGGCCGCCGAGCCGTCGAGCCACGCGATCTCGGTGGAGCCGCCCCCGATGTCGAAGATCACCACGGATTCCGCCCGCGGGTCGGCGAGCGCGGCGCAGCCCGTCACCGCGAGGTAGGCCTCGGTCTGCCGGTCCACGATCTCGAGATCGAGCCCCACCTCGGCGCGCACCCGCTCGACGAAGGCCGCCCCGTTCACCGCGAGCCGGCAGGCCTCGGTGGCGATGATCTTGGCGCGCCGCACGCCGCGGGCCTGCATCTTGGCCCGGCAGATGCGCAGGGCCTCGACGGTGCGCTCGATCGCCGCCTCGCTCAGCCGGTCGGAATTGCCCAGCCCTTCGCCGAGCCGGACGATGCGCGAGAAGGCGTCGATGACCCGGAAGCCGCTGGAGGCGGGCTCGGCGATCAGCAGGCGGCAGTTGTTGGTGCCGAGATCGAGCGCCGCGTAGGCGGGATTGCGCCGGCCCTCGCGCCCAGAGGGCCTCTCGCCGATTCTCTCGCCTTGTCGCTCGCGGAAGCCCCCCGCGCCGTGGGCGGGGCGGGCCGGCGCGGCAGCGGCGCTCTCGTCCCTCATCGGCGCTGTTCGAACTCTCTCACACCGGCCCCGGCAGACCGCCCGGCCGTCATTCGGGATTGAGACTACAGGCTTGCCCGTGAAGCGCAATCGCCAGATGGGACGCGGGACCACCGTCCGAGATGGGCCAGGGGCCTTGCGCGTCAGGCGATCGCCTTCAGCGCCGCTTGACGCGGGGTGGGACGCAGCAGGCTCTTCACCTGGTTGTAGGGCCGCGGCCGGTTGATCACCTCGTCGAGGCGCGACCACAGCGTCTTGGGCGAGAAGGGCTTGGCGATGATCTCGTTGACGCCGAGCGAGATCGCCCGGTCCACCACGTTGCGGCGGGGCTGGGCCAGCATCAGGATGATCGGGATCGTCGGGCAGGGCGAGGTCGAGGGCGTGCGGGCCAGCCGGATGAACTCCTCGCCCGAGAGGATCGCGAGGTCCCAGTCGATGATGCTGATGTCGGGCTTGCTCTCGGCCAGGACGCCGAGCGCCTCGGCCCCGTCGGGCGCCTCCAGCACGCGCTTGATCCCGACGCGCATCAGCATGTCGCGCACGATTCGGCGGATGTAGAGGCTCTCGTCCACGACGAGGGCGGAGATGTCGGGGAAAGTGGGCGTCGCGATCATCGCGGGGTCCAGGTGGGAGCTCGGAACCGAGCCCCCGCACCCTAGTCCGGAAGGATTACGGACTTTGCTAACGCCTTCGAGAGACAGGGCCGAGCCCGGCCGCGCCGCTCTGCAATGGAGACGAAAATTTAAACTTGCCGTGCCCGTCGCGCCACAAGGACCTTGCAGTCAAGGCCCGATTGCGTCAGGACTGAGGCGTTGGTCTTGGTTACCGCGACCGAGAGTGATGGTAGTGCGGGGCGTGGGCTGTCGAGCCGGCACGCACGCGGTATGCTGGACGTGCGGCGGGACGGTTTTTGCGAGCTTTCTATGGGACGTGGTCGTGATTTTCGGGGGCCGCAGAAGCGCGGCTTCGATGAGGGTTCCGAGCCGAGCTGGCCGGATCAGGCACCGCCGAGCGGCGGGTACGGCGGTGGCGGCTACGGCGGCGACCGCTTCGGCGGCGGCGGCGGTGGTGGTTTCGGCGGCGGTGGCCGCTTCGGTGGCGGCGCGCCGCGTGGCGCCGGCCCGGCCCAGGCCCCCTCGGGTCCGGAGCGTGATGCCACGGTGAAGTGGTTCAACAAGGAGAAGGGCTTCGGCTTCGTCGAGCTGGGTGACGGCTCGGGCGACGCCTTCCTCCACATCCGCGCCGTCGAGGCGGCCGGCCACGACGATCTGCAGCCGGGCACCAAGCTGACGGTCCAGACGGCGCAGGGCCAGAAGGGTCCGCAGGTCACGAACGTCACCAGCGTCGACACCTCGACGGCCGAGGCTCCGGCCCCGCGCCGCGAGATGCGCCCGCGCACCGGCGGCTTCGGTGACCGGGGCGGTTACGGCGATCGCGGCGGCTACGGCGGCGGTGATCGCTTCGGCGGCGGCGACCGTTTCGGCGGCGGCGGTGGCGGTGGGCGCTTCGCCTCCGGCCCGTCGGTCGAGATGACCGGCACCGTGAAGTGGTACGACCCGGCCAAGGGCTTCGGCTTCGTCTCCGTCAACGACGGCGGCAAGGACGTGTTCGTGCATCGCTCCGCCCTGTCGCGCGCCGGTCTCGACTCGCTGGCCGAGGGCCAGCAGGTCACCCTCGGCGTGGTCGAGGGCCAGAAGGGCCGCGAGGCCCAGAGCATCACGGTCGACTGAGCGACCGATCCAGCGGATCCGCGGCGGCCTCGCTTCCGCCGCGATCCCGACGTGACATCAGACGGCGGTCCGGAGCGTCCGGGCCGCCGTTTTTCGTGCTCGGTCCACGGCCGGGACATCATCGCGAGAGAGCCCCGGATGCGCCGTGCCCTGCCCTGCCTCGCCCTGCTGCTCCTCGCCGGCCCGGCGGGGGCGGAGGACTTCACCGGCTTCTACGCCGGGGTGAACGCGGGCTACGCCTTCGGGCGGGACGGCGGGCGCGGGCCGGCCTTCGTACCGGGCGCGCCGGGGGCGGCGCCCGGCACAGACCTTCCGCCGAGCGCGGCCGGCGCCGCGCGCCAGATGCAGGGCGCGCCCCGCCCGGTGAGCGACGCTCCGCGCCTGCCGCGCTGAAGGCACCGGCCTCGTTCCGCGAGATCGCCTCGCGCGTCTCCCGGCACGGGGATGAGGCCCCCTGCCCTGGACCGAGACGCTGCGCTTCGCCCGCTTGCGGAGCCTCACGCCCGCCGCAATACCGGTACAGAATCGTTAACCGTGCCCGCACGACGATGCGCCGGCATCGCGCCGCGCGCCGCGGCGATCCCGTCCGGGCCGTTCATGCCGCCGCCCCTCCGCCGCCTCCTGCCGATCGCCCTGCTCGCCGGCCTCGCGGCGGCTCCGGCGGCGCGCGCGCAGAACGCCAAGGCCGAGGCACCGATCCCGGCCGCCACCGTGGCGTTGATGCAGGCCAGGGGCACGGACCCGTCGAGCCCGGTCCTGTTCCGGGCCTATAAGAAGGAATCCGAAATCGAGGTGTGGAAGCGGGGCCCCGGCGGCCGCTTCGTCCACGTCAAAACCTTTCCGATCTGCCGCTGGTCCGGCCAGCTCGGGCCGAAGCGCCAGACCGGCGACCGCCAGACGCCGGAGGGGTTCTACACGGTGCCCAAGCGCCAGATGAACCCGAACTCGCGCTACTATCTCTCCTTCGACATCGGCTACCCCAACGCCTACGACCGCGCGCATGGCGGCACCGGTTCGGCCGTGATGGTGCACGGCGTCTGCTCCTCGATGGGCTGCTTCGCGATGACCGACCGATCGGTCGGCGAGATCTACGCCATCGCCCGCGACGCCCTCAAAGGCGGGCAGGCCGCCTTCCAGTTCCAGGCCTACCCGTTCCGGATGAGCGCCGAGAACATGGCCCGGCACCGGGCCGACCCGAACTACGCCTTCTGGCAGCAGCTCAAGGAGGGCGCGGACCGGTTCGAGGCGACGGGCGAGGAGCTGCAGGTCGGCGTCGAGGGCGGACGCTACGTCTTCGCGCCCGCGCGGGATCCGGCCAAGGAGGTGGCGGTGGCGACACGCCGGGCGGCGGAAGCCGCCCGCATCGCCGCGCTCGTCCACGACGGGACGCCGGCGGTTCGCACCACCTACTCGGACGGCGGCCAGCACGCCTTCTGGGCCTCGCTGATCAGCCGGGGCGCGCCGGTCGGCGAGATCAGCCGGCCGGAGGCGCTCGCCTATGCGGGCCAGGAGGTGGTGGTGATCCCGGGCTTCCGCCGGCCGGCCCCGCTGGCGGAGGCGGTCTGGGCCGCGTGGATCGCGCCGGACGCGCCGATGGGCGATCTGCGCGCGCGCGGGCACGTTGCCGCCTACGCCCGCGCGCCCGACAGCTTCGCCGCCCGCTTCGCCGCGCCGGCCCGCTACGCCGACGCCCTGCCGAGGCTCGTCGCGGCCACCCTCGCAGGCACGCTTCCGCCCATCCCGGCGACCGGAGCGGGGCCGGCGCCCGGGCCGTTGGCAGCTCTCCAAGACCGCCCCGAAGACCGCTGAGATGACCCGCGCACGCCCGGATCACGCCCCCGGCGTGTGCGTGCGCGCACATTGCGGGCCGCGGAATACCCCCACCTTTCCCTCAACCACAGAGCGACAGATCCCGACCGCTCTTGTCTCAAGCGGCGCAAGCGCATTGACGCCGGACCGGCTGATGCGGCCTGATCACGGAGACGACCGGGACCGATGCCTGAACCACGACCCGTTATGATCATGTCGAACAGTCCTTGCCAGGACGGCGGCCTCACCCTGCGTTTCTGGGGTGTGCGCGGCTCAACGCCCGTCTGCGGTCCCGATTACGCCGAGTTCGGCGGCAGCACCCCCTGCCTGGAGGTGCGCTGCGGCGAGCGCCTGTTCCTGATCGACGCGGGCTCCGGCCTGTTCAATTGCGGCCAGCACCACCGGGCCGACCTCCCCAAGGAGATCGACCTGCTGTTCAGCCACCTCCATTTCGACCACACTGGCGGCCTGCCCTTCTTCAAGCCGGCGGTGTTCGACGCTGAGCGGGTGATCAACACCTATTGCGGTAACCTCGACGGCGCCTCGGCCGAGGCGAGCCTCGGGCGCCTCTACGCGCCGCCGCTCTTCCCCGTCACCCTCGACATCCTGCCCTGCCAGTTGAGGCACCACGGCTTCCGGGCGGGCGAGACCCTGACCTTCGCGGACGGGATCACAGTCGACACCCTGCTCCTCAACCACCCGCAGGGCTCGGTCGGCTACCGCTTCGACCACGGCGGCAAGCGGCTCTGCGTGATCAGCGACATCGAGCACAGCGATCCCTGGCCGAATCCGGAGCTGAAGGCCTTCGTCGAGGGGGCCGACCTCCTCGTCTACGACGGCATGTTCACCGATTGCGAGTACCCGACCTGCCGCGGCTGGGGGCACTCGACCTGGCAGAAGGGCGTCGAACTGGCGCGCGCCGCCGACGTGAAGGCGCTCGGCATCATCCACCTGCACCCGGCCCACACGGACGCGATGCTGCGCCGGGTCGAGGCCGAGATGCAGGCCGAGATGCCGACCGCCTTCATCGCCCGTGAGCGCGCGCTGATCGACGTCGGAACGATCGGGACGCCGCGCCCGCGGGTTGTCGCGCGCATCGCCTGAAGGCGCGACGCTCTCTCTCCCCCTCTGCGGGGAGGGTGCAGAACAGCGCTCCGTCTTTCATCTCTGCTCAGTCCACTCCGGAAGCCGGGTTCCCCTCTCCCGACCCGCTTCGCGGGCCACCCTCCCCCGCAAAGGGGGGAGGGAGATCGCACGTTACGCCTGCTCCCGCCCGATCCGGCTGTGGCGGCGGCTCCAGCCGAAATAGATCGCCATGCCGATGGCGAGCCAGATCAACAGGCGCAGCCAGGTCTCGCCGTCGAGCGACACCATCATGGCCATGCAGGTGAGGATGCCGAGGATCGGCACGAGGGGCACCAGCGGGGTGCGGTAGGCGCGCGGGGCGTCGGGCTGGGTCCGGCGCAGGATCATGACGCCGACGCAGACCAGCACGAAGGCGAGCAGCGTGCCGATGCTCGTCATGTGGCCGAGCTGGGTAATCGGCAGGAAGCCGCCGAGCGCGCCCGTGAACACCATGAAGAACAGGTTCGAGCGGTAGGGCGTCTTCCAGCGCGGATGCACCCGCGAGAACAGGCCGGGCAGCAGACGGTCCTGGGACATGGTGTAGAAGACCCGGCTCTGGCCGAGCAGCAGCACCAGGATCACGGTGGAGAAGCCCGCGATCACACCGAGTGTGACGAGCGATTTCAGCCAGGGGAACGGCGTCTGGCCGATGGCGGTGTTCACCGGGGCGCCGTCGCCCCGCATGGCGTCGTAGTGCACGAGGCCGGTGAGCACGCCCGCGAACAGGATGTAGATGACCGTGCAGATCGCGAGCGAGCCGAGAATCCCGATCATCATGTTGCGCTGGGGGTTCTTGGCCTCCTGCGCCGCGGTCGAGACCGCGTCGAAGCCGATATAGGCGAAGAAAACCACGCCGGCCGCCCGCATGATGCCGCTCCAGCCGTACTCGCCGAAGGTGCCGGTGTTCTCGGGGATGAAGGGCACGTAGTTCTGGGCCTTCACGTAGAAGGCGCCGAGCCCGATCACCACCGCCACCACGGCGAGCTTGATCGCCACCACGATCGCGTTGACGCGGGCCGATTCGCGGATGCCGATCATCAGGAGCGCCGAGGCCGCGACGATGATCGCGATCGCCGGCAGGTTCACGAGGCCGGTCCCGGTGGTGCCGTCGGCCAGTTTGTAGGTCTCGAAGGGCGAGTGCACGAGTTTTGCCGGCAGATCGATGCCGAGTTGGTGCAGGAAGCGCACGACGTACTGCGACCAGCTCACCGAGACGGTGGCGGCGCCGACCGCGTATTCGAGCACGAGGTCCCAGCCGATGATCCAGGCCACGAACTCGCCCATCGTGGCGTAGGCGTAGGTGTAGGCCGAGCCCGCCACCGGGATCATGCCGGCGAGTTCCGAGTAGCACATGCCGGCAAAGCAGCAGCCGATCGCCGCGATGGCGAAGGAGATGACGACGGCCGGCCCCGCGTGCTGCGCGGCCGCGATGCCGGTGAGGGAGAACAGGCCGGCGCCGATCACCGCGCCGATGCCGAGCCCGATCAGGCTCCAGGGGCCCAGCGTGCGCTGGAGCGTGTGCTCGCCCGCCTCGGCATCGGCGTTCAGCCGCTCAAGGGATTTCGTCCGTGTCAGATCACCCAAAGCGCCCGCCGCCATCCGCCCCCCCGCCGTTCGCTCGTGACGGACTTGCGTCACAGGCTTGCCAAGCTAGCGGAATGCGGGAGCCCTGCCAGTAGGTTGCGGCCGGCTTACACCGGCCAGCCGGCTTGCCTGTAGGCGCCATCCCAGAACATCCATTCGAGGCGCGTCGCGTGGGTGAAGGCCCGATGCATCCGCTGGGCCAGGGCGGGCGAGGCGTCCGCGGCCGAGGCGTCGGTCGCGGCGATCACCCGATCGACGGCCAGCGAGAAGTCCTCGCCCGCATAGGTGTCGATCCAGGCCCGGTAGGGGTTGTCGGCGGCTGCCCGGGCGTGGATGTCGCGCCCGACCTCCCGGTAGATCCAGAAACAGGGGAGGAGCGCTGCGAGCACCACCGGGTAGGGCTCGGCGTGGGCAACGGCCAGAAGGTGGCTCACGTAGTGGTCGCATGCCGGGCTCGGCGGCGTCGCCGCGAAGGTCTCGGGGCCGATGCCCTCCTGCCGGAAGAAGCCCTCGTGCAGGCTGCGCTCCACCACCACGGCCTCCTCGGCGGCGCGGGCGAACAGCACGAACGCGTCCGGGTCCGGCGCCTTGGCGGCGGCGAGCGCCAGCGCCCGGCCGAAGCCCAGGAGGTAGTGGGCGTCCTGCAGGATGTAGTGGCGGAAGCGCGCCCGGCTCAACGTGCCGGCGGCGAGCTCCGCGTTGAAGGGCATGGTGCGGATGGTCTCGTAGAGGGCGGCGTTGCGCGCCCAGGCTTCCCGCGAGAACACCGGTCCACCCATCCTGATCACCCTCCGTCCGCAGAACCCGCGCGGCCAAGCCCCAAAAATCAGCCCTGGCGCTGGGCGTGGGTGACCGCGACGTGGATGAGTTCGGCGAGCGTCCGCACGCCGAGCTTCTGGCGCATCTGCGAGCAGGCGTTGGTGACGGTCTTGTAGCTGACCGAGAGGTCGGCCGCGATCGCGCCGTAGGACTTGCCCTGGGCGAGACGGGCCAGGATCTGCTGCTCGCGGGGGGTGAGCTGGCTCTCGGGGGTGCGGCGCGCGTCGGTGCGCAGCATCGCCACCTCGGTGGCGAGGCGCCGGTCGAGATAGACCTCGCCGGCCCGCACCCGCTCGAAGGCGTCGAACAGCTCGGCCGAGGCGTGGTCCTTCAGCACGTAGCCGAGCGCCCCAGCCTCGAGCGCGCGCGCCACGATGACGGGATCGTTGTGCATGCTGAAGACGAGGATGCGCGTCCCCGGCTCGACCGCGCGCATCCGGCGGATCAGCCCGAGGCCGGCCAGCCCGCTGCCCTGGAAGGTTAGGTCGCAGATCACGATCGGCGGGCGGAGGCGATGGAAGATGCGGTAGCCGCCCACCACCGTGGTCGCCTCGGCCACCGTCTCGATGCCGGCATCCTCCAGCACCCGGCGGCAGCCCTGGAGCACGATCGGGTGATCGTCGATCACGAGGACCGGCAACCGCGTGCCGGCGATTCCCGCCTTCGTGGCGATGGCGTTCATGGCGCTTCCACCGTGCTGGCATCCTCGCCCCGGTCGGACGGGACCGGGATGCTGATCCGGACAACAGCCCCCGGCGACGCGTTGTCAAGGGCAAAGCTTCCGTCGAGCGCGCCGACGCGCTCGCGCATCCCCGAGAGTCCGAGCCCAGTGCCGTGGTCGGGGCTCACCCCGCTGCCGTTGTCGCGCACGCTGACCACGAGGCGCCCGTCCCGCTCGGCGGCCTCCGCCACGACCTCCGTGGCGGCCCCGTGGCGCACGGCGTTGGTCATGCTCTCCTGGATGCAGCGGAACAGGGTGAGATCGACGAGGTCGCCGTAGCCCGGGCCCAGATCCGCGAAGCGTCCGATGAAGCGGGTGCCCGGATGGCGCCGGCTGAAGTCGCGTACCAGCAGGTCGAGGCAGGCGGGCAGCGGCACCTGTCCCAGCGCGTGCGGGCGCAGGCGGTTGAGGAGGTCGCGGTTGCGGCCCTGCACCTGCCCGACGATGCCGGCGATCTCGGCGGCCCGCGCCGCGAGCTTGTCGCGGGCGGGCTCGGCCTCGCCCGCGGCGATGCGGGCGATCGAGGCGGCGGTGGCCTCAAGCGCGAACAGGCAGGGACCGAACTCGTCGTGGAGTTCCAGCGCGATGCGGCGGCCCTCGTCGTCCTGCGCGGTCAGCAGCTGGCGGTTGAGGCGGCCGTTGGCGGCGCGAGCCTCGCCCAAGGCCTCCGCCACCTGGTTGAAGCGGGCCGCGATCACGGCCAGCTCGCGCGTCTCCGGCAGGGCGAGCCGGGCGGTGTAGTCGTGCCGCTCCAGCTGGTTCAGGCCACGGGCGAGGCTTCCGAGCGGCGCGAGCACGCGGCCCGCCGCGAGGTAGAGCGCGACCAGCATCGCCGCGTTGATGCAGAAGGTGGTGATGGAGAGGGCGCGCGCGTAGCTCCAGATCTCGTCGATCTCGTCGAGCGGCTGCGTGGTGATGCGGGCCGAGCCGATCTGGCGCCCGCCGGCCACGATCGGCAGGGTGTGCTGCTCGATCGGCGGGGCGATCAGGTCGGCGAACCAGGCGGGCGCCGCCTTCTCGGGCCGCGGGCGCCCGACAGGCTCGCCGACCTGATCGCCGTCGGTGTCGATCACGCTGACCCGGACGTGGCGGAGCGCCTGGAAGCGCAGGTCGAGGGCCTGCAGCAGGGGATCGGGCGCGGCGTCGGCGAGCCGGATCGTGTCGGCCACGAGCGACTCGACGGTGGCGAGCGAGGCCCGGGTCTCGACCTTCACGGCCGAGCGCGCGTTGAGCACGATGACCGCGCAGGAGATCAGGGCCGCCAGCACGTCGATGGCGAGCACCACGGCGATCAGGCGCCGCCGTGTCGACCAGCCGGACCAGGGCAGCGCGCGCGAGGGCGCGTCGCGCGCGGGGGCGAGGGGCGCGTCGGATCGGGGCTGGACGGTCGGGGCGCGGGCGGTCACCCGGCGAGCCTTGATCCAGGCGCGCGGCCTTGTCCATCCGGCGCGGGCGCGGTTGAACGCGCGCCCACCGCGGCGTAGCGACCGGGGCATGAGAATCCCGTGATGCGGTATCCGCCGACGATGCGGCACCCGCCGACCGACACCGCGCTGCGCGACCTGATCCTCGCCCAGCTCGCAGAGCCCGGGACCGCGTGGAGCCTCGGCACCTTCGGGGCCGCCGCCGAGTTCCGGCGTGGCCCCGACGAGCCCGCCCGGCCGCTCGCGGACGGCCGGCTCGGCCTGTGCACCGCCCGGGGCGGGATCGCGCTCGTGCCGCACCCGGATCTCGTGCCGGTCGCCTACGAGACGGCCCTGCCGGGCGGCTGGAGCCACGCGGTGGCGCTCTGCCTGCCGGAGACCGCCCTGCCCCACCCGCGCCGGGGCGCCGTCACCGCGCTCGGCCTCGACCGCGAGGCGCTCGATCCGGACGCGCGGGACGAGCCCCTGTTCGATCTCGGCCTCGGTCTCGGCCCCGTCGCGCTGCTGGCCCGGGCCGGCGACGCGGAGGGGCGCGCCCGCCTGGCGGCGCTCGGCGGCGCGCCGCTGCCCGACCCGGACGCGTTCGTGGCGGCGTCCGGCCGCGCGGGGCACCCCGCTCTGGTCTTCGCCGGGCCGCTGGGGCGCGTCGAGGTGCTGCGGAGCGATGGGCCGCCACCGGGACCGCGCGCCCACGCGGTCGCCCAGGTCCTGCGGCTCGGGCGGACGCACGTCGCGACGGCGCCGATCCCGCCCGGCCTCGTGCCCTGCGCCCACATCCAGCCGCCGCACCCCCTGCGGGACGGTGCCGGCGCGCCCTGCCCGTTCCGTCGGGCGCACCACGACGCCTTCCAGACCCTGCTGGAGCGCTGGGGCGATCCGGCGCTGGTCGCCCTGAAGCGGCACCGTCTGGGGCTCGGGCCAGACCCCGGCCTCGCGCCGGACCGCCGCACCCGGGCCGTCGCCCGGGTGGCGGCCGCACAGATCGAGGCGGGCGCGTATCCGGAGCCGCGCGGGACCCGCGGCGAAGTCACCGAATGTTAATCGCGCTTCCCGTACACAGGGTTACCTGTTCCCGAGCGGATTCCGTGCACGGCTCGGCGGCCGACATCTTTGCGCCGTATTGTCGGCCCTGAGTGTTCGCCGGAGATCGCCTTCGGGAACACCTGAGGCGGACGGCCGGGTTCGGGGGAGCGGCCGTTCGGATCCGCGTCGCGCCCAGAGACCCCGTCCATGAACGAACTCGCTCTCGACCCCACCGAAACCCGCCAGCCCCGCGCGGCCGCGCCGGGCACGCCGCCCGCTCGCCGTCTCGGGCGCGTCGCCCTGGCCGTCACCCTCGGTGTGGCGGGCGTCGGCGCCTTCGCGGCGGCCTCCGCCTTCATGTCCGACCTGACCGGCTCGCGGAGCGCCCCGGTGCCCCCGGCAGCCGCCCGGCAGAGCGCCGCCGACTGGCCGGACCTGATGAAGGACGGGCTGCCGGCACTCGCCACCGGCAGCCTGCCCGCCGCGGACGCGCCCCGGCAGATCGCGCTGCCCACGGCCTATGCGGCACCCGAGGCGGCACCCGAGGCGGCGCCCGCCCCGGCCAGCGCGGCGGCTTCGCCCGAGCCGGCGCCGGCTACCGCGCCGAACGCTCCGGTGGCGGCGCCCACGGTGGAAATTCCGCCCAAGGTTGCGGTCGCACCAAAGCTCGCGGCTGCGCCTGCCAAGCCCGCGCCCACGATCGAGAACGCGCCGGTGATCGCCTCCGCCCGTCAGGCCGGCGTCCTGCCGCCGCCGAGCCGCACCGCGCCGACCGTCGCCGCGCGCCCGGCCGAGACCGTGCGCGCTCGCACCGCCAGCACCAGTTTCGCGGCCCTGCCGCCCGCTCCGGACAAGGCCGCGGCCGAGAAGCCCGCGGCGCGCCCGGCCCCCGCGGAGAGCCGCAAGGACCCGGCGAAGCGCGAGGAGGCGAAGGCGGAGGCGGCCGAGCCCGCGCGGAAGAAGCCCGAGAAGGCGGTCACCGCGCGCAAGCCCGCGCAGACCGCGGTCGCGTCGGCCGAGCCAGCGGCCCCGGCCGAGCCCGAAGAGACGGAGGTGTTCGGCATCAAGGTGCCGACGCTCGCCGCCACGGGCCGCAAGATCGGCGCGAGCGTCGAGGCCCTGGGCGACGTCGTGAAGGGCCTGCCGGACAAGTTCTGAGACATCGACACCGTCACGAAGCTCGGGCCGGCGCGACGTCCCTACCGGCGCGACTTCGGGCTGAGACTTCGGGCCGGAAGACCTGCTCCGCAATCCTCCCCTCGGCGCCTCGCGACGGACGCCTCACCTCAGTCGATCATGTCGACGACGATCATATCGCGGTAGGCTGGCTGATCGGGATAGTTCGCGATGATGCCGGTCGCCATGTGATAGAGCGATTCGTCATCAAAACATATCAGCTCCCCCGGCAGGATGATATCTTCGTACAGGACCTCCTCCCCCCGAGGATCCGATGAAACGATCGAGATACCGCCCGATATGTTTTTCCTTTCCACGCAGATGTGCAACGATCTTTTGAATCCATCTCTGTGAAAAGGAGGCGAGTTATCACCGATCGTGTCACAACTGCATGTGACTCTGATGAAATTCATTCCGATCCGATAATCTCGAATCTGAAATGGCAGCACCATCTCGAGGACGTCGGTCACGGATCGGGCGGCGGACAGGAGCACGTCCTGAAATCGAGGATCGAGACTCTCGCCGGGATTTCGCGAGAATACGCTTGTCAGGTCGGGCTCGTATCTCCAGGCCCCAGCCTCGAATGCGAATCCAAGGATTGCCTTGAAGCGCGTCCCCTTTCTCATCTCGGAGTAAAATCGCTCATCCGGCGGAAGATCCGAGAAGATGTGCCGAACCTCATCCGTCAATACAGGGGCAGCCGGACACCAGAACATCTGTGACATCGCAATACTCCCTTCTCATGTCATCTGACATTTTGGGATTTCCGCCTCAGCACAGATCCACGGAGAATACGATGGTGCTCTTTCTCTGAATGGCGAATGGGCACGAGACCCTGATCGCACCCGCGATCAAAGACATCTCGCTGGAGGGATGCAAAGGACCCTGCCGGGGAAAGACATTGCTCTCGAACGGCAGTATTCCGGCCGAGTAAGAGGTGACACGCTTCGGTTCTATTTGCGGATCGACATAAAATTCATACTCTGCACTCGTACAGTTCCTATATACTGTTTGAACCGCGTTGATCGTCTGGCCGTCGGCGGTTACGCGCAGGAAGTTGAAGGAAATATCGATGTAGGTCTTCCGGATCCGCTCCTCGGTGAAGGCCGCCAAGTCGAACTCGTACTCATAGGCAGCCAGTCCGTTCTCATGCTCGACGCGCTTGGGTCTCGGCAACGGAAGCGGCCGGCCCCCGACGGCCATTTCGGAGACTTCGAACGTGTTATCGAACTTCTCGAACAGGCTTGGTTCGATATGATGCCGAACAAAGCACTCCGGTCGATTCGCGTAGACAGTCAGAAGCTGGTCATCCGTGACGCACACGACGATGCATTTGCTCGGCACCTGATCCAGGCCGAATCTGACACGATTATGCTACGGAAAGCCATTCCTCCGCCATCCTAGTCAGCGAAATCGTACGACCTGATATATATGCTGCACCGATATTCGTAATAGGCATCCTTGAATACCTCAGACCGGATGGGGACGAGAGCCTCACCGATGAATTGGTTGAGGGATTGCTCAAGCGAGATTTTTGCCAGCCGATTCTCGAATGGCTTTGAAAGCAGATAAACAAATCCTGCCGTCACCAATCCTTGCGCAAGAGCCAGGACGATATACTTTGCGATCCACAGGCGATGATTTCCTTCGCTTAAATCCTTATCACCGATAAAATATATCGACGCAAAATTGAGGAGCGCCCCACTTGCGAGCATGGCGGCACTGATCGAAGTGACGTTGTCCTTGATTGCCACCGATACAACCTCTCGACAAAGGACGATCAACAATGATCCATCTAAATAGCAAAAACTTGCCTCTATCTCAGACCAAATCCTCGATTCTATCGGTACGACAGAGCCACGCCCCGTCTATGCTGCGCCTCTCCATCTCGAAAATCTGAAATGCTTGCCGCACCAGACACGGGCTTTGCGCGAAAAATCAATATCCCTTGATCACATGGACATGCGACCCATGATTCCGCAAGATCGCCACGCGCGATCAATTGCGTCTTTCCGTGTCCGCTTCCCATCCGGATCGGGTCCCCGGTCGGCCGCGCGATGAGAGGTCGTGCGACGCACTGAGGCGAGGCGCGATCGGAACGCATCCCACGGCGTCCGCAACCACCGTCACACAGGCGGGCACACGCCCCGCACATGCGCCCGCAGCGCCGCCTCGTCATGGAAGCGGAGTCGCGCGGGCAGCACGCGGACGCGGCCCGCGAAGGCCGCCGGCAGGCGAACCGCGTCCTTCTCGGTGGTGACGAGATCGGCGCCGAGGCGCGCCGCCTCCGCCGCGAGGGCGGCGAGGTCGCCCGCGCCGTAGGGGTGATGATCGGGAAAGGCACGGGTGCCGGCCAGCTCCGCCCCGCTCTCCCGCACGGTGGCGAAGAATTTCTGCGGACGCCCGATGCCTGCGAAGGCCAGCACGCGCCGGCCGGCGAGCGCGCCGGGCTCGGCGGCGAGCCGGGCCCGGTGCACCGGCAGCCCACGCCGCAGGGCGGCCTCCGCCACGGCCTCGCCGGGGGCCCCCTCCCCGATCAGGATGACCCCGCCGACATGCGGCCACTGGCGCGCCAGCGGCGCCCGGAGCGGCCCCGCCGGGAAGGGCAGCCCGTTGCCGATGCCGGCCCCCGCATCGACCACCGCGAGGGCGAGATCCTTGGCAAGCGACGGGTTCTGCAGCCCGTCATCCATCACGATCATGTCGGCGCCGGCCTCCGCGCAGAGGGCGGCGCCCGCCACCCGATCGCGCGCCACGATCGCGGGCGCACGGGCCGCGAGGAGGAGCGGCTCGTCGCCGACATCCGCGGCCCCGTGGCGCGCGGGATCGACCGCGACGGGGCCGGGCAGGCGCCCGCCGTAGCCACGGCTCAGGAAGGCGGGCCGGGCGCCGAGATCGCGCAGGATGTCGGCGAGCGCCAGCGCCGCCGGGGTCTTGCCCGCGCCCCCCAGGGTGAAGTTGCCGAGACAGAGGACCGGGCAGGGTCCGCGGGCGCCGGGGCGCGCCATCCGCGCCGCGGTGAGCCGGCCGTAGAGCGCGCCGAGCGGCCGGAGCGCCAGGGCGGCCGGGTGGTGCGGGCTCCCGTCCCAGAAGCCGGGCGGACGCATCAGGCCTGGAGGGCGGCGAGCTTCATCTGCGCGAGGAAGGGCTCCAGCACCGCCAGCGTCCGGGTCACCGCCCCCTCGAAGGGCCGGAGCGCCCGCTGCCCGGCCTCGGCCACGGCCGCGCGCCGCCCCGCATCGGCGAGCAGGTCGCCGACTCCTTGGGCGAGCGCGTCCGCGTCGGCCACGGCGAGCGCGCCGCCGGCCGCGTCGAGAGCGCCGTAGATCTCGGCGAAGTTCTGCGTGTGCGGCCCGTGCAGCACCGCCGCGTCGAGGCGCACCGGCTCGATCGGGTTCTGGCCGCCGCGGCCGACCAGCGAGCCGCCGAGGAAGGCCACCGGGCACAGGCGGTAGAACAGGCCGAGCTCGCCCACCGTGTCGGCGACATAGTACGCCACGCCCGGATGCGGCCGCCCCCCGGCCGAGCGGCGGGCGCTGCGCAGGCCGGCAGTGGCGGCCGCCTCGGCCACCGCCTGGCCACGGCCCGGATGGCGGGGCGCCACGATGGTGAGGAGGTCGGGGAAGCGGTCGGCCAGGCGCGCGTGCGCCGCGGCGACGGCCGCGTCCTCGCCCGCATGGGTGCTCGCCGCGATCCAGACCGGGCGCTCGCCGATCATCTCGCCCAGATAGGCGAGCTGCTGCCGGTCGGCCGGCGGCACCGCGGCGTCGAACTTCAGGTTTCCGGTCACGCTCACCCGCGGCGCGCCGAGGCGCACGAAGCGCTCGGCGTCGTCCCGCGTCTGCGCGAGGCAGACGGCGATGCGGGAGAGGAGCGCGCGCGCGGTGCGGGGCGAGCGCTCCCAGCCGCGGAACGAGCGCTCCGACATGCGGCCGTTGACGAGGATCAGCGGGATGCCCCGCTCGTGCAGGCCCACGATGACGTTGGGCCAGATCTCGGATTCGGCCACCAGCGCGAGGTCAGGCTGCCAGTGGTCGAGGAAGCGCCCGACCCAGCGCGGGGCGTCGAGCGGCATGTACTGGTGCACCGCCCCGGCCGGCAGGCGGGTGCCGATCAGCTCGGCGGCCGTGCGGGTGCCGGTGGTGACGAGCACCGAGAAGCCGCGGGCGATCATCCCCTCCACGAGGCCGACGAGCGACAGCGCCTCGCCGACGCTCGCCCCGTGCATCCAGGCCAGCGGGCCGACGGGGCGCGCCCGGCCGGGCAGGCCGCGCCGCTCGGGCAGGCGCCGCCGATCCTCCTTGCCGCGATGCGCCCGCCACGCGAGGAGCCCCGCCACCGCGGGCTCGCCGAGCCGCAGGCCGACCCGGTAGGCCCGGAGCGGCAGGGTGAGCGGCGGCGCCCTCACGCGGGGCTCCCCGCGGAATTCTGCGCCGCCTGCTCGGCCGACACCCCGAGCCAGTTCGCGCCCACCCGGTCCGGCCGCCCGACGAGGGCGTAGGCGCGGTCGTGCACCCGGTTCATCTCGGCCTCCAGCCGCTGGCGCAGGTGCTCGAACGCCTCCGCCTCGACCTCGCGCGGCACCCAGATCGGCTCGCCGAACACCACGGCACCGCGGCCGAAGGGCAGGCCGAGGCAGGCCCGGTCCCAGGAGTTGAAGCGGATATGCCGGCTCGTCACCACGGCGACCGGCACGATCGGCCGGCCGGAGAAGCGGGCGAGCGTGAGGATGCCGGCATCGGCCCGCCGGGAGACCTTCGGCACGTCGGCGCTGAAGGCGACGATCTCGCCGGCTTTCAGCGCCTTCAGCATGGCGCGCAGGCCCTCGGCGCCGCCCTTGGCGCGCGCGTCGCGCACCACCCGGCCGCGGGCGCCCGAGGCGCGGATCACCCGCACGCCCATCCGGGTGAGCGCGATGGTGTTGATGTTGCCGTCGGGGTTGCGCGAGATGATCGTGGCGATCCGGTCCTGCGGGCGGCGGGCGAACGACACCATGATGTGCTGGCCGTGCCACATGCCGGCGATGAAGGGGCGGTGCCCGTCGATCCAGGCGTCGCCGCCCGCAGGCTCGACCGTGAAGCGGTTCGTGCGCCGCACGAATCCCAGATAGGCCGCGGCGAGGGCCCCCAGCGCGGTCTGAACGGCCGGCTGCCGGCTGATGCGTTTGAGAAGGCTCATTGTCGCTTCTGAACCCGCCGGGGCGGACGGGTGGCTGGGTGTCGATGCCGGGACGGCGAGGCAGGCTTTCACCGGAGCTTTGTGCCGGAACTGAGGAGGCGGCCAATCCGCCTGCCGGATCATCTATCCCTGGGCCGCGCGGCCGAGCAACCGACCGTGGATTGTGAAGCGCGGGCCTCGCACCACCGCACGGCGAGGCTGACCGCGACGTCCTCGAACGCCTTGTCTGAAATGGCCTTCCATGCCGATCCCGGCGAATCACTCCTCGCTCGACGATCCGGCGGAGCGGCAGCGCGCCTTCGTGCTTCGATACTTCCAGCCGGGGCTCGCCGGCCTGATCGACGGTTCGGTCTCGACGCTCGCGCCGATCTTCGCCGCCGCCTTTGCGACGCCCTTCGGGCGGGCGGCGCAGCAGGTTCTGCTGGGCGGCGCGCTGGTGCTCGCGACCGACATGGCGATCGGCAGCGCATGAGCAGTGCATGAGGAGTGCCCGAGCGTCGCCCGATCGACGCCCGCGCCGCTTGACGGGCGCGCCTGGAGCCGCGATGCGCGGGGGCGATGCCGGATTCCGCGCCCTTCCGCCTCGCCCATCTCAGCGACCCGCATGTCGGGCCGCTGTCGCGCCCGCGCCTGCACCAGCTGCTCGGCAAGCGCGCCACCGGCTACGCCAACTGGCGGCGCGGGCGCTCGCGCAGCCACGACATGGCGGTGCTCTCTGCCCTGGTGGCGGACCTGCGGGCACAGGCGCCCGACCACGTCGCCTGCACGGGCGACCTCTGCAACATCGGCCTGCCGAGCGAGTGGGCGACGGCGCGCGCCTTCCTGGAGGCGCTGGGCACGCCGGACGCGGTGAGCTTCGTGCCGGGCAACCACGACGCCTACGTGCGCGGCTCGCTGGAGGGCCTGCTCGGCCAGTGTGACCGCTGGACGGCCGACGACGGCGGCTGCGGCAGCCGCTTCCCCTACCTGCGGCGGCGCGGGCCGATCGCCCTGATCGGGCTCTCGACGGCGATCCCGACGATCCCCTTCGCGGCGACCGGACGCCTCGGCGCGGCGCAGATCACGGCGGCCGAGGTGCTGCTGCGGGCGCTCGCGACGGAGCCCGGCCGGCCCTGCCGGGTGGTGATGATCCACCATCCGCCTCATCCCGGCGGCGCCTCGGCGGGGCGCGAGCTACGGGACGCGCAGGCCTTCACGGCGATGATCGCGCGGGCAGGCGCCGAGCTGATCCTGCACGGCCACAACCACGTGGCGAGCCTCGCCACCGTAGCGGGACCGGGGGGCCGCCCGGTGCCGGTCGTCGGCGCCGCCTCGGCCTCGGCCCGGCCCGGCGCGCACGGCCCCTCGCCGGCCCGGCGCGCGGCCTACGTGCTGTTCAGCTTCGCGCGGGCCGGCGACCGCCACGTGATCTCGGCCCGGCAGCGCGGGCTCGATGCGGACGGGAACATGGCGGATCTCGGCGCGCTCGCGCTCGACGGGGCGGTCTGAGGGCGAGGAGCGCCGCCTCGCGGGCGGCGCCGCGGGCGTCAGGCGCCCGCCGAGACCAGGCCCTGCTGCTGGCGGGCGATGCTCGCCTCGTAGCGCTCGGCCTGCAGGCGGGTCAGGCCGGAGATCAACGCCGTCATGCCGCGGTAAACAGTATAGGTTCCGTCCTGGGTCGGGCGAACGCGAATCATCTCGGACATCGGAGCCATCCTGTGTTGGATCATTGCCTCTGGACGACGCTTTTCTTCCAACGCACGGTGCGCGGAGGAATTATTCTCCTTCTGTCTCCTTGAAACGGCTTGCGAGATTGGAACGTTAACGCAACGAAATCGCTGCGCAAGTGATTCGCGGTCGTTCTGCGTAAGTATTTCCGCTGCAGCGCAGTAGAGGCGGCGCACGCGCCGAAGAGGCCGGTCTAGACCGCTTCCATGACGTCCCGGCGACGGGGCCCTGCCTACAGCGCCACCTCGATCAGGAACGGCCCGCGCCGCGCCAGCGCGTGGGCGAACACGTCGGTGAAGGCCTCCAGCGTCTCGACGCGGCGCGCCTCGACGCCGTAGCCGCGGGCGAGGCTGACCCAGTCGACGGGCGGGTTGTCGAGCGAGAGCATGCCGAGCGCCTTCGGGCCGGGATTGTGCGCCCCGACATTGGCGAGTTCGCCCCGCAGGATCGCGTAGGCGCGGTTCGACCAGATCAGCGTCACCACGTCGAGGCGCTCGCGCGCCTGGGTCCAGAGGGCCTGGGCGGTGTAGAGGGCGCTGCCGTCCGCCTGGAGGCCGATCACCTTGCGGCCGCGCGCCGCGACCGCGGCGCCCGTCGCCATCGGGATGCCGACGCCGATCGCGCCGCCCGAGAGCTGGAGCCAGCTGTGCGGCGCCGCGCCGTGGGTCGCGCCGAAGAAGTTGCGGCCCGTCGTCAGCGATTCGTCGCAGACGACCGCCCCCTCCGGGATCAGCGCGCCGAGCACCCGGCCGATCGTGTCGTCGCCGAGCGGCCCGGCGGTCGGAAGTTCCGGGCGCGGCGGCGGGGGCAGGTCGATCTCCCCCGGCGCGCCGACCGCCTCGGCCAGCCGCTCCAGCGCCTCGATCTGATCCTCATCGGGGGTGGCGAGCGTCACCGTCTCGCAATCGGGATGGGTCAGCACGCTCGGCTTGCCCGGATAGGCGAAGAAGCCGACCGGCCGCGTGGCGCCCACGAGGATGACCCGCCGGTAGGGCGCCAGCACCGCGATCGCCTGGTCGATCGGGTAGGGCAGCCGCTCGATCGGCACCTCGCCCGCGCCGCGGTCGATCCGGGCGTTCGACGTCATGGCCAGCAGCTTCGCCCCGGTCTTCCGGGCGATCCGGGCCGCGATGCGCTTGGCCTGGCCGCGCAGCGCCCGGTCGCCGAGATGCAGCAGGGCCGGCTCGCCGCTGGCGAGCGCGGCGGCGGCCGCCGCCACCGCGTCCTCGCCCGCCCGCGCCCGCTCCGGGACCGGCGGGACGGGGGCGACGCCGGAGCCCGGCTGCCAGGCGGTGTCGGCGGGCAGGATCAGGGTGGCGATCCGGCCCGGCGCGGTGCGGGCGGCCTGGATCGCCGCCGCCCCGTCGGCCGCGACCTCAAGGGCGCTCGCGCCGGTGCGGGTCCAGGCCGAGACGGTGGCGGCGAGCGCCTCGATGTCCGAGGTCAGCGGCGCGTCGTACTGCCGATGATAGGTCGCGTGCTCACCCACGATGTTGACCACCATCGAGCGGGCGCGGCGGGCGTTGTGGAGATTCGCCCAGCCGTTGGCGAGGCCGGGGCCGAGATGGAGCAGCGTCGAGGCCGGCTTGTCGGCGACGCGGCTGTAGCCATCCGCCGCCCCCGTCGCGCCGCCCTCGAACAGGAACAGCACGCACGCCATGCCCTCGACCCGGTCGAGGGCCGCCACGAAATGCATTTCCGAGGTGCCGGGATTGGTGAAGCAGACCTCGACGCCGCCCGCCACAAGGGTGCGCACAAGGCTCTCGGCCCCGTTCATCGGCTCGGACACGGCACGGCTCTCCTGCACCGGGTGCACCCGGCCCCGCCTGCATGGTGGCGCGCCCGCGCGAGGCGGCAAGCCCTAGCCTTGGGACCGGGCCTGCGCGGGAAGCGGGAAGCATGGCCTGCAACTTGCGGGCGAGCAGGCGTCCGCAATCCACCGTTGAGTTTTCATGACGCTCAAACGTGCACTGGCCGGTCTCCTGCTGCTCGGCGGCCTCGCGGCACCGGCAGAGGCCCAGACGACGCTGCGCATCGCCATGACGGCGAGCGACATCCCCACCGCCACCGGCATGCCGAACAACGGCTTCGAGGGGATGCGCTTCCTCGGCTACCCGGTCTTCGAGTCGCTGGTTCTCTGGGACCTTGCCAGGACCGACAGGCCGGCGGGGCTGCGGCCCGGCCTCGCCACCCGCTGGGAGCAGGCGGCGGACGATCCGAAGACCTGGATCTTCCACCTGCGCGAGGGCGTCGCCTTCCACGACGGCGCCCCCTTCGACGCCGACGCGGTGATCTGGAATCTCGACCGCTACTTCCGGAACGACAGCCCGCAATTCGAGGCGCCGGCGGCCGGGATCACCCGGGCACGGGTGCCGCTGCTCGCGACCTACCGGAAGATCGACGACCGCACGGTGGCGATCACCACCACGCAGGCGGCCTCCTACTTCCCCTACATGGCGGTCTACATCCTGTTCACCTCGCCGCGCTCCTTCGCGGCGGCCGGGGGCGACTGGAGCAAGGTCGCGGCCCTGCCGGCGGCGGGCACCGGCCCGTTCCGGATCACCCGCGTCGCCCCGCGCGAGGCGGTCGATCTCGCCCGCAACGATGCCTACTGGGACGCGGAAAAGCGCGCCCGGGTCGAGCGCGTGCGCCTGATGCCGATCCCGGAGGCGAATGCGCGGTTGGCCGCGCTCCGCGCGGGTCAGGTGGATTGGATCGAGGTGCCGGCCTCGGACGGCATACCGTCGCTGAAGGCCGCGGGCTTCACGCTCACCGCGAGGTCCTACCCCCATGTCTGGCCGTGGATGTACAACATCGGCGCCAAGGACAGCCCGCTGAAGGACGTGCGGGTGCGCCAGGCGCTGAACTACTGCATCGACCGCGACGGCATCGTGGCGCTGCTCAACGGCACGGCCGAGCCGGCCCGCGGCTGGCTCAAGGCGGGCGACCCGGATTTCGGCGCGCCGCAGAACCGCTACGGCTTCGACCCGACCAAGGGCCGGGACCTGCTGGCGCAGGCCGGCTTCGACGCGAGCAAGCCGCTGCGCTTCAGCGTGATGGTCTCGACCTCGGGCTCGGGACAGATGCTGCCGATGCCGATGAACGAGTACCTGCAGGAGAACCTGAAGCAGGCCTGCGGCGTCGAGGTGTCCTTCACCGTGGTCGAGTGGCAGGTGCTGCTGAACGCGGGCCGGGCGACCCCCGACAGCCCGAGCCTGCAGGGCGCGATGGCGCTCAACATCTCGTCGCCCTCCTCGGACGCCGGGGTGATGGCCCGCTACTTCGCGTCCGACCGCTTCCCGCCGAACGGCTTCAACTTCCCGAACTGGCGGGATGCGGCCTTCGACGCCGCGATGAAGCAGCTCGCCGAGGCGCGTGCGCCGGAAGCGACCGCGGCCGCGACCCGCGCGGCCCACGAGCGCCTCGTGGACGATCCGCCCTGGCTCTACGTGGTGCACGACCTCAACGCCCGGGCGATGTCGCCCCGGGTCACCGGCTTCGTATCCCCCCAGTCCTGGTTCATCGACCTGACCCTGGTGGGGATGAAGTAGCGCAAGGCCCGCCACCCGAGCGCGGCGCGTCCCTGCTCCCGCGCGGGGGCCCGTGCCTCTTGGTTGCGTACCTCTTGGCTGAATGCGGGACTCCCGTTCCCGAACGGTACCAGAAAGCGATTGCGATGACCGACACCCCGACCGATCTCTCGCTCCTCTCGGCCAAGGCGCTGGCCGAGGGCATCGCCGTGCGGCGCTTCTCCCCCGTCGACGCGGTCGAGGCGCTGCTCGCGCGCATCGACGCGCAGGAGCCGAAGCTCCGGGCCTTCACGGAGGTCTACGCCGCCGACGCGCGGCTGGCCGCCGAGGGCGCCGACCGGGCGATCCGCTCCGGCCACGCGGTGGGGCCGCTGCACGGCGTGCCGGTGGCGCTGAAGGACCTCGTCGATCTCGACGGCCGCATCACCATGGGGGGCTCGGCCGCCCACCGGGCGCGGGTCGCCCGCGGCACCGCGACGGTCGCCCGGCGGCTGATCGCGCAGGGCATGATCGTGCTGGGCAAAACTCACACGGTCGAGTTCGCCTACGGGGGCTGGGGCACAAACCAGCATCTCGGCACGCCCTGGAACCCCTGGGATCCGCAGACGCCCCGCACGCCCGGCGGCTCCAGCAGCGGCACGGGCGTGGCGGTTGCCGCCCGGATGGCGCCCTGGGGGCTCGGCACCGATACCGGCGGCTCGGTGCGGCTGCCGGCCGCCTTCTGCGGTCTCACCGGGCTGAAGGTGACGGTCGGGCGCATCTCGACCCACGGCATCGTGCCGCTCTCCACCACCCTCGACACGCCGGGGCCGCTCGCCCGCACGGTGGAGGACGCGGCGCTGCTCTATCGGGCGATGTCGGGCCCCGACCCGCTCGATCCGACGACGCGGGGGATCATGCCCCAGGACCCGCTGCCGATTCTGCACCGCGGGGTGCGCGGCCTGCGGCTCGCCCGCATGCCCGAATCCGAGCGCGAGGGCGTCGATGCCGCGGTGCTCGCGGCCTACGACCGGGCGCTCGACACCCTGGCGGATCTCGGCGCCGAGATCGTCACGATCCGCCTGCCCTTCCGCTTCGCCGACCTGTTCGCTCTGAGCCAGATCACCAACGCCGAGGCCTACGTCACCAACGGGGCGCTGGCCGAGGATCCGGCGAGCCCGCTCGGCGACGCGGTGCGGGCGCGCATCATCGCCGGCGCCAAGCTCTCGGCCCAGGACTACCTCGCGACGATCCGGCGGCGCGAGGCGATGAAGCGGGATTTCGCCGAGGCCCTGGAGGGCTTCGACGCCGTGCTGACGCCCACCACCGAGACGCCCGCCATCCCGCTCGACAGCGTGGACGAGGACCACCTGCCCTCGCGCTTCTGCCGCTTCGGCAACCTGCTCGACCTCTGCGGGCTGGCCCTGCCGAGCGGCTACACCGAGACCGGCCTGCCGCTCTCGCTGCAGATCGTCTGCCGGGGCTACGACGAGGCCACGGCGCTCCGCATCGGCCAGGCCTACCAGGGCGCGACCGACTGGCACCTGCGCCTGCCACCGAATATCCTTGCCGCCATCCAGGGTTGAGGCGAGGCAGGGGCGGCCATGGCGCACGACCACCACGAGCACGACCATCCGCACGATCACCCGCGGGGCAGCGAGCTGACGCCGGTCGAGGCGCGGGTGCGGGCGCTCGAATCGCTCCTGGTCGAGAAGGGCTACGTGGAGCCGGCCGCCCTCGACGCGCTGGTCGAGATGTACGAGACGAAGGTCGGCCCGCACAACGGCGCCCGGGTGGTCGCCCGGGCCTGGACCGACCCGGCCTTCCGGGCGCGGCTCCTCGCGGACGCCACCCCGGCCATCGCCGAGCTCGATATCGGCGGGCGTGGCGGCGAGCACATGGTGGTGGTGGCCAACGCGCCGGGCGAGCACAACCTCGTCGTCTGCACGCTCTGCTCCTGCTATCCCTGGCCCGTGCTCGGCCTGCCGCCGGTCTGGTACAAGGCGCCGCCCTACCGGGCCCGCGCGGTCATCGACCCCCGCGGGGTGCTGGCCGAGTTCGGGCTGCACCTGCCCGAGAGCACCCGCATCACAGTCTGGGACTCGACCGCCGAGACCCGCTACATGGTCCTGCCCGAGCGCCCGGCGGGCACCGAGGGCTGGGACGAGGCGCGGCTGGCCAGCCTCGTCACCCGCGACGCGATGATCGGCACGGGTCTTCCGAAGCTGCCGGAGTTGGCGGAATGAACGGCGCCCAGGATCTCGGCGGCATGCACGGCTTCGGCCCCGTGCGGCCGGAGCCCGACGAGCCGGTCTTCCACGCGGATTGGGAGCGGCGGGTCTTCGCGCTGGCCATGGCCATGGGCTTCACCGGCACGTGGAACCTCGACGGCTCGCGCGCGGCGCGCGAATCGCTGCCGCCGGCCGAGTATCTCGCGTCGAGCTACTACGCGATCTGGCTCCGGGCGCTGGAGAGACAGGTCGCCGCCCACGGCCTCGCCAGCCCCGGAGAGATGGCGCGCGGCGTCTCGGAGGCGCCGGCCCGGCCGGTGGCGCGGGTGCTGACGGCGGAGATCCTGGAGCCGCGCTTCCGCGCCGGCTTCCCGAGCGACCGCCCGGCCCCGGGGCCTGCCCGCTTCGGCGTGGGCGACGCGGTGCGCGCCCGCAACCTGCACCCGGCGGGCCATACCCGCCTGCCGCGCTACGTCCGGGGCCGTCTTGGCCGGGTCGAGCGGGTGCACGGCGCCTTCGTGCTGCCCGACACCCACGCGACGGGCGCGGGCGAGAACCCGGCCTGGCTCTACACCGTGGCCTTCGCCGCCGCCGAGCTGTGGGGGCCGGACGCCGATCCGAACCAGCGGGTGATGGTCGAGATGTTCGAGCCCTATCTCGACGCGGTCGCTGCGTGAGGGACGTTGCGTGAGCGCGCCGGAGCCCCGCCCCTTCGCGGCGCCCTGGGAGGCGCAGGTCTTCGCCCTGGTGGTGGCCCTGCGCGACGCGGGCGTGTTCACGGGGTCCGAATGGGCCGCGGCGCTTGGCCGGGCGATCCGCCCCGGGGACGACCCGGAGGCGGCCGCCGATTACGGGCGCTGGCTCGTCGCGCTGGAGGCGCTGCTGGCGGAGCGCGGAATCGCCGCCCCGGAGGGCGTGGACGCCCGCCGCGATGCGTGGCTGCGCGCCGCCGCGGCGACGCCCCACGGACAGCCGATCCGCCTGGAGAACGACCCGCAGCGGACCTGACGGCGCGCCTCAGAGGTCCCGGTTTCGAAAGGTCGAGACCTTTCGCGGGTGCAGGGTGGAACCCTGCGTTCAGACCCGGAAGCGCGCGGCGTGGCTGCCGGTCTCGTCGAGGAGCGTGACGCCGGCGCCGGCCCGGTCGAGGGCCTCGCGCAGCGGCCGCGCGCCGACGCCGCCCGGCAGGGCGAGGAGCAGGCGCTCGGTCTCGCCCCGGGCCTTGGCCCGTCCCACAACCTCGCCGTAGAGGTCGTGCAGCGCCCGGTTCGCCTCCTCCGGCCAGGACGCGGCCCGGACCGCGTAGAGCACCCAGTCGCGCTGCGCCGCGCTCGGGTCGTCGAGGGGCTTGGCCACCACGAAGACCGGCGTGCCGGCCGGGTGCGCCGGCCGCTCGATGAAGGGCAGGCGGGCGATCACCTTCGGGCGGCCGTCGCCGATCAGCCCCTCCCACCACGCCTCGCCCTTCGGCGGGTGCGCGGCGCCGTTCGGGGCCCGGCTCTCGAACCGGAAGATGCCGAGGTCGCCGCGCGAGGCCGCCACCGCCTCAATCACCGCCGCGCAGGTCGGGTGGGGCCGGTAGGGCACCGTGAAGCCGAAATGGAAGCGGGCGGAATCGCGCATCGCCGGGTCGCCCGCCGAGACGTCGGCGTGGACCGAGAACGGCGCCTGCACGTAGGTGAAGGTGGCGATGATGACCCGCCAGATCCCCTCGACGGTGTCGAGCGGCAGCAGGCCCCGGTGGCGCTCGGCCACGCGGCGCATCATCGAGGCCTCGCGCCCCGGCCGGAAGGCCGAGCCGGAGGCGGTGGTGCCCTTCACGGCGATCAGCCGATCGATGATCGTGCCGCGCTGGATCAGCAGGGCGTGCATCTCGGCGTCGATCCGGTCGATCTCGGCCCGCAGCGCCGCGAGGTCCTCGCCCGGATTGGCTTTGCTGGAGAAGCGCATCGTGCTCGCGTGTATGGCCGGACCGCGGCCGGCCCTCCGTGGTGAGGACCTCCTTTACGATTCCCGCGGGCCGAGGGCCAGCGGCAGCGCCGCGCCCGCCGGAACAAGACCGCCCCGCTGAACGGACGGTGTGCCGAGCGCCGAGGCGACGGATGTCCCGGCCTCCGCCGCGGAGGAGACGGCGGCGACGGAGGCTGTGTCGAGCAGCGTCCGGCCGCGCCGCAGCAGGCTGGCTGGCGTGCGCAAGGCCGCCGAGGGGCGCACGAACAGGCAGGCGGCCGGCGTGCTGCGCAGGGACCGCTCCAGGGCCAGCGGCAGGAGGATGCCGGCGGCGGTCAGTACGAGGCTCGCGGTGCCGACGTCCAGCGGCACCCCGTAGCGCACCATCGCCTCCCGCAGGACGGCGACTGGTAGGAAGGCCGCGAGGTAGATCACGATCGAGCGATAGCCCGCATAGGCGAGTGCCGGGCCGGCGACGCTGCGCTCCAGCAGCGTCGCGAGGGCGATCACCCCGAACACGCCGAGCGCGCCGAGCGGCAGCACCACAAGGGGCGCGTCCGCGACCGTGGCGACCCGGAGAGTGGGGACGATGCCGAAGATCAGCAGGCCGTTGACGAGAAGCCAACCCGTCGTGAACCCAGCCGCGAGCCGGGGCCGGGCGCGCATCGTCTGCCCGAAGCCGATCACCTGTGGGGCGAGGCGGTAGCCGGCGTAGAAGAACAGGTAGGTATCGCAGGCGACGTCGAGGATGTGCCACCCGCTGGCAACGTCGCTCCCCGCGAGGCCCAGCGCGACGCCGAGGACCACAGGCGGCGCAACCCGGTCGACGAGCCGCGTCACCAGGGAGAACAGGGCGAGCGCGTAGAGGAACCACAGGGTCGAGAACGGCTCGACATAGCACCACGCGAAGTGGTCCAGGGTGCCGGTGAGCGTGCCGCCGCCGAGATGCGGGAAGCGGATGACCTCCTGGATCAGCAGCCACAGCGTGTAGAAGTACAGGTAGTGGAACACCCGCCGTTCGAGGAACGGGCGCCAGCCCGAGGCCAGGGCCCGGCCGAGGAACAGGCCCGAGAGCGCGAAGAAGGTCGGCATCCGGAAGGGCTGGGCGAAATCGGCGATCGCGTGGGCGTAGCCCTGCGCGCCGAGGGCCGCCTCCAGGCCGAAAGTGGCATGCATCAGCACGACGAGCCCGATGCACAGGCCCTTGGCGATCTCGACCCAGGCGAGCGGCGCGCGCGCCGGTGCGGCCGGATCGGGGGCGGACCGCGAGACGGATTGGGAGACTGCGCGCATCGATCATCCACGCCGGCCGGAGCGATCATCCGACAAAGCATCTGCGCCCGGCAGCGGTGAAGAATCGTGAAAAGCCGGCTTCACGCCTCGGATCAGCCTTAACGCCCTCTCAAACCTCCTCTCGGCGCAGCGCCGGCCGCGCGGGCCTGCGGTCATTCCCGGCCGTCCCATCCCGCTTCCGCAGCCCTGCCTTTCGTTGACGCCCCCGGCCCCGCATACTACCTCCGGCGGTCACACGAACGTGCGGCGCGCCCTGCACGTGTTCTCCGAAAGGGCGCGCCCGCCAGACGAACGGTCATGGACAACGCCCCCGACATCGCCCTGAGGCCGGCCCAAGCGGCGGAGCCCGGCCGCGGGATGCGCCCGACCCCGGAGCGCAGCCAGGCCCTGGAGCCGCAGAGCCCGGTCGCCCACTTCGGTGCCGACCGGCCGCTCGCGATGGATGCCGGGGTGAATCTCAGCCCCTTCCAGATCGCCTACCAGACCGCCGGCACCCTCAACGCCGACCGCTCCAACGCGGTGCTGATCTGCCACGCGCTCACGGGTGACCAGCACTTCGCCCACCGCCATCCGGTGACCGCAAAGCCCGGCTGGTGGGAGACGCTGGTGGGGCCCGGCAAGCCCGTCGATACCGACCGCTACTTCGTGGTCTGCTCGAACGTGATCGGCTCCTGCATGGGCTCGACCGGCCCGGCCTCGCTCGACCCGGCGACGGGCCGGCCCTACGGCCCGGACTTTCCCCTCGTCACCATCCGCGACATGGTCCGCGCCCAGGCGATGCTGATCGAGCATCTCGGCATCCGGGACCTGTTCCTCTGCATCGGCGGCTCGATGGGCGGGATGCAGGTGCTGCAATGGGCGGCGCTCTACCCCGAGCGCGTCTTCGCCGCGATGCCGATCGCCACGGGCCCCCGGCACTCGGCCCAAAACATCGCCTTCCACGAGGTCGGCCGGCAGGCGATCATGGCCGATCCCGCCTGGGCGGACGGGCGCTACCTCGAGGCTGGGCAGCGGCCCACCAAGGGGCTCGGCGTCGCCCGGATGGGCGCGCACATCACCTACCTGTCGGAGGCCGCGCTGCACCGGAAGTTCGGGCGCCGCTTCCAGGCCGGCAGCGCGCCGACCTTCTCGTTCAGCGCCGACTTCCAAGTGGAGAGCTACCTGCGCCACCAGGGCCTGAGCTTCGTCGAGCGTTTTGATGCCAACGCCTACCTCTATCTCACCCGGGCGATGGACTATTTCGACCTCGCGGAGGACCATGGCGGCGTGCTCGCCAACGCCTTCCGGGGCACCAGGACGCGGTTCTGCGTGATGTCCTTCACCTCCGACTGGCTGTTCCCGACGCGCGAGTCCCGTGCCATCGTGCACGCGCTGAACGCCGCCTCGGCGCCGGTCGCCTTCGTGGAGGTCGAGAGCGACAAGGGCCACGACGCCTTCCTGCTCGACGAGCCGGCGATGTACTCCGCCGCCAAGGGCTTCATCGACGCCGCCGCCCGGGCGCGCGGGCTGTGAGCGGGCGGGCGGCGGCCGACGCGCCCTGGGACGCGACGCAGGCCCTGCCGAGCGAGGGCGGCGCGCGCGTCGACCACCTCGTGGTTCTGGGCTTGGTGCCACCGGGCGCGCGGGTGCTCGACATCGGCTGCGGCGACGGCACGCTGCTGGCGCTCCTGCGCGACCGGCGCGGCGTGGACGGGCGCGGCATCGAGCTGTCGCGGGCGGGCGTCAACGCCTGCCTTGCCCGCGGCCTCTCGGTGATCCAGGGCGACGCCGACACGGATCTGGCCGCCTACCCGGACGACGCCTTCGACGTGGTGGTTTTGTCCCAGACCATCCAGGCGACGCGCAATCCCCGGATCGTGCTGGAGCACCTGCTGCGCATCGGCCGGCAGGTGATCATCTCCTTCCCGAATTTCGGGCACTGGCGGGTGCGGGCCGAGCTCGCCTTCCGCGGGCGGATGCCGGTGACCGAGATCCTGCCGGAGGCGTGGTACGAGACGCCCAACATCCACCATTGCACCATCCGCGACTTCGTCGGCCTGTGCCGGGAGGTCGGCGCGAAGATCGAGACCGCGGCGGCGCTCGACGCACGCGGGCGCCCGATGCGCCTGGCGATGCCCTGGTGGTTCTGGAACCTGATCGGCGCGCAGGGCGTGTTCCTGCTCCGGCGAGACGGCGAAACCGGGGGCCGATAGCCCCCCGGGCAGGCCTGCGGAGCGATACATCCATGTCCGACGGACCGCTTCGGGCATGCGGGCCACGAACCGCACTGCTCTCCCTTCCCTCCGCGGGTGAAGGAGAGTGCATCAATGCCCGTCTAGGAACTCCAGCACCCGGGCGTTGAACCGGTCGGCGGCCTCCATGTGGACGAGGTGGCCGACGCCCTCGAACACCTCCGCCCGTCCGTTCGGCATCCGGGCGGCCAGCGCCCGCGCGTTCTCGGCGTTGCGGCCCATCTTGGCGGCAAGCTCCGGCGGGGCGTAGGGCTTGCCGGGGGCGTTGCGGTCGTTGCCGCCCATCAGGAACAGGGTCGGTGCCTGGACCAGCGGGATCTCGTGTACCACCGGCTGGCCCCAGATCGCCTGGTAGGAGTTGACGAAGGACTGCAGCCAGCGCGGGTACTCGCCGGAGCCCTTCACCCGCTCGCGGATCTCCACGAACGGCTCGATCGCCGATTCCGGCAGCGAGAGCGCGTAGCTCGTCATCAACTGCCTGCGGTAGGCCGCGGCGGTGAGTTCGCCCTCGCGCTTCAGGAGCACCTCGTTCCCGACCGGCGGCACGCTGAACCGGTAATCCTCCAGCCCGATCGGCGCCTCCAGCACGAGGCTGTTGACCCGCTCGGGCGCGTTGCGGGCGAGCCGCACAGCGAGCATGCCCCCCATCGAGTGGGCCACCACATCGACGCGGCGCAGGTCCAGCGCGTCGAGGAGCGCCACGGTGTCGGCGGCCATCCGGTCGAAGGTGAAGGGGCCGACGGGCTTGGCCGACTTGCCGAAGCCGAGCTGGTCGGGGACCACGACCCGGTAGCCCGCACCCGAGAGCGCCGCGATCACCGGTGCCCAGTAGCTCGACGGGAAGTTGCGCCCGTGGAGCAGCAGCACCGCGCGGCCGTTCGGCGCCCCTTGCGGGGCCACGTCCATGTAGGCGAGGCGCTGGGCCTCGCCGTCGCGGCTCAGCGGCAGGTAGGCGACCGGATAGGGATAGGCGAAGCCCTCCAGCGCGATACCGAGCGGCTCGGGCGCCTGCGCGGCGGCGGGCAGCACCTGCGCGAAGGAGGCACAGAGGGCGAGGCAGAGGGCGGGAAGCAAGGGGGGACGGCGCATGTCGGCTCCGGTTCGGTCCGCGCCCGGCAACACGCAGAGGTTGCCGGACACGCGGGGTGACATAGGGCACATCCTCCGCCTCGACGGGAGGCGGCCCGCAGGCGACAGGGTGGCATCGACGCAACCGGGGAGCGTGCAGGGGATGGCCGAGGCGGCCGGGCAGGTGGAGGGCGGCCCGCAGGACGGGCTGCCGGTGCGCGAGCGGCTGCTCGCCATGTTGGCGATCGCGCTCGCCATGACCATGGCGGTGCTCGACGGCGCTATCGTCAACGTGGCGCTGCCCGTGATGGCGCGCGACCTCTCGGTCTCGGCGGGCGACGCGATCTTCGTGGTCAACGCCTACCAGATCGCCGTCACCGCCGCGCTGCTGCCGCTGGCCTCGCTCGGCGACATCCTGGGCTACAGGCCGGTCTATCTCGGCGGGCTCGCGGTCTTCGTCGCGGCCTCGCTCGCCTGCGCGCTGGCCCCGAGCCTCGACCTTCTGGTGCTGGGTCGGATCGCGCAGGGGCTCGGGGCGGCAGGCGTGATGAGCGTGAACATCGCGCTGGTGCGCTTCGTCTACCCGCACCGGATGATCGGGCGCGGCGTCGGCAACGTCGCCCTGGTGGTGGCGGTGGCCTCGGCGGCCGGGCCGACGGTCGCGGCGGCCCTCCTCTCGGTCGCCGCCTGGCCCTGGCTGTTCCTGGTCAACATCCCGGTCGGGCTGCTGGCGCTGGCGGTGGCCTCCCGCACCCTGCCGGCGACGCCGCGCAACGGACGGCGCTTCGACGTCGTCAGCGCCGGGCTCAATGCCCTGACCTTCGGACTGCTGATCGTCGGCATCGACGGGCTCGGTGAACCGGCGCGGCGGCCATGGGCGCTCGCCGAACTCGCCGGAGCACTCGTCGTCGGCACCGTCTTCGTGCGCCGTCAGATGCGGCTCCCCGCGCCGCTCCTGCCGGTCGATCTTCTGCGGATCCCCGCCTTCGCCCTGTCGATGGCCTCCTCGATCCTGGCCTTCTCGTCGCAGCTCATCGCCTACATCGCCCTGCCCTTCTACTTCCAGGACGTGCTGCATCTCTCGGGTAGCCAAGCCGGCTTCCTGCTGACGCCGTGGCCGCTCGCCATCGCGCTCGCGGCGCCGATCTCGGGGCGGCTGGCCGACCGCTACCCGCCGGGGCTGCTCGGCGGGATCGGGCTCGCCGTGATGGCGGCCGGCCTCGCCGCGCTGGCGCTGCTCCCGCCCGAGCCCGGCACCCTCGACATCGTCTGGCGGCTCGTGCTGTGCGGGCTCGGCTTCGGCCTGTTCCAGTCGCCGAACAACCGCGTCATCATCACCGCCGCCCCGCGGGAGCGCAGCGGCGGCGCCAGCGGCATGCAATCGACGGCCCGGCTCACCGGCCAGTCGCTCGGGGCCGCCCTGGTGGCGGTGGTGTTCGGGCTGACGCACGGGCGGGGAGCGAACGCGGCCATCGGCGTCTCGCTCTGGTGCGCCGTGATGCTGGCGCTCGCTGGCATCGTCACCAGTGTGCTGCGGCACAGGCCGGATCGCTAGCGGCCCGGCCGGTGCAGAGGCCCGGGCAGCGACCCGGGAATGTCCCGCGAGCGAGGGGTCGCCCGCGGCTTCGACCTGGATTTGGACTCAGGACTTGAGGTGCGCGGCGAGATGCTTGTTCATCTCGAACATCGTGCACTTGTCCTTGCCGAAGACCTTCTTGAGCTTGTCGTCGGCGACGATCTCGCGCTTGTTCTCCGGGTTCTGGAGATTGTTCTTCTTGATGTAGTCCCACACCTTGCTGACCACCTCGCCGCGCGGCAGCGGATCGGTGCCGACGATGGCGCCGAGCTCGGGCGACGGCTTCAGGGGCTGCTGCAGGGCGTTCGGCTTGGCGCCGGCCTCGGCCTTGGTCGCCTTCGGGGCAGCCTTGCTGGCCGCGGGCGCAGCCTTCTTCGCCTTGTCCGTCGTCTTGGTCGCCATGGGATTCCTCCGCTTCACGGGCCGCGGACCCGGACGATGGGACCACAGCCGGGGCAGCATAGCAGCAACAACTAAGCCGTGCGGCCAGCGTTCCAAGGGGAAACCGGAGGCAGAAGTCCCCTCATCCACAGCGCAAGCACCCCGCGCGCGCCAGAGGCGGCCGACATCCGTCCACGGCGGGGATTGCGGAGGCGGCTTGGGGCCCGCCGGTCCCGTCAGCTTACGCCCCGCGGGATGGATCCGCGGGAGCGGAACCGCGCCCGCCGCTCGTGCGCTTAACTCCCGGTCCGCATGGCGGGCCGGACACCCACCTGCGCGGACGACCAGCGGAAACCCACATGCCCACGGACCTGCCGAACGAGCGCACCATCCGGAAGCCCGGATCGATGGAGCTCGATCCCACCGCCGAGCCGGTGGCCATCGACGAGACCGCGCGCCTGATCGCCTCGAACAAGGTCGAGGGCACGGCCGTCTACGACCGGCAGGGAGAGCATCTCGGCACCGTGCACAACTTCATGGTCGACAAGGTCTCGGGGCAAGTGGCCTACGCGGTGCTGGCCTTCGGCGGCTTCCTGGGGCTCGGCGAGAACCACCACCCGCTGCCCTGGCGGGCCCTGACCTACAGCACCGAACTCGGCGGCTACGTGGTCGACATCGATCCGGGCGCGCTCGCGGGCGCCCCGAGCCACGGCCCCGGCGAGGACGGCTTCGCGGATCCCGCCTATGGCGGGCGGGTCGACGAATGGTACGGCAACCGCCTCGTGCCGGCCTGAGCGGGGCTCCCGGCCGGCCCTCAGTACAGGCGGTTGCGGTAGCCGTCCTCGATTGAGCGATCGGTTTCGGCGGCGTCCATGCCGGCGATCTGGTCGGCGTAGATCTGCCCGAGCGTCGGGAAGTCCGGCCGCGGACCCGCCCCGCGCGTCCAGAGGTCCGAGCGGATCACGGCCTTGCCGCAGTGGAAGAACACCTCCTCGACACGCACCCGCAGCGCCGCGCAGGGCAGCCGCCCCTGCGCGGAGAGCGGGGCGAGCGCCTCCGGATCCGTGACGATCTCGGCGCGCCCGTTGATCCGGAGGGTCTCCTGGAGGCCCGGCACGAAGAACAGCAGGCCGAGCCCGGGATTCTCGGCCACGTTCAGCATCGTGTCGACGCGACGGTTGCCGGGTCGGTCCGGCAGGAGGAGCGTGTGCGCGTCCGGGACGGCGACGAAGCCCGGCGCGTCCCCGCGGGGCGTGGCATCGCAGCGACCCTGCGCGTCCGCCGAGGCCACGACGCAGAAGGGCGAGAGCGCGATGAAGGCGCGGGCGTGCCGGTCGATCCGGTCGAGCTGCTTGGCCTGCGAGCGCTCCGTGGGCTCGCCGTAATGGGCGCGGATCGCCGCGCGGTCCGGTTCCTCAGACGTCATCCCTTCCCCCCGGCAGCGAACGGCATCGTACCATGCCGGATGGCCGCCCCGCACGACGATCCGGCGCCTCCGCGCACTCGGCCGGTGCGTCCGCGGGCTCCGGCCCGATCGAGGACGCGGCCTGGGCGCTACTCCGCCTGCCGGCGCGTCACCAGGGTGCGGTTCGGCTCGGCCTCGCCCTTGTCCTGGTAGAGGGGCACGATGGCGCGCAGCCAGCCGCGGACCTCGCGGCCGCCGTAGTTGCGCTCGATCACGTCGTGCGTGACGTAGGCCTGGAGGTTCACGGGCCCGAAATTGTAGCCGACCAGGCCGCCCACCGCGATCTGACCCTGCGGCCGGTAGCTCGCCACGCCGGTCGGCAGGTCGGTCGAGCCGAAGGCGACCGCCCCGACCTGCCACTTGCCGAACTTCCGCGTCGCCGTGAGATCGAGGTTGAGGTAGTCCGGGTACAGGGTGCCGAAGGGCGAGCGGGTGTCGAGGAAGACGCCGTAGAGAAGGTTGGCGGTCAGGTTCCAGTCGTTGCCGGTGTAGCTCAACGCGAAGCGGTGGCTGAGCGAGGCCGACTGGGTCAGGAAACGGGTCTCGATCGGCAGGTAGCCGCCGAACAGGTAGCTGACGCCGAGGTCGCCCCCGAGGTCCCAGGCGAGCTGGGCGGCGAGCAGCGGCTGGCCGATGCCGCTCTGGTAGCGCGCGCCCTGCGCGCTCGCGGCCGCCACCGGCTGTGTGAAGAAGAACTGCAGCCGCGCGCCCGCGACGTTCCAGGGCGTCGCCCAGGCGAAGGTCGGCAGGTTGACGTTCGTCGCCGAGTCCTGCGGCAGGGTCCCGCGCACGCCGAAGCTCGACAGGTTGACGAAGTAGAGGCCCACGGGGAGCTGCGCGCCGACCGGCAGGCCGACCGTCTGGCCCGGCTGGGCGGCGGAGCCGGCGAGAGCCGGGCCGCCCGCGCCCAAGAACCAGGCGGCGAGCACCGCCCGCGCGCTGTCGCGCAGGCTCGAGCCGGATCCGGTCATCGCGTCCTCCCTTGCCGGATGCCGCCTCGCGGGGCCCGTCAAGGTTGGACGACCGTCGGCACTCCCCTCATCCCGGCGACGGGGCACGACGTGCGCGGCGACACGGCATCGTCACGCTCGGATCACCGATGCCCGGATCCCGGTTGGCGCGCGCGGGCCTCGTCCGGCCCGTCATGGCGGCCTGCGACCAGCCAGTAGACGAGGCCGGCGGCGGCACCCGCCAGGAACAGGATCGCGGTGAGCCGGGCCTCGGCGAGCGGCGCGCTGCCGGGCCGGGCGGCGCCCCGTCCGAGCCAGGGCAGAGACGCGGTGAGCAGGCCGCAGCCGGCCCCGTACCAGGCGAGGCCGCGCAGGCGCAGGGTCTCGCCAAGGGCCGCGACCAGTACGGGCGGCACCACGAGGAGCCAGAACAGCGCCCGGGCGAGACCCGCCAGCAGCAGCGCCAGCCCCTCCGGCGGCAGGCCGGCCGACAGGTCGGAGAGCGCCCCGTCGAGCCCGGCGAGCGCGCCCGCGGTGAGCCACGCGCCCGCCACCGGATCGACGAGCAGCGCCAGGACGAGCACGCCCGTGCTCGTCGAAATCGCGAGGAGCAGGGCGAGGCCCGCCACGAAGAGGCGACCGAGAAGGTTCATCGCGGATGACTCGTCCGGGGTCGAGGGCCGCGGCAGGCGGGACGCCTTGCGGGCCGGCCCTCATGCTATAGCTGGCGGGCATGCTCGGACAGCCGCGACAGATCTTCGTCCTCACCGGAGCCGGCGTCTCGGCCGAGAGCGGGCTCGGCACGTTCCGCGACCGCGGCGGTCTGTGGAGCCGCTTCGACCCGATGCGGCTCGCCACGCCCGAGGCCTTCGCGGCCGATCCGGACCTCGTGCTCGACTTCTACAATCACCGCCGCCGCGACGCGCGCGCGGCCGAGCCGAACGCCGCGCACCGGGCGCTCGCCCGCGCAGCCGACACCCTGGCGGCGCGGGGCGGGCACCTGTTCCTCTGCACGCAGAACGTCGACGACCTGCACGAGCGCGGGGGCTCGGCGGAGGTGGTGCACATGCACGGCGAGTTGATGAAGGCGCGCTGCACCGCCTGCGGCACGGTTTCGGAGCGGCGTGAGGACATCCTGCGCGCCGATCCCTGCCCGCATTGCGGCGCGGCGGCGCTCCGGCCGGACGTGGTCTGGTTCGGCGAGATGCCCAAGCACCTCGACCGGATCGAGGCGGCCCTGGCGCGGGCCGACCTGTTCGTGGCGGCCGGCACCTCGGGCTCGGTCTACCCGGCCGCCGGCTATGTCGGCCTCGCGCGGGCGCGCGGCATTCCGACCTGCGAGCTGAACCTCGATCCGTCCGACAACGCCGATGCCTTCGATGCGGCGAGCTACGGCCCGGCGAGCGAGACCGTCCCGGCCTTCCTCGCGGAGCTGGGTCTATAGAGACGACGAAGTGCTAGATGCCTGACAAAACTTGCAGTTTTCTTCTCTAACCGCGCCACTGACTTGCGCACGATGCGCTTTTTCGGCCCGAATCATGTGTCGGCCAAGTGTCAAGACATGGACCGTTCTGCGTCCCGGGGGTTACAACCGTCGAGCTTGGGCGAGTCGTCGCGGTCGCGCCCAGGCTCGTTGAAGCCACAGGGGGACGAGAAGACCCATGCAGAACTTCACCGTAACCGCCCGCGAGCGCGATACCGTTCTGGCAGCCCTGCGCTACTACCAGTTCTACCGGATGCAGGGGCATCCGTTCGATCCACGCCAGGATCACCTCATCGACGCCATCGCCAGCCACACCGGCGAGGCCCTCGACCTCACCGAGATCGACGATCTCTGCGCCGGCATCAACGGCAACGAGCACGCGCTCGCCGTCAACGCCTAGACGACGTCGCCGCCTTCCGCGACGCGGCCGGTCGGGTGCAGAGGCGGCGCGCAGCGCCCCGAACCCCGACCACAAGGCCCTAGCTCCGGGGCGAGCGGTCCGCCCGCTCCTCCCCGGAACCCTCCCCCTTCTCAGGCCGCCCCCGGGGATTGCGGCGCCCCGGCAGGATCTTCGCTGCACCGGGACGAGGGCGCGCAAAGCCCCGTCACGGATGACCGCCTAGTCGCGGCGGGGCGAGAGAACCCGCGCCCGGCGACGCGCTAATTTGGAGCCGATTCGGACGTGCGCCCCTCAGGGCGCCGCCTTCAACGCCTGCTCGGCCCGCGCGACCGCGGCCTCGCAGCCCTTGGAATCGCCCTTGGAATCCGCGGTGCGGGCCTCGTCGAGGGCGACCTTGGCCTGCTGCGCCGCGTCCCCGCCCTTGCCGGCCTGGGCCGCCTTGTCGGCGGGGGCCGCGCGCGGATCGCTGCCGCCGGCCGTGCCCGTGACGCCCTCGCCCTCGCGCCGCGCCGCCGTCTCCTTGCCGCTGGTGGAGGCGGAGATCGCCTCGGTCGCCTCGCCCCGCACCTGCTTCGACAGGGCGTCGATCCGCTGCGAGCACGGCGAGGCCAGCGCCGGAGCGCAGAGGGTGCAGGCCAGGGCCGCCGCGAGCCACGCGTTACGCTTCATCCCGAACGATCCTCTCGGAAGACAAAAAAGGGGCCGCGGGATCCCTCGATCCCGCGGCCCATCAACGTTCCGTGCAGCCCTGCGGCTCCCCGATCAGCCGCTGGTGCCTCAAGCGCTGGTCGCCTGCGCGCGGATCGGCAGCTGGCGCACGCGCCGGCCGGTCGCGGCGAAGACCGCGTTGGCGATCGCCGGCGCGATCGGGGGCACGCCCGGTTCGCCGACGCCGCCGAGCGGGCCGTCATAGCCGGAGGACGGGATGATGTGCACGCGGACTTCCTTCGGGGCGGCGTCGATCCGGACGATCTCGTAGCCGTCGAAGTTGTTCTGCTGCGCGCGGCCGTCCTTGAAGGTGATCTCGGAGGTGAGCGCGAGACCCATCCCCATGATCACCGCGCCCTCCATCTGCGAGCGGATGCGCTCCGGGTTCACCTGGGGCCCGCAATCGACCGCGATGTCGATGGCGTTGACCTTCACCTCGCCCTTGGCATCGACCTCCACCTCGGCCGCCGCCGCCGTGTAGGTGACGAAGCTGTAGTGGCCGGCGATGCCGAGCCCGCTTCCCTTCTCCAGCTTGCGGCCCCACTTGGCCCCGTCCGCCACCGCCTCGATCACCCGGCGCAGGCGCCCGGTCTCGATGGGGTAGCGCTTCGGGTCCTCGCCGTAGTTCCAGACGTCGCCGATCTCGATCGGGTCGATCTTGCGGGCCGGTCCGATCAGCTCCAGCAGGTACTCCTTCGGGTCGCGGCCCGCCTTGTGGGCGAGCTCGGCCACGAAGGACTGGATCGCGAAGGCGTGCGGGATGTTCGAGACCGAGCGGAACCAGCCGATGCGGACATGGGCGGGCGCCGCCGGGTTCTCCAGGCGGATGTTCTTGATGTTGAGCGGGTTGTTGACGAGCCCCATGCCGAGCTCGAACGGCAGCTCGTGCTTCGGGTCGGGCGCGAAGATCGAGCCGATGGTCGGCGCGACCGAGCGGTGGAGCCAGGCCACCGGCATGCCCTTCTCATCAAGCCCCGCCTCGATCCGCTCGACCGAGATCGTGTGGTAGTAGCCGTGGTGCAGGTCGTCCTCGCGGGTCCAAGTCAGCTTGACCGGGGCACCGTCAACGGCCTGGGAGCAGAGCGCCGCCTCGACCACGTAGTCGGGCTTCGACTTGCGGCCGAAGCCGCCGCCGAGCAGCGTCACGTTCACCCGCACCTTGTCGGCGGGCAGGTTGAGCCGCTTCATCAGGCGGTCGTGCGCCGCCTGCGGCCCCTGTGTGCAGGCCCAGGCCTCGCACCGGCCGTCCTTCACCCGCGCGACCGCGGCCGGGGGCTCCATCGGCGCCTGGGCGAGGTGGGGCACGAAGTACTCTGCCTCGTGGCGCGACTTGGCCTTGGCCATCGCCCCGTCCACGTCGCCCTGGTTGCGCACCACCTTGCCGGGCTGGCGGGCGGCGGCCTCCAGCTCCTTGCGGAAGGCGTCGGTGTCGTAGGTTGCGTTCGGGCCGTCGTCCCAGGTGATCTTGAGCGCGTCGCGGCCCTTCATGGCCGCCCAGGTGTTCTTGGCGATCACCGCGATGCCGCCGAGCGGCATGAACTCGGAGGGGATCTCGCCGCCCTCGATCCGAACCGTCTTGACGACGCCCGGCACCTTCAGGGTCTCGGCATCGTCCACGCTCTTCACCTTGCCGCCGTAGACCGGCGGGCGGGCGATCACGGCGTAGAGCATCCCGTCGAGCTTGATGTCGGCCCCGTAGACCGCCTTGCCGGTGGTGATGTCGTGGTTGTCGATCAGCCCGATCTTGCCGGTGCCGATGTAGCGGAAGGCCTTGGGGTCCTTCAGCGTCACGCTCTCGCGGGCCGGGACGGCCAGCGCTGCGGCGGCCTCGGCCACGTCGCCGTAGCCGAGCTTGCGGCCCGACTTGGCGTGGAGGAGCTGGTGGTTCTCGGCCCTGACCTCGGAGGCCGGCACGCCCCACTGCTTGGCGGCGGCCTGGATCAGCATCAGCTTCGCGGCGGCGCCCACGTGGCGGAAATGCTGGAAGAAGTGGCGCAGCGAGCGCGAGCCGTCGGTGTCCTGGTTGCCGAAGCGCTCCTCGTCGCCGTAGGCCTGGGTGACCTTGACCTTGGCCCAGTCGGCATCGAGCTCGTCGGCCACCACGAGGGCGACCGAGGTCCGCACGCCCTGGCCCATCTCGGAGCGGTGGTTCGTCACCGTGACGGTCCCGTCACGCGCGATGGCCACGAAGATCTTCGGGTCGTCGCGCCAGCCGTGCGGCATGCCGTCGGCGCCGAACTTCTTGGCCTTCTGCTCCTCGGTCTGGCCCTCGTCGGCGCGCGCCCGGTCGGAGAGCGAGAGCGCCAGCACGAGGGCGCCGAGGCCGCCCAGCACGCCGCGGCGGCTGGCATTGGCCAGGATCGGGGTTGACGCGGCGGCGCCGCTCTCACGCTCGGCCATCATCTTGAGTTCGTGGATCACAGGCGCTCTCCCTTGCTGGCGGGCGCCTGACCGGCGGCCTGATGGATCGCCGCACGGATGCGCGGGTAGGTGCCGCAGCGGCAGATGTTGCCGCTCATCGCCTCGTCGATCTGCTGGTCGGAGGGCTTCGGCGTGTCCTTGAGCAGGGCGGCCGCCTGCATGATCTGGCCGCACTGGCAGTAGCCGCACTGGGCGACGTTGAGGTCGCGCCACGCGGCCTGGACCGGGTGGTTGCCGTCGGGCGAGAGCCCCTCGATCGTCACGACCTCCTGGCCCTCGGCCGCCGAGACCGGGGTGACGCAGGAGCGGGCGGCGGTGCCGCCGAGATGGATCGTGCAGGCGCCGCAGAGCGCGGCGCCGCAGCCGAACTTGCTGCCGACGAGGCCGAGCTCGTCGCGCAGGTACCAGAGGAGCGGCATGTCGGGATCGCCGTCGAAGCTTCGCGGCGCTCCGTTCACGGTGAGTTTGATCATCGCTTCGTCCTTCTCGCCCGCAGCGCGCGAGCGCTGACGGCCCCGCCTCGGGGACGGGCCTCGATGGATCCAACCGGCGCGGCGCCCGCGGGGTCCGGGCCACCCGGATTTCCGGGCAAGCCGGGACGAGGGCCGGCCGCGGCACGGCCCGTGGGCCGGATCGCGGCGCCCCCCCGGTGCGCGCTCTCAGGTCAGAATAAGAAGCGTTCTAGACATGCCGATGTCGCCGGGCAACGCGGGCATGAGGCCGCACGAAGCACGAGGCCGGCGCCCAGCGCATGGTATGTGACGTTCCGCACACGCCATGCCGTGAGACCCGCGACCCGGGCGAGCGACCGTCCCGGCAACGGCCGAGGCAACCGCGACCGATGCCCCGCGTTATCGAAGCAGCACAAGCTCGGCCGTAAGACGATTCCAGGCCATCAACAGGAAAGGCCCGGGGCTGTCCGATCCGGCAAGCATTCGATCACCTGCTCACCGCCATCCTACGGCGCCGCGGAACGGCGCAACCAGCATCGCGAACGGAAAGTCCTGAGATCATGAAGGCACTCGGCGCCCTCACCCTCATCGCCCTCCTGGCCGCTGGCCCGGCGCTGGCCGAGCCCAGCGCGGCCCAGCGCGCCGCATGCACGCCGGACGTGATGCGCCTGTGCGCCTCCGCCATCCCGAATGTCGGCGCGATCAAGACCTGCCTGCGCGCCCAGCGCGCCAGCCTGAGCGCCGAGTGCCGCGTGGCGGTGGATGCGGGCGAGGGCCAGCGGACGCGGGCGGCGGCGCGGTCCTGAACCACGTAACTCTCCCTCCCCCCTCTGCGGGGGAGGGTGGCCCCTGCGTGAGCAGGGGTCGGGAGAGGGGACCCCAGTTTCAGGCACACGCGCGGCCTTCATGCAGGGCACAGCCCAACCCTGAAGCGTCGCTCCCCTCTCCCGACCCGCTTCGCGGGCCACCCTCCCCCGCAGAGGGGGGAGGGAGAGCGGAGCCCTACACCGTCACCTGCGTACCGACCTCGACCACGCGCCCCGTCGGGATCTGGAAGAAGTCCGTGGCGTCGTTGGCGTTCTTGGCCAGCGTGATGAAGATGCGGTCCTGCCAGAGCGGCATGCCGGAATGCGCCGCGGGCCGGATCGAGCGGCGCGAGAGGAAGAACGACGTCGCCATGATGTCGAACTTGAAGCCCTGGCGGCGCAGCAGCGTCAGGGTCTTGGGAATGTTCGGCGTCTCCATGTAGCCGAATTTCATCACCACCTTGTAGAAGTGCGGCCCGATCGGCTCGATGCGGACCTTGTCGGCCTCGTTCGAGCGTGGGGTGTCGACCGTCTCCACGGTGAGCACGACGTTCTTCTCGTGCAGCACCTTGTTGTGCTTCAGGTTGTGCAAGAGCGCGGCCGGGGCGATCTCGGGATCGCTCGTCAGGAAGACGGCGGTGCCGCGCACGTGGTGGGGCGGGCTCTTCTCCAGCATGCCGACGAGTTCCTGAATCGGCACGTCGGTCTTGCGGGTCTTGTTGAACAGGATCGTGACGCCCCGCACCCAGGTCCACATCAGCACGATCAGGCCGCCCGCGAGGATCAGGGGCACGTAGCCGCCCTCGAAGACCTTGAACAGGTTCGAGAGCAGGAACAGGAACTCGATCACGATGAAGGGCAGCATCACCGCCGCCGACAGGAGGGGCGACCAGTGCCACATCCGCCACATCACCAGATAGGTCATGGTGGCGGTGAGCAGCATCGTGCCGGTGACCGCGATGCCGTAGGCCGAGGCCAGCGCCGAGGAGGTGCGGAACACCACCGCCAGCGCCACGACGCCGAGCAGCAGCAGCGTGTTGATCTGCGGCAGGTAGATCTGGCCCGAATGCGACTCGGAGGTGTGGCGGATCTCCATGCGCGGCAGCAGGCCGAGCTGGATCGCCTGGCGCGAGAGCGAGAAGGCGCCGGTGATCACCGCCTGGCTCGCCGTGACGGTGGCGAGCGTGGCCAGGATCACCATCGGCAGCAGGCCCCATTCGGGCACGAGCTGAAAGAACGGGTCCGAGGTGTCGGGCTTCTCCAGCACGAGGGCGGTCTGGCCGAGATAGTTCAGGGCGAGCGAAGGGAAGACCAGGCCGATCCAGGCGACCTGGATGGGCTTTCGCCCGAAATGGCCGAGATCGGCGAAGAGCGCCTCGGCGCCCGTGACCGCCAGGAAGACGGCGCCGAGCGCGATCAGCGCGCCGCTGCCGTGGCCGAGCAGGTAGTGCACCGCGTACCACGGGTTGAAGGCCGCGAAGACCACGGGGTTGCGCGCGATGTGCGGCAGGGCGGCGGCGGCGAGCGCCAGGAACCACACCACCATCACGGGCCCGAAGAAGGCCGCGACCTTGCTGGTGCCCCGGCTCTGGACCAAGAACAGGGCCACGATGATCACCACCGTGATCGGCAAGACGTAGTGCTCGAAGGCGGGGGTGACGAGCTTCAGGCCCTCCACCGCGGAAAGCACGGAGATGGCGGGCGTGATCACCGCGTCGCCGTAGAACAGGGCGGCGCCGAGAAGCCCCAGCGTCAGCACGATGCGCGAGCCGCCGAGCGCCTTGCGGGCCAGCGCCATCAGCGAGAGGATGCCGCCCTCGCCGTTGTTGTCCATGCGCAGCAGGATGACGACGTACTTGACCGTGACGATCAGGAACAGCGCCCAGAGGATCAGCGAGGCGGTGCCCAGCACCTCCTCGGCGAGCAGGATGTTGTCGGAGCGGGACGGCCCCAGGGCCTCGCGGAAGGCGTAGAGCGGGCTCGTGCCGATATCGCCGTAGACGACGCCGACCGAGCCGACGACGAGCCCCCAGAAGCCCGCGGGCCGGTGGCCGGTCTCGTCGTCGAGGGAGCCCGCGGGGGTCGTCAGGGTCTCGGTCGGGGCAGGCCCGGCACCGGGCGCGGGGCCGGGCTGGTCCGCGGCCCTGGGGTCTGCCGGGACGCTCGGATTGGCGGATTGCGTCATCGGATGTGATCGAGGCTCAGGCCTGTCCGGCGCTTCGCTGGAGTGATCGGGATCCTCACAGGAGGATGCGACGGGAACGCGGGAAGCACAGCCGGCCGCGCACGGCCGGAACAGCCGGCGCACAAGGGATCTGAGGCGCTAGCTAGCACGCCCCCGCCCGGCCGGGAACAGTCCCTCTGCCGAGCAGGATTGAGGCCAGACCGAGGTCGCGTGCGCAGCGAATCCGTCCGTTCGGATCCGGCGCCCGCTCCGCACCCGAGCCCGCGATGCTATAGGCGGCCGCGTCACGGGGATCATCACTGGAGCGGTCGCGCAGCATGAGCATCGAATCGGCCGTCCAGAGCTTCCTGTTCGCGCTCTCCAGCCTGTTCTCCATCGTCAACCCGGTGGGCGGGGCGCTGATCTTCGCGCAGGTGACGGCGGCCAACAGCCACGCCGAGCGCGTCGAGCTGGCGCGGCGGATCGGGGTCTACGCCGCGCTGGTGATGCTGGCCGCCCTGTGGGCCGGGGCGCCGATACTGAACTTCTTCGGCGTCTCGCTCGGCGCGCTCCGGATCGCCGGGGGCCTCGTCGTGGCGGCCTCCGCCTGGGGCCTGCTCAACCGGCCGGAGGCGCGGGAGGCCCGCAAGCAGGCGGAGGTGGGCGGCGAGGTCGGGCCGAAAGAGGCGGCCCGCAGCCGGGACGCGCTGGCCGAGATCGCCTTCTTCCCGCTCACCCTGCCCTTCACCACCGGGCCCGGCACCATCGCGGTGGCGATCACGCTGGGCTCGAACCGACCCGGACCGATGGCGGACCGGCTCGGTTTCTACGTCGCGGTCTCGTCGGCCGCGCTCTGCGTCGCGCTGCTGGTCGCCCTGCTCTACGCCTCGGCCGACCGGGTGGTGCGCCTGATCGGGCCGGTCGGCGCCCGCGTGCTCGGGCGCCTCTTCGCCTTCCTGCTCCTCTGCGTCGGGACCCAGATCACGATCAGCGGGGTCACGGACGTGTTCGGCCCGATGTTCGCCGGGCGCTGACGGCGCCCGGCCGCTCTCGCCTCAGATCACCGGCACCCCGGCGAGCCCGGCCGGCGCCCCGAACAGGAGGGCGTGGCCGACATAGTAGAGGGTGAGGAAGCCCGCGAGGGCCGCGCCGTACCAGGCGGGGGCCAGCGCCACGTCGCGGACCCGGACCGCGGTGCGGGCGTCGTCGGCGGCGATGCCGAGCAGGACCACGATGATGCCGGAATGCCCGATTGCGTCGACCTTGCCGAACTCGAAGATGGCCGAGATGAACACCGCCGCGAGGATCACCGCGCTCGTCCGGCGCACCAGCGGCGTCCAGACCAGGGCGAAGGCCAGGGTGAACTCGATCACGCCCGCGGCCTTCATGAACAGCTCCGGCGAGGCGCCCATGGTCATCTGCGGCTTGGCGGCGATCAGCGGCGCGGTCCAGTCCGGATAGGCCCACTTCTCGACGGAGGCCCACATGAGCGTGACGGCGGCGGCGTAGCGCACCACGTCGAGGGGGCGGATGCCGAACAGGGTGCGGCCGGTGCCGGTGAGGACGAGGTAGGCGGCCACTCCGAGGAAGACCGGGTAGTCGGCCAGATGGAAGACGCCGTAGGTCCAGGTCGCGTAGCCGAACAGGAACACGATGCCGAGGCCGGTGAGCGCCATCGTCTGCCGCCAGATCAGCAGGGCGGCGAGGCCGAGCTGCAGCCACGGGATCCAGGCGGCGTCGGTCTTCAGCTCCGGCGTCAGGATGATGCCGCCGAGCGACCAGAGCGAGACGAAGAAGAAGCCGAGCGTCGCCCGGACCAGCGTCTCGGTGTCGGCCCGGACCCGCGAGGTCACCCGATCGAGGGCGTTGAGCAGCGCGGTGCCGAGCGGGGTGCCCTCGGCGAGGCAGCCGAACATCAGGCAGAGCAGCGAGAGTGCCACGAGCCACTCGAAATCGGCGCAGAGCACCTGCTCGAGGCCGCGGGGCTGGCCCGCGACATCGAAGGCGCAGAACCACTTCACGTGGGCGCTGGCCTCGGTCGCGATCGGGACGAGGGGCAGGGCGAGGAGGGAGGCGAAACCGAACCGGGACCCGTACCCCTGGGGCGAGCGCATGAAAGCCTCGGCAATAGGTAAGTCCGTCGAAAGCGGACGGCCCTATTTACGGAGGGTTCATCTTAATCGCCAAGGTGGCGTTAAGACCTCCTTAGGGAAACAGTTAACGCTGTGAGTAGCGTGAAGAAGCCGGGATCCTGCCTGTGCGAGGCCGGTCCAGCCGGTCGCCTTGTCCACAGCCGCACCCGCCGCCGGCCGAACGTAAGGCTTTCCTCAGAGCTTGTCGGAGAAGGTCGGCCGAGCAGCCTGCTCGGGCCGCGCGGAGGAGATCCCGAATGATCGGTCTTGCAAGCCTCGCCAGCCTCGGCCTCGGTGCGACGCTGGCCGCGCTCGCACCCCGCGCGGGCCTGAGGGCGGCGACCTGCGAGACCTGCGGCGGCCTGTTCCTGATCTCGGGTCTCGCGCTTCTCGGCTCCTGCCTGCCGCTGTTCCGATAGGGCCGGTCAGGGCTTCGGCGCCGCGGCCGGGATGTCGGCGACGGCGACCGATGACGCGGCACCGGCGTTCAGCGTGTCGAGGAAGGCCAGGATATCGGCCTTCTCGGCGGCGCTGAGATTCAGCGGGCGGATCTCGCTGGAGCGGCTCGGCCGGTCGATGCCGCCGCGGTCGTAGAGGTCGATCACCGCCGCGAGGCTGTCGAGAGAGCCGTCGTGCATGAAATGAGCGCGTCCGCGCAGCTCGCGCAGCCCCGGTGTCTTGAAGGCGTATTGCAGCGCCTGGGAGGTCGGCACGAACCGCCCGCGGCCGACATCCTCGCCGCGGCCCACGCCGACGTCGTGGAACGAGCCGTCGCTGAAGCTCCAGCCGCTGTGGCAGGCCGCGCAGTTCGCCCGGCCGTTGAACAGGTCGAAGCCGCGCTTGGCCGCCTCGGAGATGGCGCCCTCGTCGCCCGCGACCCAGGCGTCGAAGGGCGCGGGCGCGGAGACGATCAGCCGCTCGAAGGTCGCGAGCGCCGCCTCGATTCGCTCGCGGGTCACCGCCGGATCCGGGAAGGCACCCGCGAAGGCGGCGGCGTAGCCGGGATCGGCCGATAGGCGGCGCACGGCCTCCTCGGCGCTGAGGTTCATGTTGCCGGGTGCGCTGATCGGCCCGAAGGCGACCGCTTCGAGATCGCGGAACTTGCCGTCCCAGCCGAACCGGCCCTCCTGCCAAGCGAGGTTCAGGAGGCTCGGGGTATGGAACTCCATGTCGCCACCGGTCCGGCCGAGCGCGCGGCGGAGCCCGTCGGTCCAGGCCAGGTCTGGCTGGTGGCAGCTCGCGCAGGAGCGCGTGCGGTCGCCCGAGAGGATGGGATCGAAGAACAGCCGGCGACCGAGCTCGGCCTTGACCCGGCTGTAGGGATTGGATTCCGGAAACGGGATCGATTCGGGCGCACGATACTCGGCGCGCCACGCGGCGCGCTGCGGCGCCGGCGCCTGAGCGACCGAGACCGCGATGCCCATCGTCAGAGCCGCCGAGACTGCGGCACCCACCTTCCACGCCATGGCAGACCTCACGGGCCCGTTCTAGAGCGGCGGCGGTTAGGGAGGTGTGAACGCCTATCCTGGGTTAAGTTGGCGGCGTCCGGCAGCCGCATCTCGCATCGCCTGTTGCATCGCTCACTCGACCCGCACGACGACGCTGTCGCTGCCGCCGGCCGCGTCGATGACCGAGATCCGCACGAAGCCGCTGCCGTCCGGCACCCAGGCGGATTGCCGCCGGGCGCTCACATCCACGGGCAGGCTGTTCACCATCCAGGTGAGTGGCGGCACCCCACCGAGCGCCTTCAGGGCGAGGCCGGCCGGCGCGCCCTCGCCGTGGCCGACATCGACGCGCGAGCCGTCCGGCGGATAGGCGATCCGCAGCGGCGCCGTGGCCTGTCCCGGCGCCCGCGGGATGTCGGCGCGCAGGTGCCGCAGCGGCGGCGGCAGGGCCGCGCTCGTGGCGCTGAGCGTGCCTGGCGGGCGCGCGACCGGCTCCGGCTCGCCGCCGAAGCGGCTGAAGGCGTCGAACAGGACCGGCGCGGCGACACCCCGCCCGACGAGCCCCGGCACCGCCGCCCCGTCCGCCCGCCCGAGCCAGACCGCGACGGTGATCCGCCGGTCGAAGCCGACCGCCCAGGCGTCGCGGTAGCCGAACGAGGTGCCCGTCTTGTAGGCGATGCGGTTCGGCAGCGCGTTCTCGGGCGGCGGCGCGCCCCGCAGGGTGTCGGCGACGTACCAGGCGGCCACCGGCTCGGCGATGCGCCGCTCGGATTCGGGCGCCGCCGCGCCGGCCCGCCGGACGACCTCCGGCACCGAGCCGCCGCGCGCGAGGCCCGCGTAGAGCCGGGCGAGGTCGGTGAGCGTGATGCCGAGGCCGCCGAGCGCCACCGGCAGGCCGGGCGCGGCCTCCCGCGGCAGGATGATCCCCGCCCCGCCCGCCCGCAGGCGGGCAATGAAGCGGGCGGGCCCGACCGCCTCCAACAGCTCGACCGCCGGCACGTTCAACGAGAGCTGGAGCGCGCGCCGCGCCGTCACGGTTCCCTGGTAGGTGAGATCGAAGTTCTCCGGCGCGTAGGTCGCGGCGAAGCGCGCGGGCCTGTCCTCCAGCAGGGTCTCGGGATGGGCGAGGCCGTTCTCGAAGGCGAGCGCGTAGATGAAGGGTTTCAGGGCCGAGCCCGGCGAGCGGACGGCGAGCGTCATGTCGATCGCGCCGCGCCGCGAGGCGTCCAGGTAGCCGGGGCTGCCGACCTGGGCCAGCACCGCGCCGGTGCGGTTGTCGAGAACCAGGATCGCCGCCGACAGGCCGGGCCCCGCGGCGGCCGCGCGCTCGGCGGCGAGCGCTTCCAGGCTCGCCTGGAGCCGCCCGTCGAGACTCAGGCGGACGATTGGGCTCGCCGGATCGGCCGCGACCGCCGCCTCGGCCGCGTGGGCGGCGCGCATCGGGAAGGGGCGGCGCTCGCTCGGCACCGGCTCGGTCTTCGCGGTCCGCGCCTCGGCCGGCGTGATCACGCCGCGGGCGGCGGCGATGTCGAGCACCCGGTCGCGGGCGCGGCGGGCGCGCTCGGGGTGGCGGTCGGGCCGGCGCGCCTCGGGGGCCTGCGGCAGGGCGACGAGGAGCGCCGCCTCGGCGGTGGAGAGCCGGGCGGGCTCGCGCCCCAGATAGGCGAGCGCCGCCGCCCGAACGCCCTCGACCGGGCCGCCATAGGGCGCGAGCGCCAGGTAGGCGTCGAGCACGCCGGCCTTGCCGAGGCTCGATTCGAGCTCGCGGGCGCGGCGGATCTGGCGGAGCTTCGCCGAGAGCGAGCGCTCGGGGCGGGGCTCGACTAGGCGGGCCACCTGCATCGCGAGGGTCGAGCCGCCCGAGACGATGCGCCCGTGCCGCAGCCACTGCCAGCCGGCCCGGGCGAGGGCGGCCGGATCGACACCGGCATGATCGGCGAAGCGCCGGTCCTCGTAGGCCGTGAGCATGGCGAGGAAGCGCGGATCGACGCCCGCGGCAGCGACCGGCAGCCGCCAGCGCCCGTCCGCGGTGGCGAAGGGGCGCAGGAGCTGGCCCGCGCGGTCGGTGACGATGGTGGAGCGGAGATTCGCGGGCGCGAGATCGAGGGGCGGGAGAGGAGCGGGCCAGGCGAGCCAGAGGGCGGCACTAGCGGCGAACGGTACGGCAGCGAGGGCAAGGCCCCGCCACGCCCTCCCTCCCCCCTCCGCGGAGGAGGGTACCCTGCGCAGCAGGGGGGGAGAGGGGACCCCAGCCTCAGGATCGGGCTGCGCCTTGCATGAAGGCCGCGCCTTCTCCGGAACCTGGGTTCCCCTCTCCCGACCCTCGCTGACGCGAGGGCCACCCTCCCCCGCAGAGGGGGGAGGGAGATCCGTCGGCTCGGGCATCGCCCTATCTCGCCTTCCCCTGCCCTACTTCCCCTGCCCTACTTCGCCGCCCCGACCTCGACCGTGCCGAAGGCGGTGCGGCCGTAGCGGTCGGGGCGGTACATGTCCTCCACCAGGGCGCCCGGATGCAGGTAGCGCCCCGGCGAGACCGCCCGCACCGTGTAGGCCACGGTGAAGAAGGCGGATTGCTCCGGCGTGCGGTCGTAGGCCGCCACGAAGCGGTCGTCGCGGAACTCGATGTGGACCGGCGCGACGTCGCTCTTGGCGAAGCTGAGGCCGGTGAGCGCGTCGGCGTCGAGGAGCTTGGGGTTGTCGATCTCCAGCCCGGCGGGCAGGCGATCGACGAGCAGCAGGCGGGCGGCGCTGGCCTTGGCCTCCGTCACCTTCAGCACCACCACGAGCCGGTCGTTCTGGCGGATGCCGCGGGCCGGATCGACCACCGAGCCGTCGAGCCGGTGGTAGGTCCGCTCCACCGTGTAGCCGCGCGACTCGGCGGGCTCGGGCGCCAGCGGGTTGCCGTTGATGCCGAGCGCCACCTGCACGGGGGCGGCCCCCGTGTTCACCACGCTGACCGGGCGCGCCTCCAGGGCCGCCCCGCGGAAGCTGCGGGCGAGCGGCCCGTTCTGGGGCGCGCCGTCGACCGTGAAGGACAGGCTCTCGGCCTCCTTGGTCAGGCCGGCCGCGGCCAGCACCAGCCAGGCATTCTCCTGCGTGCTGGTGGTGCGCCCCTGCGCCCGCTCCTCGCCGATCACCGCGGCGACGGGGGGAAGCGCCTCGCGGGCCATGCCGGTCTCGGCGGCCAGCGTGATCAGGCCCGCCCCGTCGCGCAGGCGCGAGCCGTAATCGGCCCGGTAGTCCCGCCCGTCGCGGGCCCCGCGCAGGGCGCCAAGCGCCGAGTCGAGCGCCTTGCCGGCCCGGGTCCGGTCGCCCAATAGCGCCAGCGCGGCGGCGATCTGGGCGCGGCCCAAGGGCGTCGCGAAATCACCGATCTTCGTGTCGGCGAGGTAGCGCAGGTCGCCCATCACCGGGCGGCCGTTGCGGGCTAGCACGTAGGCCGCGTAGGCGAGGTCGGCGCCCCCGTCCCGCACCTCGGTGGTGTTGGCGACCGCGTTGCGCAGGCGGTCGAGCGCCAGGGCGAACGCCGTCTGCGGCACCGCGAAGCCGCGCTCGCGCGCCCGGGTGAGAAAGTCGGTGACGTAGGCGTCGAGCCAGAGGTCGTTCGAGGCTTGCGCCGACCAGAGGCCGAAGCCGCCGCTCGAATCCTGGCGCGCCAGCACCCGGTCGATCGATTCGCGCACCCGCTCGTCGAGCTTGTCGTCGAGCGCCAGCTTGTCGAGGGCGGCGAGCCGGTTGACGTAGAGGAGCGGCATCGCCCGGCTGACCACCTGCTCGGAGCAGCCGTAGGGGTAGCGGTCGAGGGCCTGAAGCAGCGCCGGCACGTCGAGGCCCGGCAGCGCCGAGGCCGCGACCGAGACCGTGCCGGTGCCGGGCAGGATGTCGGCCAAGAGATCCGGCGAGAGGGTGAGGCCTGCGCCGGGCGCCAGGGTCTGCACGGTCCGGCGCAGCATCGGCCCGGTGCCGGGGCCGATATTGAGCGCGAAGCTCTGGCCGACGCCGCCGGGCAGGCCGGGCCCGGAGAGGGTGAGGTCGAGCCGGGCCAGCCCAGGGCCGGCCGCGGTCAGCGGCAGGACGAGCTGACCCTTGGCGCCCGCCTCCAGCCGCATCGCGCTGTGCACCGCCTCCGCCCCGACGAGGACCGGGCCGGAGAGGTAGAGATCGACCGTGTACGCGCCGCCCGCGCCCTCGACATTGTCGAGCGCCACGAAGATGCGCGAGCGGTCGCCGACGTTGAGGAAGCGCGGCAGCGTGCCCGTGAGCACCACGGGGTCGCGCACGATCACGTCGGCCTGGGCCTGGCCGGTGCGGCCGGCGCTCCAGGCGGTCACCATCACGCGGGCGGTGCCGTTGAAGGCGGGCACCGGGAATGTGACCCGCGCGGTGCCGTCCGCTCCCACCGCGACGACGCCCGAGTAGAGCGCCAGCGGCGCCTGGGTCGGGGGCGAGTCGGCGAGTTCCCCGCCGGCCCCGTCGCCGCCGGAGCGGATCGCGCCCTGCGTGCCCTGCATCCCGTCGATCAGGTAGCCGTAGACGTCGCGGATCTCGGATCCGAGCGCCTTCTGGCCGAAGAAGTAACGCGTCGGGTCCGGCGCCTCGTAGCGGGTGAGGTTGAGGATGCCGACATCCACCATCGCGACGGTGATGCGCGCCTCCTCGCCGGCCTTCAGCCCGGCGAGCCGCACCGGCAGGGTGAGGTCCTGCCGCGGCCGAATTTTCTGCGGGGCCTCAACGGAGACGTCGAGATTGCGCGCCGCGCGATCGACCGAGAACCACGCCAGCCCGAGCGCCCGGCCCGGCAGGCGCTTGGCGGCCTGATCGAGCGGCCGGTAGGCGGTGGCGACGAGATACGCGCCCGAGCCCCAGGCCGCCTTCACCGGGATGTCGACCGTGGTGCCGCCCTCCGGCACCGCCACGTCCAGCACCTCGTGCACCCGGTCGCCGACGACAGTGAGCGTCGCCCGGCCGCGGAAGCGCGGGTTCAGCCGGGCCCGCAGCGTGTCGCCCGCCGCGTAGGCCCCCTTGTCGAGGGTGAGGTCGAGGAGGTCGGGCACGTCCGCGGTCTCGGAGCCGCTCCAGCCGACCTGGAAGGTGACGCTCGCGGTCGCCCCCGGCCGGCCGGGCACGCTCGCCTCCAGCCGGTAGGTGCCGAAGCCGACCGGCGCCGAGATTTTTGCCGGCTCATCGGCCTTAAGGGTCAGGGTCCCGTTCGCGAGGCGGCGCACCTGCTTCACCGGCTCGAAGGACCAGCGCCCGTCCGCCCGGTACCACTGGTAGGTCCGGTCGATCCGCGACAGGGTCCAGGCGACGCCCTCCTGCGCGAGGCGGCGCCCGTCGGGGGCCGCCATCACCACGTCGAAGGTGGCGGGCGCGCCCTCCGCCAGTTCCCGGAACCCCTTGCGGATGGCGAGCACCGGCTCGGCCGGCAGGATCGGCAGGGTGACGCTGCGCGAGAGCGCCCGGCCGCCGGGCTCGCCGACCGCCAGCGTCACCTTCGCCTCCAGCGGGCGCGGACTCGCGGGTGCCTCGACCGGCACGGTCACGGTGGTGCGGCCGGAGGCGTCCGTGGTGGCGCGGGCCTCGATCTCCCGGTTGGTCGCCTCGAAGGGCTCGTCGTCGAGGCCGACCGAGAAGCCGTCGAGCCCCGGGATGCCGCTGCCCTGCGCGGCCAGCACCGCGACGCTGCCCGAGACCTCCAGCCCCGCGCCCGGGGCGCCGTAGAGATAGCGCGCCGCGACCGCGATCTCGGCGGGCTCGTCCCGCCGGAGCGTGGGGTGAGCCGGCTTCAGATCGACTTCGAGGCGCTCGGGGACGTAATCCTCTACGAGGAAGCTCGCCTCGCCGACCGCCGGCGCCTTCGGGTCGGTATAGGCCGCGATGCGCCACGTCCCGTGCTGGGCGCCCGAGAGCAGCGGCAGCGAGAGGGCCCGGCCGCCGAGCCCCTGGTCGGCCACCTGCACCCGGCGATACTCGACGCCGTCCGGCCGCTTGACCACCAGCGTCAGGGGCAGGTTCGGGATCGCGGCGCCGCGCGCGTCGCGCAAGAGCGCGGTGACCTGCACCGTCTCGCCCGAGCGGTAGACCCCGCGCTCCGGGAAGACGTAGGCCTCGACCGCGCCGGCATCCGCCCGGCCCTTCACGCCGCGGTCGGTGAGGTCGAAGGCCGAGAGGTTGAGGTCGAGGAAGCCGTAATCGTCGCCGACCTGCGCCACCACGAGGCCCGGCGCGATGCCGCCCTCCCCGCGGGCGAGGCCCGGATCGAAGGCGGCGTAGCCGCGCTTATCGGTGCGCCGGGTCGCCAGAACCTCGTTGTTGCGCGCCACCAGCCGGATCTCGGCATCCGCCACCGCGTCGGCCGAGGCCAGCGAGCGCAGGAAGACGTGGACGCCGTCGCGGCCCTTGAAGGCGGTGAGCCCGAGATCCGAGACCACGAACCACTGGGTCGCGCGCTGCTCGTAATCGCCGTCCTCGGTGCCGGTCCCGGCGGGCCGCGCCTGCATGATGTAGAGGCCGGGCTCCAGTCGACCCACCGCCTGGAGCACCGGGAAGGCGGTCACCGCCTCCTGGTTCAGCTCGGCCTTGGCTGTCTCCAGCTCGCCCTTCCAGACCCGGACGCCCTTCTGATCGGCGATGGTCTGGGCGGTGGCGCCGCTGAGCTGGCTCAGGAACTCCTCGGAGCGGAGCGCGGGCAGCAGGCCGCGGTCGCCGATGCGCAGCACCTCGACCTCGAGCTTCGGCGCGTTGACCGAGAGCAGCGGCACGCCGGCCTGGCCGGTGCGGGGCAGGACGTAGTTGCGGCCGGTGAAGCGCACCTGGGGGGCGCGGTCGCGCACGTAGATCTCGTAATCGGCGGCCTTCAGGAGACTCTCGCCGACCGCGGAGGGCAGGCCCTGGCGCAGCACGATGCTGTAGCGGCTGCCGTGCTTCAGCCCGTCGACGCAGACCTGCTGCGCTTCAGCCGTCACCGCCGCGTTCGCCGCGCCCGCCACCGCCACGAAGGGCGCGAAGTCGGTCTTGGGCGCGAGGCTCTCCGAGAAGGTGAAGCAGGCGCGCGGGGCGGCGGCGTCCGAATCGACCTTATAGTCGAGGATGCGGAAGCCGTGCTCGGCCCGCAGCTCCTCGTAGGTCTCGCGCACGCTCTCCTGATCGTCGAGCGCGAGGCTCGCCCGGTAGGCCTCGATCGCCGGCCGCCAGGCGGATTGCCGCCCCTGCGCCTCGCCCAGGAAGGCCAGCGCCCGCGCCTCGGCCTGGGGCGTGCTCGATCGCAGATAGGCCGTGTAGGCGGCGGCCAGCGCGGCCTGCCGGCGGCGGTAGCGCTCGCTGTAGGTGCCGGCCTGCTCGTCGTTGCCCAGCGCGTCCGCCGCTCGGGCGTAGGCGAGCCAGTTCTGCGGGTCGGCGGGCTCGGCGGCGACGGCGGCGGCCAGCAGCGGCAGCGCCTGGGCCGGGCGGCCGGCCTGGACGAAGGCCTCGCCGTCGCGCCGGGCCTGCGCGGCATTCCGGTTGCCGCCCCGGGCCTCATCCTTCAGGGCGGCCTCCAGGCGCACCCCGGCGCTGGCCAGATCCTCGCGCACGAAGCTCTTCTTCGGAACGGCCTTGCCCGCGAGGCGGGCCGCGGGGGCGGGCGGGGTCTGGGCCGCGACCGGTGCGGCCAGGGCGAGAGCGCCCGCGAGCAGGGCCCATCCGTGCCGGAGCCTCGACGAACGCGCCATGACCTGCTCCGCGGCTGCCTGCGTCACACGCGCCGCGCCCGAATCCCGGCGGCGCGGGCCGGACCGTAGCATTTCGGCGGGTGGCCGCAATCGCCGCGCCGGATGCGGCGTCCCAAAGATCGGTCCTGGCGGACCGGGCTCGCCCCTCCGTCCGGATTCGGGCTGGCCTTCGCCCGGGTGGCCTGCCAAGCTCATTCGGTCAGAGGATCGGGACACGGGACCATGCCGCGCATCCGGCTTCGCGCCGCCGCCCTCGCCGCCACGCTCGCGCTTCCCGTGGGGGCCACCGCACAGCCGGCGCAGCGTCCGCCCGCCGCGGCGCCCGACCCCGCCGTGGAGGCGATGCGCGCAGCGTTCGAGGCGCTGCCGGAATCCGAACGCAAGGCGCTGCAGGACGCCCTCGTCTGGACCGGCGACTACAACAGCGTGGTCAGCGGCGCCTTCGGCCGGCGCACCTTCGAGGGGCTGAACGCCTACCGGACCCGCACCGGTGAGGCCCGCGACCCGCTCGACCCAGGCGTGCGCCGGGCGATCCTCGCGGCGGGCGAGGCGGCCAGGCGGGCGGCGCGGTTCGGCGTGCGCACGGACCCGGCGAGCGGCGTGACGATCGGCGTGCCCGAGCACCTTCTTTCCAAGCGCACGGCCTTGCCCGGCCCTTTGCCTGCCGGCACGCGCTGGCAGAGCGCGGACGGCCGCGTGACGCTGGAGACCCGCGCCTTCCCGCCGGAGGCCGCGTCCCTCGACACGCTGTTCGAGCGTGCCACCGCGCCGACGCCGGACCGGCGCGTGACCTACAAGCTGAAGCGGCCGGACTTCATCGTGGTGACGGGCGAGACCGCGACGGGTCGCTCCTACATCCGCTACGCCGCGGGGCCGGCGGGCGTGCGGGGCTTCACCCTCGGCTACGACAGCCGCCTCGCCTCCGAGGTCGACCGGCTGGTGATCGCGGTCGCCAACAGCTTCGTGCCCTTCCCCGATGCCCCGGCGGAGACGCCGGGGGGATCCGCGCCGCAGTCCGCCATCAAGGCGCCCACGCCCGCGCAGCCGGCCCTTCCGGCGACCGCCCTTCCATCCGCGCTGCCCGCGCTCCCGCGGGCCGGGGCGGCGCCCGCGGCGACCGGCCTCGTCGTGGCGCCGGGACGGGTGCTGACCGCGGCCTCCGCGCTCGCCGGCTGCGTGCCGCGCGTCGGCGCCGCGGCGGCCCGCGTACTCGCGAGCGACCCGGCGCAGGGGCTGGCGCTGATCGAGGCGGCGGGCCTGCCGGCCCCGGTCCTGCCCGCGCCGCGCGGGACGCCGGCCGGCGCCGACGAGGCGCTGACGGTGGTGGCCGCCAGCGCGGAGGGGAGCATCGTCGCGCCCGGCACGGCGCAGGGGGCCGGCCTGGTGGCGCCCCTCCAGCCGGGCGCGGCCGGCGCGCCGGTGCTCGACCGCGCGGGCGCGCTCGCCGGCATCGTCGCCCGCTATCCGGGCGCGCCGCGCCTCGTCGCCGGTGTAGCGCCGCCCGCGAGCTACCCGGTCCTGCCGGGCGCGGCGGTGGCGGATTTCCTGCGCCGGAACGGCATCCCCGCCGCGTTGGGCGGCCCCGCGGGGTCATCGGCCGGCGCGGTCGCGCCGGCCGTGGTCGCAGTCACCTGTGCGCGCTGAGGGCGCCGGGCGACAAGCGGGGTCAGAGCCGCCCGGTGGCGAGCAGCACGATGAGGATGATCAGCAGGATGCCGCCGAGGCCGAAGCCGGGGCCGCGATAGGCGCCGCCGCCGAGGAAGCCGCCGCCGCCGAAGGCGAGAATGATCAGGATGATCAGCAGGATGGTGACGAGGGACATGCTGCGTGGACTCCGGCAGCTGCACAGGATGTGAGCTTGACCGTTCAAACGCCGAGGCGGTCCACTTCGTTCGGTCACGCTTGATTTTTATTGCTCGGCTCGGGATGGGACTGCGGCGGCTATGGCCGATAGATCGATCGAGCGGTCGACGCATCGTTGTTTTGCAGGTGCGAGATCGCACGGATCATCGCGAACCGGCAGGCTTATCACCCGTTTCGTCACTGCATTCGGCCAAGGACAGCCGGAGCGACCAAGACCGCGCAAGATTGCGAAGGCACGATCTTTCTCACTCCACCTTAGACCGGATGATTTCCTCACCCCTGAGACACGGGAGATCATCATGACGTCTCGCATCATCGCCGCCGCGCTGCTCGCCGCGACCGTCGCGTCGCCAGCCCTCGCCCAGGGCCTCGACTCGCGTCACAGCCCCTATCCGGCCTCGGCCTATCCGGGCTACGTCGCGCCCGCGCAGGGCTCCGCGGTCCGGCACGCTGCCGCCTCGGCCTACCGCTATTCCGGCCAGCATGCCGGCGGCCCCGCCGGCGCGCTCGTCCGCAACTGAGCCGCCAACGCACCGCGGCCCCAGTCCAGGCCCGCCCGGCACCGCCGCGGCGGGCCTTTCTGCGTCGCGAGGCTGCGCCTCAGCGGGGCGGCATGACCGGAACAGCCAGGACATCGGTCATGCAGGCGGCCGGGGCGGCGACGAGGATGGCGGCGGCGGCCGGGCCGAAACGCGTCGCCTGCATCGGTGCTGGCATCTCATCTGGTGGAAGGACCATCGCAACGCCCTGGATGTCGAACGGACAACCGGCACAGTCACGCCCGGCTCTGCGGGGGTGTTCGACCGCAGCCGGACAGTCACAGCACATCTTTGGTGCGGTGCCGCACGCTCAGCATGCGTCCGGAAACCTTCGGCACATCCCGCGGTTGCCGCCCTACACGCCGGAAAATCCGGCACGGAGCCCCCATGACAAAGACACTCACCATCAGCGCTCTCGCGCTGCTCGTCGCCGCGCCTGCCCTGGCGCAGGGATTGGCCCCACTCCGCAGTCCGGGGGCAACCCAAACCATCGTCCAGCCTCAGCCGAACACGACCGGCAACGATCCGAGCCTGATCATCTCGCGCGGCAGCACGGGCGCGGAGACCATCACGACGAACTCGGCGGCCGGCGGCAATGCGGGTCAGCCGGAGCGCGCGATCCCGCAGGGCAGCGCGAACGGCGGCGGCTCCAGCCGCTGAGCGAGGGCCAGCGGGCCCTCAGGCCTGCCAGGGTCCTCAGGCCCGCCAGTCCGGCAGATCCTCGGCGGGCGCGTCGAGCCAGTCCGGCACGGGCAGGCCGCGCTCGGCGAGGAAGGCCGGATTGAACAGCTTCGAGGCGTAGCGCGCCGCGCCGTCGCACAGGATCGTCACGATCGTGTGGCCCGGTCCGAGCCGCTTGGCCAGCCGGATCGCCCCCGCCACGTTGATGCCGGACGAGCCGCCGAGCGACAGGCCCTCCTCCCGCATCAGCCCGAACACGATCGCCAGCGCCTCGGCATCGGGGATGCGGAAGGCGTGGTCGGGCGTGAATCCCGCGAGATTCCCGGTGACGCGGCCCTGGCCGATGCCCTCGGTGATCGAGGAGCCCTCGGCCTTCAGCGTTCCGGCGGTGTAGTGCGCGTAGAGGGCCGAGCCCTCGGGGTCGGCGAGCGCGATGCTCACGCCGGGCTTGGCGACCCACAACGCCTCGGCGACGCCCGCGAGCGTGCCGCCGGTGCCGGCCGCGCAGACGAAGCCGTCGACCGAGCCGCCCGTCCCCTCGTAGATCTCGGGCCCGGTCCGCTCCACATGGGCGCGCCGGTTGGCGACGTTGTCGAATTGGTCGGCGAAGAAGGCGCCCGCGGGATCGCGCTCAGCTAGGCTCTCGGCGAGGCGCCGGGCCACGTGCACGTAGTTGTTGGGGTTGGCGAAGGGCACCGCCGGCACCTCGACGAGGCGGGCGCCGGCGAGCCGCAGGGTCTGCTTCTTCTCGGCCGACTGCGTCTCGGGAATGACGATCACGGTGCGGTAGCCGCGCACCGAGGCTACCAGCGCGAGGCCGATGCCCGTATTGCCGGCCGTGCCCTCCACGATGGTGCCGCCCGGCCGGATCAGCCCGCGCGCCTCCGCGTCCTGTACGATCGAGAGCGCGGCCCGGTCCTTCACCGAGAGGCCGGGATTCAGGAACTCGGCCTTGCCGAGGATCGTGCAGCCGGTCTCCTCGGACGCCCGACGCAGGCGGATCAGCGGGGTGTCACCGATGGCGGTGAGGACGTCGGGGCGGGCGGCGGCGCGGCTCATGGCACCCTCATAGCGCGTCGCGCGGGAAAAGTGTGCCTGTTTGCGGGCTTGCCGCGAGGTCCGGCCTCTCCCTCCGCCGGGCGGCGGAGGGAGATTTGCGCGTCAGTTGTCGAAGCCGACCTTGTCCACCAGCAGGCTCGCGGCCTTGCGGTTGCGGGCGATCTCGGCGAGCGGCGTCGGGTCGATCGCGAGCGGGCCCATCGCGGTGAGCAGCGGGTCGATCTTGGCGCCGGCCTTGACCGGGTACTCGTAGTTCGCCTGGGCGTAGAGTCCCTGGGCCTCGTCGGAGACGAGGTATTCGAGGAGCTTCACCGCCTCGTCGCGGTTCGGGGCGTTCTTCGCCACCACCGCGCCGGAGACGTTGACGTGCGTGCCGCCGCCCTCGAAGGTCGGCAGCGCGACCGTGATCGCCTCGCCCCACTTCACCTGCTCCGGCCCGCCCTTGCCCGACCGCATCAGGCCCACATAGTAGGAGTTGCCGAGACCGAGTTCGCAGGTCTCGGCCAGGATGTCGCGGGCCACGTCCCGGTCGCCGCCCGCGGGCTTGCGCACGAGGTTGGCCTTCACGCCCTTCAGCCAGGCCTCGGTCTTCTCGGCCCCGTGCTTGACGAGGTGGTGGGCGATCAGCGCCGTGTTGTAGGGGTGCTGGCCCGAACGCAGGCAGAGTTTGCCCTTCCACTTCGGGTCCGCCAGTTCCTCGTAGGAGAGCGCCTTCAGGTCGGCGAAGTCGCGCGCGTCCGCGTAGGCGACGCGGGCTCGGGACGAGAGCGCGAACCAGCGCCCCTCCGGGTCCCGCAGGGAGGCCGGCACGGCGGCTTCGAGCGCGGCGGACTTTACCGGCTGGGAGAGGCTGCGATCGACCAGCTCGATCAGGTTGCCGATATCGACCGTCATCAGCACGTCGGCCTTGGCACGCTCGCCCTCGGCGGCCACGCGCTCGGCCAGCCCCTTCTCGACGAAGACCGTGTTGACGGTCGTGCCGGTCTTGGCCGTGTAGGCGTCGAGAATCGGCCGGATCAGGCCGGGCTCGCGGGTGGTGTAGAGGTTCACCTCCGCGGCCTGCGCGGACACGGCCGCGAGGAGCGTGGCGAGAAGGGCGTATCCGGCGGTTCGAGGCATGCTTTCCTCCCTGAGGCGCGGGAGGTTGAGCGGCATCGGCCGCCGGAAAGCAAGATCTAAGTTTTTGATCTAAAACAGTTAAAATCTACAGGGCCAGCACGCGCCGGCATCCATTTCTAATCCTCGCCCGGCGCGAAAATAAAGGGGCCTCGCCCGCCAGCACGAGGCCGACCGCCTCGCCCAGCCGGCGCGCGTCCTCCGGCGCGACCGCGAGGCGCACGGGCTCAGCGAAGCCCGCGGCCTCGATCTCCAGCCGCGCCTGCGTGCCGAGATAGACCCGTCGCGCGACGCGGGCGGCGTGGCCCTCGCCCGCGGGTGCGATCCGCAGCGCCTGCGGGCGGAAGGCCGCCTGCGCCTGCGCGCCCTCCGCGAAGCCGGGCGCCGGGAAGGTTCCGAGGGGCGTCTCCAGCGCCCCGCCCCGGCAGGGTCCCGCGACCTCGACGAGGTCGCCGAAGAAGCGGGCGGCGAAGCGGTTCACCGGGCGGCGGTAGAGAGCCTCGGGCGTGCCCACCTGCACCACGCGCCCGGCCCGCATCAGCGCGATCCGGTCGCAGACCTCCATCGCCTCCTCCGGATCGTGCGTGACGAGGAGCGCCGTGGCACCTGCCGCGCGCAGGACGCCAAGCGTGTCGGCCCGCACCCGGTCGCGGGTGCGCCGGTCGAGATTCGAGAAGGGCTCGTCGAGGAGGAGCAGGCGCGGGCCCGGCGCGAGCGCCCGGGCTAGCGCCACCCGCTGCGCCTCGCCGCCCGACAGCGTGTCCGGATAGGCCGCGGCGCGGTGCGCGAGCCCCACCTGGGCGAGCCGCCCGGTCGCCGCCGCCTCGGCCTCGGCGCGCCCGCGGCCGGCGAGGCCGTAGCGCACGTTCTCGGCGACCGTGAGGTGCGGGAACAGAGCGTAGTCTTGGAACATCATGCCGACGCCGCGCAACTCGGGCGGCACGCCGGGGCGTATCTCCCGCCCGTCGAGGCGAAGGGTGCCCCGGTCGGGCGTCTCCAGCCCGGCCACGATCCGCAGCAGGGTGCTCTTGCCGCAGCCGGAATCGCCGAGCAGCCCGACGATCTCCCCGCCCGCCACCGCGAGCGAGACGTCGTCGAGGGCCCGCACCGGCCCGAAGCGGCAGCCGATGCGGTCGAGTTCGAGGCGGGGCGTCTCAGGCATGTGCGGGGGCCAGCCTCGCGGCGCTTGCGCCGACACATCCGGATCCGCGCCACGGATTTCCGCAGCTCCCCTCTCCCCGCCTGTGGGGAGAGGGCTTCATGCCCTCTTGCGGGGGCATGAAGCGAGGCGGCGCATCGATCCCGAAGGGATCGACCCGATGGTGAGGGGGCTCCGACGGATGAGACCTCTCCGTCAAAGCCCCCTCGCCGCCGCTCCGGCTTCGCCTGCGCTTCCTGTCCGCACGACAAGGTGCGGACAGGCCTCTCCCCGCGCGCGGGGAGAGGGGATCCGTGCAGTCTGGAAAACGGAGTCGTGTCGGCTGCGGGTGGTGCATCGGCCGTTCCTGACGCGCCGCTCCCGCCGGCGCAATCCGGTATAGGTCGATCGGTGTCGGGAGGCCGGGGGACGACGTGGCGGAACGGGCCGGATTCGCGCGCTACCTCGCGCTCTACGCCGGGCTCTACGGCGCCTATGGCTGCCTGTCGCCGCTCCTACCGAATCTGATGGCGGCCCGCGGGCTCACGCCCGAGGCGATCGGCCTCGTGCTGGCCGCCGCGACGCTTGTCCGCCTAGTGGCCGCCCCGATCGCCGGGCGTCTCGCCGATGCCCGGGACGCGGCCCGCCCGATCCTGGCCGCGAGTGCGGTCGCGGCGGGCCTGTGCGCGGCGGCGCACCTGCCGGTCCACGGCTTCGGGCCGGTGCTCGCCGCGGGCCTCGCCTACGCGGTGGCGACCGCGCCGCTGGCCCCGCTCGCCGACGCGCTGGCGCTCGGGGCGGCGCGCGGGGGAGAGGCCTTCACCTACGGGCGGGTTCGGGCAGCGGGCTCGGCCGCCTTCATCGCGGCCTCCGCGGCGGCGGGCTGGCTGGTGGAGGCGCGCGGCCTCGCGGCAGCCGTCCTCGTCGGTGCCCTGCTGTTCGTCGGCGCGGGCTGGCTCGCGCAGCGCCTGCCCACGGGCGAGCGCGAGCCGGGCGCAGGATTGGGGGCCGAACAGGGCCTGGGAGGAGGCCTCGGTGCCCTGCTGCACCTCTCCGCCTTCCGCCGTACCCTGCTCGTCGCCGCCCTGGTCGTCGGCGCGCACGGCCTGCACGAGGCCTTCGCGATGATCCTCTGGCGCAGCTCCGGGATCGGCGCCGGGGCGGCGGGCCTGCTCTGGGCCGAGGCGGTGGCCGCCGAGGTGCTGGTCTTCCTGGGCGTTGGCCCGCCGCTCCTCGCGCGGATCGGCCTCGCGGGCGGTCTCGCCCTGGCAGCGGGCGCCGGGGCGCTGCGCTGGGTGATCGCCGCCCAGACGACCGCCCTTCCCTGGCTCGTCGGCGCGCAGGCGCTCCACGGCCTCAGCTTCGCGCTCCTGCATCTCGCCTGCCTGGGGCTCATTGCCGAGACGGTGCCGCCGCGCTTGCGGGCCACCGCCCTCACCCTCTACGGCAGCGTCGGCCTGGGGCTGGCAGGCGCCCTCGTGACGCTGGCTTCCGGTCCGCTCTACGCCGCGTTCGGCGCGCGGGCCTTCTGGGCGATGGCGGCCCTGAGTCTCGCGGCGCTGCCGCTCGCCCACACGTTGCGGCGGCGCTGAGCGCCGCATTCTCGCGCGCCCTATGGTACGGACCCGGAACGGGCCCTGCGCCCTGCACGCACGAATTCCATGCCCGACGTTGCCGAGATCCTGATCCCGCTCGCCCTCGACACGGCCTACAGCTACGTCGTGCCCGAGGGGCTGCGGCTGGACGCGGGCGACGTGGTGCAGGTGCCGCTCGGGCCCCGCGAGACGGTCGGCGTGGTCTGGGGCCTCGCCCACACAGCGGGCGGCTCGAACCTGCGGCCGGTGACGGGCCGGGTCGATGCTCCGCCGCTCTCCGAGCCCCTGCGGAAGCTCGTCGACTGGATCGCCCGCTACACGCTCGCCCCGAAGGGCTCGGCGCTTGCCATGGTGCTGCGCCTGCCCGACGAGGCCGCCGCCCGCGAGACCGCCCGCGTCGGCGTGCGCGTCTCCGGCAAGGCGCCGGCCCGCGCGACGCCCGCCCGCCGGAAGGTGCTGGAGGCCGCCGCCGACGGGGCGCTGCACGGGAAGAGCGCCCTCGCCAAGGCGGCGGGCGTCTCGCTCAGCGTGGTCGACGGGCTCATCGACGACGGCGCCCTGGAGGCGGTCGCGGTGGAGCCCGAGGCGGTCGCGCCCCCGCCGGACCCGGACCACCCGCGCGTGCCGCTGTCCGACGCGCAGGAGGCGGCGGCGATCGAGCTGATCGCCGGGCCGGCCAGAACGCTTCTCCCGGCAGCGGTCCCGAACCTCGCCGCACCGGACGCGGGTCCCCTCTCCCCCACGGGAGAGGGGGAGCGGCGCGGCTCCGGAGAGAGCCTAGCCCATGCCGAGGCGTCGCTCCCCGGCCCGGTGCTGCTCGAAGGCGTCACCGGCTCGGGCAAGACCGAGGTCTATTTCGAGGCCGTGGCCCACTGCGTCCGCGGGGGCCGGCAGGCGCTGATCCTGATGCCCGAGATCGCGCTGACCGCGCAGTTCCTCGACCGCTTCGCAGCCCGCTTCGGGGTGCGCCCGGCCGCCTGGCACTCGGGCGTCGGCGGAAGGCGGCGCGAGCGGCTGCGGGCCGCCGTCGCGGCGGGCGAGGCGCGCGTCGTGGTCGGCGCCCGCTCGGCCCTGTTCCTGCCCTTCCGGCATCTCGGCCTCATCGTAGTCGATGAGGAGCACGAGTCCGCCTACAAGCAGGAGGACGGAGTGCACTACCACGCCCGCGACATGGCTGTGGTGCGCGGGCGCCTGGAGGGCTGCCCCGTCGTGCTGGCCTCCGCCACGCCCTCCATCGAGAGCCGGGTCAACGCCGAGCGCGGGCGCTACCGCCACGTCCGGCTGCCCGAGCGCTTCGGCGGGCGGCGCCTGCCCGACATCCGGGCGATCGACATGCGCCTCGACGGGCCGGAGCGCGGCCGTTTCCTGAGCCCGCCGCTCATCAACGCCATCAAGGCGAACCTCGCGGCGGGCGAGCAGTCGCTGCTCTTCCTCAACCGTCGCGGCTACGCGCCGCTCACGCTCTGCCGGGCCTGCGGCCACCGCTACCGCTGCCGCAATTGCTCGACCTGGCTCGTCGAGCACCGATTCCGCAAGGCGCTGGTCTGCCACCAGTGCGGCTACGCCGAGCCGCGTCCGCAGGCCTGCACCGAGTGCGGCACCTTCGACAACCTCACGGCCTGCGGGCCGGGCGTCGAGCGCATCGCCGAGGAGGTCGCCGAGCTGTTCCCGGACCGACGCATCATCGTGCTGTCGAGCGACTTCCCCGGCGGCGCCGAGCGGCTGCGCATGGAGTTGGAGGCGGTGGCGGCCGGCGAGTGCGACATCGTCGTCGGCACGCAGCTCGTCGCCAAGGGCCACAACTTCCCGCACCTGACGCTGGTCGGCGTGCTCGACGCCGATATCGGCCTGACCTCCGGTGACCCGCGGGCGGCCGAGCGCACCTTCCAGCTACTTCAGCAGGTGACCGGTCGCGCGGGCCGCGGCGAGCGCCCGGGCCGTGCCCTGGTGCAGACCTACCAGCCGACGCACCCGGTGATCGCGGCGCTGCTCTCAGGAGACGCGGAGCGCTTCTACGCGGAGGAGGTTGCCGCCCGAGAGGCCGCGGGCCTGCCGCCATTCGGGCGCCTCGCGGCGCTGATCGTCTCGGCGGCCGAGCGCGAGGCCGCGGAGGCCCAGGGGCAGGCGCTGGCGCGCGTCGCCGAGCCGCCGGCAGGCGCCATGGTGCTGGGGCCCGCCGAGGCGCCGCTGGCGCTCGTGCGCGGGCGCTATCGCTTCCGTCTCCTGGTGAAGACCGAGCGCAACGTCGATCTGCAGAGCTACCTGCGCGACTGGCTCGCGCGCGCGCCGAAGCCCCGCGGCAGCGTGCGGGTGGCGGTCGATGTCGACCCGCAGAGCTTTTTGTAGGAGAGTGGTCGGCCGCAACGGCCCCTGAGGAGCCCGCCCTGTGCTGAGCTACACCAAGAAGCCGGACACCAACGTCGCCGAGATCGTGGTCGACGGGAAGATCACCGACGCGGAGATGGACGCGGCCATGACCGCGATGAAGGCCGACCTCGACAAGGGCGGCAAGCTCAAGCTCCTGGAGGACATCCGCGCCTTCGAGGGCATGGAGCCCGCGGCCTTCTTCAAGGACCCGCGCTTCGGCCTCTCGATGATGAAGAGCGTCAGCCACGTCGCGCTCGTCACCGACGCGCCCTGGCTGAAGGCGCTGGCCGAGACCTTCAACTTCGTCTCGCCCGCGCAGATCCGCGTGTTCGAGCGCGCCCGCCTCGACGAGGCGCGCTCCTGGCTGGCGACGGCCTGAGGCCGCCGCATCGACCGCCCGAAAGACCTACTCCGCCTGCGCGGTGCGGGTGTTGCTGCGCCGCGCCGTCCAGCTGCCCGAGCACAGGGCCGAGACCTTCCAGGTGCCCGAGCCGGTCTGGGCCTGGAGCCGGCCCGAGGCGGCGCCGCTGGTGCCGCCGTTCGAGACCGTGAGCCCGACCGTGCCGTCGGCGCCGACGCGCCCGCTCATCCGGGTGCCGGCATCCGCCGCCGAGGCGAGGCGCACCTGCCCCTCCTGAATGGAGACGGCGTAGCTGTAGCGGCTGTCGCAGAGCCCGCTCTCGGTCACCAGCTCGACGCGCCACGTGCCCGTGTAGTCGGCCGCCCGGGCGGTCGCGGCCGGCATAAGGCCGAAGAGGGCGAGGCCGGCGGCGAGGGCGAGGGCGGTGGGTGTCGTGGTCATGTGCTCCCCCAGAGGCAAAGCCGTACGGTTCGCTGCGCGCCGCGCGGCGTGTTCTCGTTGCGGGACCCTTCGGGTCCGTTTTCAGGCGATACGCCCGGGTAGATCTGGGAAACGGCGAGAATATGACGCCGAATTCTTGCGAACGCCCAAGCTTTGCTGTCGGGACATCGCGCCTGTTCAGATCCTGACGTGCTGAGTGCCGTCCCGGAGCTGTACGGGAGCTGAACCGGCCGCGCCCGATTCAAACGGTCGCGGCCGCGCGGAAGGCCGCGCCGACGAGGCGCAGGGCCGCGGTCGCGCGCGGCTCCCGGGCGCGGGCGTGCAGCACCACGTCGGCGGTCGGCAGGGGCGGCAGCCCGAGGCGCTCGCCGACCTCGACCGCGCCGGGCGGTGCGACCCGGCGGGCCAGCGCCGCGACGCCGAGCCCGGCGCTGACCGCAGCGCCGACCGCGAGCACGCCGCCCCCGACGAAGACCTCGGTCCAGGGGATGCCGGCCGCGTCGAGGCAGCGCAAAGCCGTCTCGCGCACCCCGCAGGAGCCCGCCAGGGTGGCGAGCCGCAGCGCCTCCCCCGGCCGGTGCCGGAAGCCGGGCCCCGCGAACCAGCCCAAGGGCTCGCGGGCGAGGAGCCGCCCCTCGCCCCGTCGCGGCAGCGGCCCGTCCTCGCTGCGCACGATCGCGGCGTCGATCTCGGCGCGGGCGAAGGCCGCCACGAGGTCGCGCGAGCCGGCGATCCGCACCTCGATGAGGAGGCCCGGATCCTGCGCGGCGATGCGCCCGATCAGGACCGGCAGTTCCGGCCCGGCCACGTGGTCGCTGATCCCGAGGATCAGCCGCCGAGGCGGCTCTGGCGCCACCTGCTGCCAGGCCCGCGCCTGGGCGGCCAGGAGGTCGCGCGCCGCGGGCAGGAAGGCCTCGCCGCGCTCGGACAGGCGGACCCGCCGCGGCGTGCGCTCGATCAGGCGGTGGCCGAGGCGCTCCTCCAGCCGCTTGAGGCGCAGGCTCACCGCGGCCTGGGACGTGCCGAGCGCCTCGGCCGCCCGGGTGAAGCCGCCGAGATCGGCCACCAGCACGAAGGCCTGAACGGCATCGGAATCGAGGGCACGGGCCGGCACAACCATAACGAACGCTCATCGCACGAATAAACAACGATATGTTTTCCTGATGCTCGCGATTCGGCAAGACGGGACCTGCCCGATTGCCGGAGCCCGAACATGCTGGTCCTGCGCTACCGCCACCGCCTGCCCGCCGATTACGACATGGCCCGCATCCGCGGACGCGTCGCCGAGCGCGGGCCGCTCTGGGACGCGACCCCGGGGCTCGGCTTCAAGGCTTTCTCGGTCGCGGAGCGCGCGGGAGGCGCCGCGGGCAACGTCTACGCCGCGACCTATCTCTGGCTGGACCCGGCCGCCGCCTCCGGCTTCCTCACCGACGACCGCTTCCGGGCCGTGACGGACGGCTTCGGCCGGCCGCGCGTCGAGACTTTTCTCCCCCTCGCCGTGGCGGCCAGCTCACCGGACGGCGCGGCCGTCCTGGTGCAGGAGGTCGTGCCGATCGCCGAGACCCGCGGTCTCGCCGCGCTGCGCGCCGCGGAGGCCGAGCGCGCCGCCTCGGCCCTGGCGGAGGGCGCCTGCGCCGCCGTCAGCGCGCTCGATCCGGGCGCGTGGCGTCTCGTCCGCCTCACGCTCCGGCGGGATGGCGACGCGACGCACGAGCGCGTGCTCCACCTCGCCGCCCCCGGCTGGGCCCGCCTATCCCATTCCTGAAGACCCGCCCCCGACCAGAGGAAGTGCCATGCCGCTGATCCGCATCTCCCTGCGCGCGGGCAAGCCCGCCGCCTACCGCGCCGCCCTGGGCGAGGGCGTCTACGCCGCCCTGCGCGAGACCTTCGGGGTCCCGGAGGACGACCGCTTCGTGATGATCCACGAGCACGAAGTGGAGAATTTTGCCTACGGGGCCGGCTACCTCGGGATCGCCCGCAGCGACGACCTCGTGATCGTGCAGATCACCTGCAACGACACGCGCAGCCTCGCGCAGAAGCGGGCGCTCTACCGCCGCATCGTGGACACCCTCGTGGGTGATCCCGGCCTGAGGGCGGAGGACGTCCTGATCAACCTCGTCGAGGTGAAGACGGAGAACTGGTCCTTCGGCAACGGGCTCGCGCAGTACGCCGACCCGGCCTGACGCGGCTTCCATCAGTCAAATCTTGGAAACGATACCTTTCGATCGTTTCGCTTTCGCGCATCAGGCGGTGGCGGCATTCTGATCCCGTTACCGCCCGGACAGCGCGGCGGAGAGCGAAGCGGCCGGGGCCGCGACCCGAGAGGAGACCTTCAGCCATGACCAAGCCGTACAGCCGCCTCGACCTCGATCAGGCCGTCATCCTCCTGGTCGATCACCAGGCCGGTCTCCTGTCCCTGGTGCGCGACATCGAGCCGGACAAGTTCCGCAACAACGTGCTCGCGGTGGCCGATCTCGCGGCCTATTTCGAGCTGCCGACGATCCTGACCACGAGCTTCGAGGAGGGGCCGAACGGCCCGCTGATGCCGGAGCTGAAGGCGAAGTTCCCGGACGCGCCCTTCATCGCCCGACCCGGCCAGATCAATGCCTGGGACAACCCCGACTTCGTCGCCGCCATCCGGGCGACGGGCCGGCGCCAACTCGTCATCGCCGGGGTGGTCACCGAGGTCTGCGTCGCCTTCCCGGCACTCTCGGCGATCGCCGAGGGGTTCGAGGTCTTCGCGGTCACCGACGCCTCCGGCACCTTCGACCCGCTGGTGCGGGACGCGGCCTGGGCCCGGATGTCGGCGGCGGGGGTGCAGCTGATGACGTGGTTCGGGGTGGCCTGCGAGCTGCACCGCGACTGGCGCCGCGACGTCGAGGGGCTCGCCGGGCTGCTCTCCAACCACATCCCCGACTACCGCAACCTGATGACGAGCTACGCCGCGCTCAAGGGCGCGATCCCGAACCGGGCCGCGTGAACGCTACTGGGGGGGAGCCCGGCCCTGCCGACCGGGCCTGGGCCGGCACCGACTGAGCCTCAGTCGGTCAGCGGGCGCGCCTCCTCCGGCAGCATGATCGGGATGCCGTCGCGGATCGGGTAGGCGAGCTTGGCAGAGCGGCTGATCAGTTCCTGGCGGGCGGCGTCGTATTCCAGGGTCTGCTTGGTCAGCGGGCAGACCAGGATCTCCAGGAGCTTCGGGTCGACGCGGGTCGCCTCGACGGGGGCGGTGATCTCGTTGGCCATGCTCGCTCTCGTTACTGCAGCGTCGGCTCGGGGCCGGATCCGCGCACCAGTTCCATCTGCGTGACCGCGATCAGGATCTCGGCCCGCGTCTTCAGGTCTTGCGCCTCCAGCATGGCCTGCTTCTCGCGCACGCCGAAGGGGCTCATCATGCAGAGCGCGTTGACGAGGGCCTCGTTCGGCGCCTCCTCGATCCCCGCCCAGTCGACCTTGAGGTCGTTCGATTCCACGAAGTCGCGCAGCGCCTTCAGCACGCCCTCGCGGTCGACATGCTCCTCGCCCGCGCGGGCCGCGAAGTCCACCGCGAAGTCGTCGTAGGAGACCTGGCAGCGCCGGTAGGCGCTGGCGGTCGCGAGCTCGCTCTCGATCCGGAAGCGGCTGATCCCGGTGAGCGAGATCAGGTAGCGTCCGTCGCCGGTCTCGGCGAACTGGGTCAGCCGCCCGAGGCAGCCGACCCGGTAGAGGCGCGGGTTCATCGGCGAGCCGCCCGCCCCTTCCGGGTCCGGCTGAATCATGCCGATGACCCGGTCGGTGCGGAGAGCGTCGTCCACCATCGCGAGGTAGCGCGGCTCGAAGATGTTGAGCGGCATCTGGCCCCGCGGCAGCAGCAGGGCGCCGGGCAGGGGGAAGACCGGAATCACGGCCGGGCAATCGGCCGCGCTCTTGTAGCCCGCATGGGTGCTCAATCGTGCCTCCCCTCCCGCGCCCGGTTACGAGAACAGCAGCGTCGACAGCTTGCGGCGCCCGCGGATCGTGTCCGGGTCCATCACGCCCCAGGCCTCGAAGAACTGAAGCAGTTGCTTGCGGGCGCCGTCCTCGTTCCAGTCGCGGTCGCGGCGGCGGATCTCGATCAGGTGATCGACGGCGGCCGAGCGGTCGCCCCGGGCGGCCAAGCCCAGCGCGAGGTCGAAGCGGGCCTGATGGTCGTCCGGGTTCGCCTCGACCTGGGCCTGGAGCCCGGCGAGATCGCCCAGCGAGGCCGCCTGCTCGGCGAGTTCGAGGGCTGCCCGGACGCCGACGAGCGCCGGATCGTTAGCCTTGGCCTCCGGCACCATGGCGAGCAGCTGCCGGGCGTTCTCCAGTTCCCCCGCGTCGAGCTGGATCTTGGCGAGGCCCGCGAGCGCGGCGACGTTGTCGGGCTCCTGCTCCAGGATCGCCGCGTAGATCTCGGAGGCGCCCGCGAGGTCGCCCTCCGCGACCAGGCGGGTCGCCTCCTCCAGGGCCGCCTCGATCGGGCTCGGGCCGGCGGGCCCGGCCAGCCGCGCGATGAATTCCTTCACCTGGCTCTCGGGCACCGCGCCCATGAAGCCGTCGACGGGCTGGCCGCGCTGGAAGGCGATGACGGCGGGGATCGACTGGATGCCGAGCTGGCCGGCGATGGAGGGGTGCTCGTCGATGTTCATCTTGACGAGCACGACCGCGCCGCCCGCCGCCGTGACGGCCTTCTCCAGCACGGGGGTGAGCTGCTTGCAGGGACCGCACCAGGGCGCCCAGAAATCGACCAGCACCGGGCGGTTCATCGACTCGGCGATGACGTCCTGCCGGAAGGTGGCGGTGGTGGTGTCCTTGATCAGGTCGGCCGCGCCGGGCTTCGGCGCGTCGCCGGCGGGGAAGTCGTTGAGCATCGGGTCGGGCCTCGGGTCTGGTCGGGCCCGCCGGGCAGGGCTTTTCGCGAGATCACGCGCGTCAAAAACCCTGGCCGACGGTTCGGTCGCGCGTCGTAACCGGTCCGCGCGCCGTGCGACGATGCGGACCGTTGCGTAGATGGGACGGGCGGTCCGGGTTGACCAGCCCGAAGGCCCGCGCCGCGCGCTACTTCGCGGCCCCCGAAGCGGCGCTCCCCTCGGGCGCGGCCGCCGTGGTCCTGGCCTGCGTCACGAAGGTGCCCGCGTAGGTGGCATTCTGCCCCGGCGCGGTCGCCTCACAGGTGATCGCGGTCTTGCCCGGCTCCGGCGTGGAGAAGCGGCAGGCGCCGACCGCCAGGACCGGCCCCTGCGCCGCGCCGCCCTTGCCCGGCACGACGCGGCTGATCGGCTGGAGCGGGTCGGTCTCCTCGGTGCGCTCCTGCTGGGCGCCGCTGCCGCCGAAGCTCAGGGTCTGCCCGTCCTCGGCCGCGAAGTCGAAGCTCGTGAGGTTGCGCGCGACCGTGTTGGTCAGCACGCCCTTGCAGGAATCGCTGAGGTCCTGGCCCGCGATCACCAGCTTCTCGCAGGTGCCCTCGAGCTTGACCGCGGTCTGCGCCGCGGCCGGCGCGGCGAGACCGAGCAGGAGGAGGACGGGCGCGAGGGTCCGGAGCGTCATGGTCATCATGGCGTCTGATCTAGTGAGGCGGCGATCCGCGTCGAGGTCCCGGATCTCAGTCCCCGAAGCGCAGGGCCCGGTCGTTCGGCGCGGCGAAGTCGAGCCGCGGCCCGAGCGGCACGATGCGAGTCGGGTTGATGGTGGTGTGGCTCCAGTAATAGTGCCGCTTGATGTGGTCGAGGTTCACCGTCGCGGCCACGCCCGGCAGGGCGTAGAGGTCGCGCAGGTAGTTCGACAGGTTCGGGTAGTCGGCGATGCGCTGCCGGTTGCACTTGAAGTGCCCGACATAGACCGCGTCGAACCGCACCAGCGTGGTGAACAGGCGGATGTCCGCCTCGGTGAGCCGGTCGCCGCAGAGGTAGCGGCCCCGGTCGAGCCGCTCCTCCAGCGCGTCGAGTTCCGCGAACAGGGCCTCGTAGGCCTCCGCGTAGGCCTCCTCCGTGGTGGCCAAGCCCGCCCGGTAGACGCCGTTGTTCACCCGCTCGTAGACCCGGGCGTTGATCGCGTCGATCTCGTCCCGCAGGTCGGCGGGGCAGAGGTCGGGACCGCCCGCGGCGAAGGCGTCGTTCAGCATGCGGATGATCTCGGCCGACTCGTTCGAGACGATGGTGCCGCGCCGCTTGTCCCAGAGCACCGGCACGGTGACCCGGCCCGTGTAGTGCGGGTCGGCCTTCAGGTAGACCTCGTAGAGGCGTTTCGCGCCGTGGAGCGCGTCCGGCGTCGCGCCGGGCGTGTCGCCGAAGACCCAGCCCTCCGCACCCATACGCGGATCGACCACCGAGACGGAGATCGCCTCCTCGAGCCCCTTGAGGGCCCGCACGATCAGGGTGCGGTGCGCCCACGGACAGGCGAGCGAGACATAGAGGTGGTAGCGCCCGTCCTCGCCCGGGAAGCCGCCCTCCCCCGATGGACCGGGCCCGCCATCGCGCGTGACCCAGTTGCGGAAGGCCGAGGCCTTGCGCTCGAAGCGCCCGCCGGTGGACTTCGTGTCGTACCACTGGTCCTGCCAGACGCCGTCGACCAGCAAACCCATCGTCGCCTCCTCGCAATGCCACCGGGCGCCGCCCGCGGGCGCCGCCCGCGGGCGCAGCATCGGCCATGAGATCCCGGCCATGTGATCCGGGTCATAAGATCCCGGCCATGAGATGGGCGCATACCAGGGTCCGAAAAGCCCGGAACGGGCCTGAAAACGCGCATCGACGGCCCATTTTCTGCTTTGTGCAGTGCACTCTTTTGTGCGTCGCACCATACGCCGCACCTGCCGCGCGGAGCCGTCGATGTCGTTCGCCCTCACCCTGCCGGTTGCCGAAGCCTCGCTGTTCACCCTCGGCTGCCTGCTGATTCACACCCTGCGCCGCCACGCCGATATCGTGACGGGGGCGCTTGCCTGCCTCCTGGTCCTCGTCACCGTCCTGCTGGCTCTGGCGGGCATGCCGGAATCGGTGCTGCGGGCCCAGACGGCGGCGCTGGAGAGCGGCGAGGCGATTCAGTTCCTCAACTAGGCGTCCTCAACTAGGCGGCACGCCGTCCGACCAGGGCGGCGTCCTGCCCCGCCGGCAGCCGGCGGCCACGTCGAAATCGTCGGCCGGCAGCCGGGCGAGGAAGCGCTCGGCCAGTTCGAAGAGCAGGATGTCCGGCCTGACCCGCGCGATGTAGTCCCAGTCGAGGGCCGCCGACCAGACGAAGTGCACCTCCGCGAAGCTCTCGGCGAGGTAGCCGGTGAGCAGGATCGGCGAGAAATGCGCGCAGGAATCGCCGAACAGAACCAGGCGGCGTGGGTCCGGGGCGCGGGCGTTCCGGTAGACCACGTGGGCGCCGATATGCAGGTCCTGGGCGCGGCCCTGCGCCTCGTAGGCCGCGAGCAGGGGCCCGGTCTCGACCCGCACCGCGTCGCGCAGGATGCGCGGGCGCCGCAGGCGCTCGGTCGGCCGGTGCGGCACCTTCTCGCCGAGATCGAGCACGGTCTCGTGGACGAAATCGGGCCGCTCGGCGATGTCGGCCGGCGGCACGGCGGCGAGCGCCCGCATGATCGCCCGGTAGGCGAGCAGGCAGCCCTCCACCGTCCAGTGCGTGTCGGTGCGCTGGTAGAGAGGCACCGGCCCGTCGCGGGCGGCACGAAGCGGCGCCAGCAGATCGAGATAGTAGGGCTTGCCGGCGAGCCGCCGGGCGAGCCGGCGCGTCGAGGCCCGGGCCGGGTCGTAGGGCAGGCCATCGGTCAGGTTCTCATAGACCGAGAGCTTCTCCGGCACGATCACGTGCAGGCAGCGGATGCCGAGCCGGGCGGCGCGGGCGGCCCGGGCCTCCATCAGCCGGGCCCAGGCGCGCAGGAGCCACCAGTGGCGCGGGCCCCGGGCGTAGCGGTCCATGACCCGGTTGCTGCCCCCGGTGAGGAACAGCCAGCCCTCGCGCCCCTCGTGCACGGTGTCCCAGCGTTTTCTGAACATGCGGGTGCTTTAGCCGCGGGGTCCGAGCCGCGATAGGCCGGAGCTTGGCCGTGCGGTGCGGCGTTCCCGCAGGAATGGAACCCGCCCTCGCCGAGATGCCGCTCCGAACCGGGCCTGCCGAGCGGCCGGCCCGACTCTGGCGCCCGCGGCGCGTCCTGGTGATGCCCGCCGCCCTGGAGCACGCCCACGGCCGCGCCATGCTGGCCCGCGCCGAGGCTCTGGGCCTGCCGGTCGAGCGCCTCGCCTCCAATCGGCTCACCGGCCTGCGCCAAGCGGATCCGCGCCGGGCCTATGCCGAGGCCAAGGCGACGCTGGCGATCGTGGTGGCGCCGCCGACGAAGCTCAAGCTCCAGCCGATCCCGCCCTCGGCCGACTGGCGCTTCGACCTCGCCGAGGGCTGCCCGGCCCATTGCCAGTACTGCTACCTCGCGGGCTCGCTCTCCGGCCCTCCGGTGACGCGGGTCTACGCCAATCTCGACGCGGTCCTGGACAATCTCGCGGGGTATGCCGGGCGCGGGGCCGTCACCTCGGCCCAGGAGGCGCGGGCCCACGAGGGCACCACCTTCGAGGCCTCCTGCTACACCGACCCGCTCGGCATCGAGCACCTGACCGGCTCGCTCTCGGCGGCGATCCGGCATTTCAGCGCCTGGCAGGCGCCGGTGGGCTTGCGCTTCACCACGAAGTTCGCGGCGGTCGAGCCGCTGCTCAACTTAGCCCATGGGCGGCGCACCCGCATCCGCTTCTCGGTCAACGCGCGGGGCGCCGCCCGCTACGAGGGCGGCACCGCCCCGCTCGACCAGCGGCTCCGGGCGATGCGGGCAGTCGCGCTGGCCGGCTACCCGGTCGGGCTCACGGTCGCGCCGATCCTGCCGATCCCCGACTGGCAGGCGGCCTACGCGGCGCTGATCCGGGAGGCGGCCGAGGCGCTGGCCGGCGTGCCCGACCTCGACCTGACGGCGGAGCTGATCACCCACCGCTTCACGCCGGGCTCCAAAGAAATCCTGCAGGGCTGGTATCCGGGCTCCGACCTGCCGCTCGACGAGGCGGAGAGGACGCGGAAATTCACCAAGTTCGGCTCGGTGAAATACGTGCTGCCGAAGGACCTGATGGCGGAGATGCGGGCCAGCCTCCACGCCGCGCTCGCCCGAGACCTGCCGATGGCCCGCGTGCTCTACTGGACCTGAGCGGACTTCGCGCCATCTCGGGATCCGATGTCCGACGCGCCCCTCATCCTGACCCTCGCCTTCGACGAGCCGACCTTTGCCCGGTTCGACGGGTTGCGGCGCCGCCATTTCCCCGAGGCGATCAACGTCATCCCGGCCCACGCCACCCTGTTCCACCACCTGCCGGGCGACCGCGAGCGGGCGGTGATCGAGACGGTGGCGAGCCTCGCTCGCACCGTGCCGCCGCCCGACGTCGCGGTGACGGGCCTGCGATTCACCGGGCGCGGCGTTGCCTACGTGCTGGAATCGGAGCCGTTGGCGGCCTTCCGGGCGCGCCTCGCTCAGGCCTTCGCGGACCATCTCACGCCGCAGGATGCTCAGGGCTGGCGTCCGCATGTCACGGTGCAGAACAAGGTCGATCCGAAGGTCGCCCGTGCGCTGCACGCCGACCTGCAGCAGGGCTTCGCGCCGTTCCGGTTCACGGCGCCGGGCCTCCTGCTCTGGCGCTATCTCGGCGGCCCCTGGGAGGAGGTCTCCCGCCTGTCATTCGGAGAGAACGCGTGAGGGCCTACGAGCATATCCGCGGCAACCCGCTCACCGGCCGCGCCATGCGGGTCTGGCTCTCCTTGCGCCTCAACGAGGTCGGCCCGCTGGTCGCGCTCCTCACCGTGAGCACGCTCGGCTACGGCTTCTTCGCGCTGGCCCAGGAGGTCGGCGAGGGCTCGACCGAGGCGCTCGACCGCAAGATCCTGCTGTCCCTGCGCAACCCGGCCGACCTCTCCGACCCGATTGGGCCGCGCTGGCTCGAGGAGACGATGCGCGACATCACCGGGCTCGGCAGCGTGTTCACCATCGTGTTCCTGACGGGCGCGGTGGCGGCCTACCTCGCCCTGTCCGGAAAGCTCCGGATCGGCGCCTTCGTGATCGGCGCGGTGGGCGGCGGCGAGATCGTCTCGACGGTCCTGAAGCTGTTCTACCATCGGCCGCGGCCGGACCTCGTGCCCCACGGCATGGAAGTGTTCACCGCGAGCTTCCCCTCCGGCCACGCGATGATGTCGGCGATCGCCTACCTGACGCTGGCGACGCTGCTCGCGCGCATCGACCCGCGGCGGCGGGTGAAGGCGCTGGTGCTGTTCCTCGGCGTCGCCATGACGGTGCTGGTCGGCGTCAGCCGGGTCTATCTCGGCGTGCACTGGCCGAGCGACGTGCTGGCCGGCTGGTGCGTCGGCGCCGCCTGGGCGGCGCTCTGCTGGTTCGTCGCCCTCCAGCTCCAGCGTCGCGGCGAGGTCGAGGCCCCGGATCCGCCGCCTCCGGCGTGAGCAGGTCCGGCGCTACTCGGCGACCGGGATCCCCGCCCCCGGCGCGTCCGGGTTCATCCCCTCCACCGCCGGCTTCCGGCGCGGGCGCGGCGTCGCGGCGGCGGCCGGCTGCGCGGCGGTGTTCACGCCGAGACGCGTGGCGAGCGCGAGTGCCCGGTTCTCGGTAAAGCGCAGGTGGCAGAAGCCGTGCGCGCCCTCGCGGGCGTAGGTGCGACAGAGCTGCTCCCGGTCGGAGGAGAAGGCCGCCTGCTCGGTCACGATCGGGCGGACGTCCTCGCGCCGCGCCCGCTGGGTCATCAGCTTGTAATTGTCACGCACCGCCTTGTCGGCGACGCCCCGGGCGGTGTCGAACTCAGCCGAGCGCGGGATCAGCCCGGCGGCGGCCGGGCCCCAGAGCCCCCGGGGCGTGGTGGTGCAGTCGGCCGCCGAGAAGGTGCAGGTCGGGCTGGGGCCCAGCGTCGTCACCAGCAGGCCGCCCTCCGTCACGTCGAAGCGCAGCGGGCACTCGGCCCCCGCCGCCTCGAAGCGCGGCACGCCCTCGGGACGCCCCTCCGACGAGAGCGCGACCGGGCTGCCGTTCGCCAGCGGCACCGCGCAGGACTCGGTCGGCTGCGAGATCTTGGTGCCCGGCAGCGTGATGCGGGCGGTCGTGGCGGTGCCGGCCCGCTCCAGCTTCAGCTTGCCCGCGAGCCCGTTGAGCTGCAGTTCCTGGCCCACGATCGCGTCCTCGGAGGGCACCTTCAGCACCACGGGCTTCGGAGGCGCGGCCGGGCGCGGCGCCTCGGCGGCGGGCGCGTTCGGGTCGCCCGGCAGCGGGTCGCCCGGCATCGGCGCGGGCTGGGGCGCGGGCGCGCCGCCCGGTACGCCGCGGGGCGGGACCGGGGGTCTGGCCGCACGGCCGATCCCGAACAGCTCCTCGAAGAAGTTCTGGGCCTGCGCCGCGGTGGGCAGCGCCGTCCCGGCGCCGAGCGCGGCGCCGAGGAGCGGGATCAGGAGGCTGCGGGTCGGACGCATCGAGTCCTTCGAGGCGGGAACGGGCACGGCGGGCCACGCGCCGGGGAGCCCGTTTCCCGGCGGGGGAGCGGGCGCCGTCATGCGGGCGGCTGAGCGACGCTAACACGCCATCGATGGCGCGGGCGTGGCAGCGAAGCAACAAAATCCGGGCGCACGGGCGCGGCGGCGGTGGTGCGGCGGCGCCGATTCCTCAATCCCGCCAGGGCGCTAGTGTGGGCGTTGCCCAAATCGCACGCCGGGTGCGGCCTCGCCTTGCGGGCCTTAGGCGCCCTTCTTATATCCGCTGCGACACGGGATTAAGCGCGGGTTTTTCGCCGGCTCCGGCCCTTGATCCGCCCCCCCTCCCGTACGCACATCACCAAACGTCGCACCGGCACGCTGCGCCGGCATCGTTGCGCCGCCATGGGCCGAGCTGCTTCGGGGCTCGGCGGTCTGCTTGAAACAGAACCAACAGAGGGATCCCACCATGGGTAAAGTCATCGGCATCGACTTGGGCACCACCAATTCCTGCGTGGCCGTCATGGAAGGCACGCAGCCCAAGGTCATCGAGAACGCGGAGGGCGCCCGCACCACCCCGTCCATCGTCGCCTTCACGGACGACGGGGAGCGCCTCGTCGGCCAGCCCGCCAAGCGGCAGGCCGTCACCAATCCGGAACGCACCTTCTTCGCCATCAAGCGTCTGATCGGCCGCACCTACGACGATCCGATGACGCAGAAGGACAAGGGCCTCGTGCCCTACAAGATCGTCAAGGGCGACAACGGCGACGCCTGGGTCGAGGCCGACGGCAAGAAGTACTCGCCCTCGCAGATCTCGGCCTTCACCCTTCAGAAGATGAAAGAGACCGCCGAGTCGCACCTGGGCGCACCGGTCACCCAGGCCGTCATCACGGTCCCGGCCTACTTCAACGACGCCCAGCGCCAGGCCACGAAGGATGCCGGCAAGATCGCCGGCCTCGAGGTGCTGCGCATCATCAACGAGCCGACCGCGGCGGCCCTCGCCTACGGCCTCGACAAGCGCAAGGCCGGCACCATCGCGGTCTACGACCTCGGCGGCGGCACCTTCGACGTGTCGATCCTCGAGATCGGCGACGGCGTGTTCGAGGTGAAGTCCACGAACGGCGACACGTTCCTGGGCGGCGAGGACTTCGATAACCGCGTGGTCGAGTACCTGACCGCGGAGTTCAAGCGCGAGCAGGGCATCGACCTGACGAAGGACAAGCTCGCCCTGCAGCGCCTGAAGGAGGCCGCCGAGAAGGCCAAGATCGAGCTGTCCTCGGCGACCCAGACCGAGATCAACCTGCCCTACATCACGGCGGACGCGACCGGGCCGAAGCACCTCGCGCTGAAGCTGTCGCGCGCCAAGTTCGAGAGCCTCGTGGACGACCTCGTGCAGCGCACGATGGAGCCCTGCCGCAAGGCGCTCAAGGATGCCGGCGTCTCGGCCTCCGAGGTGGACGAGGTGGTGCTCGTCGGCGGCATGACCCGCATGCCGAAGGTCCAGGAGGTGGTGAAGTCCTTCTTCGGCAAGGAGCCCCACAAGGGCGTCAACCCGGACGAGGTCGTGGCCATCGGCGCGGCGGTCCAGGCCGGCGTGCTCCAGGGCGACGTGAAGGACGTGCTGCTCCTCGACGTCACCCCGCTCTCGCTCGGCATCGAGACGCTGGGCGGCGTGTTCACCCGTCTCATCGACCGCAACACCACGATCCCGACCAAGAAGTCGCAGGTCTTCTCCACGGCCGAGGACAACCAGAACGCGGTCACCATCCGGGTCTTCCAGGGTGAGCGCGAGATGGCGGCCGACAACAAGCTGCTCGGTCAGTTCGACCTCGTCGGCATCCCGCCGGCGCCCCGCGGCATGCCGCAGATCGAGGTGACCTTCGACATCGACGCCAACGGCATCGTGAACGTTACGGCCAAGGACAAGGCGACGAACAAGGAGCACCAGATCCGCATCCAGGCTTCGGGCGGCCTGTCCGACGCCGACATCGACCGGATGGTGAAGGACGCCGAGGCCAATGCCGAGGCCGATAAGCGCCGCCGCGAACTGGTCGAGGTGAAGAACCAGGGCGAGAGCCTGATCCACGCCACCGAGAAGTCGGTAAAGGAATACGGCGACAAGGTCTCGCAGGGCGACCGCGACGGCATCGAGACCGCGACCACGGCGCTCAAGACGGCGCTCGAGGGCGAGGACGTCGAGACCATCAAGGCCCGCACCACGGACCTGATGCAGGCCTCGATGAAGCTTGGCGAGGCGATGTACGCGGCCAATCAGGCCGCGGGCCCGGACGCCGCGGCGGGCGCTCAAGGCGCGGAGGCCAAGAAGGACGACGTCATCGACGCGGACTTCCAGGAGGTCGACGAGAAGGACCAGAAGAAGCGGGCCTGATCCCGTATCTTCAAAGATGCCGAGGGGGCCGGAGCGATCCGGCCCCTTTTTTCATGTCCGCACGGATGATCGCCGCCGTATCCGCGTGGGTCCTCGAGCGCACGAGAACCGTGTCCGGAGACGGTTTTTCTCTGAACGGCCATCGGTCTCGGGCGTTGAGAGCCGAGACGACAAGAACGGAGGATAGTTCGCCATGCAGATCAAGACGATCTCTGTTGCCGCCGCGCTGGTGCTCGGCCTCTCGGGCGCCGCGCTAGCCCAGAGCACGCAGCCCGGTGCCGCAGGCGCGAGCGACCCGGCCATGCGCAGCGGCCAGGGCACGGACCGCTCGATGAACCGGATGGACCCGAACACGATGCCGGGCAGCACCGGCTCGACCGGCCGCGAGGGCGGCATGGGCAACATGGGCGGCGGCACCGGCGCCAGCAGCAACACCGGAGTCGGCATGGGCAACCAGGGCGCGAACCAAGGCGCGCGCCAGTAAGCCCCGAACGCACGGGACTCGACGAGGGCCGGGGAGCAATCCCCGGCCCTCTCTTCTATCGTGCTGCCCTTTGCGGGCGTCAGGCCGCGATCACCGTCAGCACCGTGCCGGTCATCCCGGTCACCCGGATGCGTGCGCCCGCCGGGAGATCCGGCCCGCTGACGCGCCAGTAGGTGTCGTCGAAGCGCGCCGCGCCCGCGCCGCCGACGATCGCCTCGGCCAGCACACCCTCGCGCCCGACGAGGCCGCGGTCCGCCCGGTTGAGCGCGCTCGCCGGGCGGCGGCGGTCGAGCCGGGTCGCGAGGCCGACGCAGAGGATCGAGAGCAAGGCCCAGGCGAGGAGCTGCGCCTGCCAGGGCATCGGCACCGCGGCCGCGGCGAGCCCGGTCAGCACGGCGGCAAGCCCGAGCCAGATCAGGAACACGCCCGGCAGCGCCAGCTCGGTCGCCGCCAGGATAAGGCCGGCGATGATCCAGAGCCAGGCGGGCTCGAGGGCGGCGGCGAGGTCGGCCGGCATCCCGGGCCTCTCAGCTCCGTGCCGTCCCGGCATTCGGCGGCGCGCCCGCCCGCCGGGCGGAAGCCGCCTCGCCGAACACGCTGCGGCTGATCTCCGCGATGCCCCCGAGCGTTCCGGCGAGCGCGGCCGCCTCGATCGGCACCACCACGACGCGCTGGTTCGGGGCAGTGGCCAGCGCGCGCACGGCGTCCACGTACTTCTCGGCCACGAGGAAGTTCGCCGCCGCGAGGTCGCCCTTTGCGATCGCCTCGCTGACCAGGCTCGTCGCCCGCGCTTCGGCCTCCGCCGAGCGCTCGCGCGCCTCCGCGTCGCGGAAGGCGGCCTCGCGCCGCCCTTCCGCCTCGAGGATCGCCGACTGCTTGCGCCCCTCCGCCCGCAGGATCTCGGCCTGCCGCTGCCCCTCCGCCTCCAGCACGGAGGCGCGCTTCTCCCGCTCCGCCTTCATCTGGCGGGCCATGGCGCCCGCGAGGTCGGCGGGCGGCACGATGTCCTTGATCTCGATGCGGGTCATCTTCACGCCCCAGGGCGCGGCGGCGGCGTCCATCACCCGCAGAAGGCGCTCGTTGATCTCGTCGCGGTGGGAGAGCAGCTGGTCGAGGTCCATCGAGCCGACGACGGTGCGGATGTTCGTCATCGTCAGGGTCAGCATGGCGACGTCGAGGTTGGCGACCTCGTAGGAGGCGCGCGCCGCGTCGAGCACCTGGTAGAACACCACCGCGTCGATGGTGACGCCGGCATTGTCGCGGGTGAAGGCCTCCTGGCTCGGAACCTCGATCACCTGCTCCATGATGTTCACCCGCCGCCCGATCCGCTCGACGAAGGGCGTGATCACCCCGAGCCCGGCCTCGAGGTTGCGCGCGTAGCGGCCGAAGCGCTCGACCGTGTAGACGTGCCCCTGCGGCACGATGTTGATCCCGGCCGCGAGCGTCATCACGACGAGCACCGCCGCGACGACGGCGAACACGCTCAATCCCACCGAGAGGTCCATATCCTGCCCCCGCGCCCGTCCCCGGCCCGCATTGAGGCGGAGCAGCGTAGGCAGCGCAAGGTAGCCCAGCCCGGGCGCGGGCGAAAAGCGCAGGGCCGCCAGCGCTTCCGTCAGCGCTTCCAGACGCCGAGCCGCTCGCTGCGAGCATGGTCCTCGGCGGCGACGAGTTCGGGGGTGGCTTCCGGCGAGGCGCGCCCGCCGCCGTTGAAGAGCACCACCTCGGAGAGGTCGCGGCCCTCGATCTGGCAGAGCTGGTTCTCGCTGCCCGGCACCGGCTGGCAGGTCACCGGGCGGTTGTTGATGTAGCGGGTGAGTTCCTCGGCCTGCCCGCCGCGCACCCACTCGACCCCGAAGAGCCGCACGAGCTTGCCGTTGAGGCGGAGCGTCGCGGTGTCGATGACCTGCGCCTGGCCGGTGACCGCGTTCGGCGGCGGGCGCGGCGCCTCCTCGGGCTGCGACTCGGTCTCGGCGGGCGGCGCCTCGGCGGGTGCGGCGGCCTGAGATTGGGTCTGCGGCTGAGGCGGCTGACCATCCGCTGCGGCCTGCTGCTGCGGTACGGCGGCGTCCTCGCCCGAGCCGCGCCAGGAAAGGACGAGCCCCGCCCCGACGCAGAGCGCGAGGACGGCCGCGGCGACGCCCGCAACCCGGCGGGACGAGAGCCCGCCCAGGCCGCCGTGGCGCCAGTCATCCAGGCCGTCGCGAAGCCGCCGCAGCCGGTCCTGCGCGCCTTCGCGCCAGGCGGGCGCCCCGGCCGCGATCCCGTCGCCGGAGGTGCCCTCCACGCCGCGGCGGCTGTCGAGGCGCGCCCTCAGGCCGGAGAAGGCCGCGGCAGCGGATTGCGCGAGCGCCCGTCCCTGCTCCGAGGAGCGCTCGGCCAGCGCCCGCGCGCGCTCAGACTGGGTCTCGACGAAACGGGCGGTCGCTGCCCGCATCTCGGCGGCGTTGGCACTGAGGCCGGTCTCGGGGACAGGCTCGGCCGGTGCGGGCTCGGGCTCGGGCGGCAGGAACAGCGCCGGGTGCCGCGCGGCGAGCTCATCGAGGAGGTCGGCGAGCGTCAGCGGACGCGCCACGCCCGCCGCCTCGCGCGTCCGCGGCAAGCCGTGCCGGTCGATCACCCGGTAGCCGGGCTGCTCCCCCAGCGGCTCGACGGCGGCGGAGACCAGCAGTTCGAGGGTGCGGAGCGCCACGGGGCGCGGCCGGCGGCGCTCGATCTCGGTCCGGATCTGTGCCTGCAGCCCGGCCCGCTCCGCGCCGTCGAGCACGGGGCGCCGCGCCTCGGTGCCGTCCGCTCCGTCCGCCGCTGTCGGGCCTGAAGCCGCCATTGAAACCGCCATGGGGTCCGATCTAGAGCACGATGCGGAAAAGTGGAATCCGGGTTTCCGAAATCATCGTGCGACCACAAAGAGATAGAGCGTGCTGCTGTTTCCGTGAAAATGCAGCACGCTCTAGAGCGCTCTCCGCCGAAGTGGAAGCCGGTTCGGCGAGAGAGCACGGCAAAACAAGAGCTTGGAGCCGGTCCTGATTGCGACGCGATCGGGACCGGCTCCAAGCATCCGCGACCGAACTGTCCCGCGGGTCCGGCGAAACAATGATGCGGAGGCCTCAGGCGCTCCGGCCCGGACCCGCCGCCCCGGCACTCACGGCGCCGCGGTGCAGGACCCGGCTGGTCTCCGAGACGATGACGGGGCGAGGTCCGGCGAGGCTCACCTCCATCACCACCTCGGCGACTCCCTGCGAGACCGCGCCGCGTCCCGGGCTCGCCGCCCGGAAGACCACCTCAGCCCGCACCACGCAGGTCGCGAGCGCCCCGTTGCAGAAGGTGCGCATGCCGCGCGGCTCGTAGCGCCGCTCCGGCCAGCGTCGGGCGAAGTCCCGCTTCTCCGCCATCACGGCGCGCAAGGTCACCGTGCGGCCGTGGAAGCGCACCTGCTCCCCGTAGAAGCGCGGGGCACTGGCCACGATGGTGGGGTTGGGCGCCGAGACCGCGTCGAAATAATCCGCCACGAGACCCTGCGCCGCCCCGGCCCAGTCGGTGAGGCGCGGCTCGGGCCGCGACGCAGGCGACGCGGGCGGCGCCGCGGGCGGTGCGGCCTGCACGGGCGGCGTGTCGGCGAGCCGGCGCTGGCGGCGGTGGCGCTCCATTCGGCGCTCCTGGCGCTCGGCCTGCTGCGTCCCGCGGGCCATGCGGGCGGGGCGCTCCCGCGCGGGCTCCACCGCCTCGGCTTCCGCGGGGGCGGAGCGGGCCTGAGGCGCCGCGGAGGGCGCGGCCGCGGGCGCGGCGGGCTCCGGCCGGGTCTCGGCGGGCGTGGTCGGCGTCGCGGAGCGGGCCGGCGGATCGACCCAGCCGGACTGCGCGCGCGCGCCGCCGACGGCGAGCATTCCGGCCGCGAGGGCGAGGCTCAGGGTGGCGAGGGAGGAGGCAGGGCGCATGGATCTCACCGGGGCGCGGCGGAGCGGGGACGTGCCGGGGCGACACGGCGTGAAACGCGTCCGGGTGGGGACGGGGTTCCGACTCCGTGCCCGCAACGGCCCCGGCGACGGCTCGACGCTACACCTCGACGCCACGCCTCTTACCAGCCCAGACCGGGCGGCGCGGACACACCGGCCGGGCAACGCCCCGTCATCCCCGCACCCACGGAAATCCACAGTCCGGGACCGGGCGGGGTTGAGATCGGGCGCCGCACACCCAAGTTTGGCCTGAACCCGGGTCCGGGCTCCTCTGGCGGCCGAGGCGTCGGCCGTGATGTCGGACCGCTTCCCTGCCTTTGCGCTGACGCGGCGCGAACGCACCGGAGTGTCCGTTCCTTGCCCCCCACCCAGCCCCCCTCCGGGCAGCCGCGCCGCGCCCTCCTGATCTGCAACGCCAAGGCTCGCAACGGACGCTTCGATCTCGAGGAGATCCGCACCGTCCTGCGCGCCGGGGGCATCGAGCCGGTCGAGCCGCCGCCCGGCGACTGCAAGGCGCTGATCACCGCCCATGCGGGGTCGGTCGATCTCGTCATCCTGGGCGGGGGCGACGGCACCATGAACGCCGCGGCCGAGGCGCTGGTCGAGACCAAGCTGCCGCTGGGCATCCTGCCGCTGGGCACAGCCAACGACCTCGCCCGCTCCCTCGGGATCCCGATCGATCCGGTGGCCGCCGCCCGCCTCATCACCACCGCTGAGGCGCGGCCTGCCGATCTCGGCTGGGTCAACGGGCACTACTACTTCAACGTGGCGAGCATCGGCTTCTCGGCGGAGCTCGCGGGCGAGCTGACCGCCGAATCGAAGAAGGCCTGGGGCGTGCTCGGCTACGCGGTCGCGGCCGTGCGGGTGCTGCGCCGGGTGCGGCCCTTCACGGTCACGATCGAGCACGACGGGCAGACGGAGCGGGTCACCACCATCCAGGCCTCGGTCGGCAACGGGCGCCATTACGGCGGCGGCATGACCGTGGAGGCGGAGGCGGCGGTCGACGACGGTAAGCTCGACTTCTACAGCCTGGAGGTCGCCCACTGGTGGCGGCTCCTCGCCCTGCTGCCGGCGCTGCGCCGCGGCACGCAAGGACGGGCGCGGGACGTACGCGCCTTCAAGACCACGGAGATCCGCCTCTCCACCCGCAAGCGGCGGCCAGTGAACACGGACGGCGAGCTGACCACCTACACGCCGGCCCATTTCAAGGTGGTGCCGAAGGTCATCCGCATCTTCGCCCCCGGGCCGGAGGCGCGTCCGAGCGCCCGCGACAGTCTGCTCCCCCTCTGATCGCGACCCCTTCCGCCTGCCACGGAGACCGCACCGTTGCTCGACAACCTGATGCAGCTCGCCGCCGATCCGACCGTCTGGGCCGCGCTCGCCACCCTCGTCGTGATGGAGGTGGTGCTCGGCATCGACAACCTGATCTTCATCTCGATCATCACCAACAAGCTGCCGGCCGCGCAGCAGCAGCGGGCGCGCCGCATCGGCATCGGCCTCGCCCTGGTGCTGCGGCTGGGCCTGCTCGGCACGGTCGCCTTCATCGTGCAGCTCACCCAGCCGGTCTTCGAGGTCTTCGGCAAGGCCTTCTCCTGGCGCGACCTCATCCTGATCGCGGGCGGCCTGTTCCTGCTCTGGAAGGCCACCAAGGAGATTCACGAGAGCGTCGATCCGGATTCGGAGAAGACGGGCCCCGGGGCGCCTCTCGGCTTCTCGGCGGCGATCGGCCAGATCCTGCTGCTCGATCTCGTCTTCTCGATCGACTCGATCATCACGGCGGTCGGCATGACCGAGCATGTGCCGGTCATGATGATTGCGGTGATTGCCGCCGTGACGGTGATGCTGCTCGCCGCGGACCCGCTCTCACGCTTCATCGCCCACAACCCGACCGTGGTGATGCTGGCACTCGGCTTCCTCATCATGATCGGCATGGTGCTGATCGCGGAGGGCTTCGGGGCGCACGTGCCGAAGGGCTACATCTACACCGCGATGGCCTTCTCGGCGGGCGTGGAAGGCCTCAACATGCTGGCCCGGCGGCGCAAGCGCGCCCGGGCTGGCCAGGGCGAGCCCCCGGCACCGCGGATCGACACGGTCCAGAAGAGGGCGGGCCGCGCCTGAGGCGCGGCCGCCCGGGCTCTACTTCTGCTTGGCGATGACCTTGTCCTTGATCCCCTCGTAGACGCTCTCGGGCAGAATCTTCTTCGAGACGAGTTCGTCCTTGCCGCGATAGGGGCGGCCCTTGATGATCGCGGCCGAGCGCGCGGCTCCGATGCCGGGCAGCGCGTCGAGTTCGGCGGCGCTGGCGCTGTTGAGGTCGATGAGCGCCGTCTTGGCGGCGTTCGGCGAGCCCGCGACCGGGGCGCTCGGGGCCTTCGGCGCGGCTGGGGCGGCGGGTGCCGCGGGGCTGGGCTTCGTCGGCGCGGCGGGGCTGGGCGCGGTCGGGGCGGTCGCCGGGGTCTGGGCGAGGGCCGGTGCGGCGGCCAGCGCGGTCAGCAGGGCGAGCGTGCGCAGGATGGGGCGGGTGGACGAGACCATGGCGGTTCTCCCGAAACGTCCCGGCCTCATGGACGAGACCGGCCGCGAGAACGTGGTCCTCCCCGCTTGAACTGCCGCTTAACGCGGAGCGCGATTTGCGTTAAGCGCGGGCCGTCCGCGGGTCGGGCGGGCGGCCTCTAGTCAGGGACGTTCGCCGACGCTATAAGCGCGCCCTCGAATCCCCGTGTCCGGCGGTGCACGCGGCGCTCCTCGCTCCGAGGAGCTGCCCGAGCGCCGCTTTGCCGTCATCCGCCAGATCGAAGGATTGATCCCATGGCCGTTCCGAAGCGAAAGACCTCCCCCTCCCGCCGCGGCATGCGCCGCTCGGCGGACGCCCTCAAGGCCCCGACCTATGTCGAGGACAAGGATTCGGGCGAGCTGCGCCGTCCGCACCACATCGACCTGAAGACCGGCATGTACCGCGGCCGTCAGGTCCTGAAGGTCAAGTCGGCCGAGGCCTGAGACCGCGTTCGACCGGCGCGGCCGGGGTCGCGGTCCTTCTCCGGGATCAGGCGACCCGCCGCGCCGCGTCCGCGTAGAGCGCCGCGGCCCGCCGGGCCCGCTCCATCCGCGAGGGCCGCAGCGTCGGGTCCGCACCCGCCAGGAGCTGCGCCACGAAGCCGACCTGCGGCCGTGCGCTGCCCGGACTTCTGGGATCCCAAGAACCTGAAGCGCCCTGCCCCGCGGACCGCGCGTCCGAGACGGGGACGATCGCGCGCGCCGTATCGGACGCCGGGCGCGGCTGCGCGGTGGCGGGTCGTACCGCTCCGGGACGCTGGCTTGGCTCGATCCGGGACATCGCCTCGCACCCTCCGCGGCTGTTCCGCGGATCCGTGCAAGCGTTGGGCCGACGTTAAGGTTTCGTCAACCTTTGCGTGCCCCGACGCCGCAGGAGCGTGAGGCGAGGAGCGGGCGCCGCAGCGCCCTACTTCTTCGCGAGCGCCTCGAGCCGCTCCTGCATCGCGAGCATCTGGCGCTTCAGCTCGTCCAGCTCGCCGCTGCTCGTCACCTGCGCAGGGGGGCTTGCGGGCTTCGGGGCGGCGGGCGCCGTTCCTTGCGCGGCGCCGGCACTGAGGCCCGTGAACATCTTCATGGCGTCCCCGAAGAACGACATGTTGGTGCGCACCTGCTGCTCCAGCGCGTTCTGGAAGGCGGCCGGGCCGAAGCCGGTCCCGAAGCCAGTACCGAATTTTTCGCGAAGCCCGTCCTGATCCCGGGCGAAATTCGCCATCGAGAATTCGAGGAAGCTCGGCACCATCGTGCGCATGCTGTCGCCGTAGAAGCGGATCAGCTGGCGCAGGAAGGCCACCGGCAGCAGGTTGTCGGCCCCCGCCTTGTTCTCCTGCTCGAAGATGATCTGCGTCAGCACCGACCGGGTAATGTCCTCGCTGGTGCGCGCGTCGTACACGACGAAGTCCTCGCCGTTCTGCACCATAGTCGCGAGGTCTTCGAGGGTGACGTAGGTCGAGGTGCCGGTGTGATAAAGGCGCCTGTTCGCGTACTTCTTGATGACGGTCTGATGGACCTTGACGCTGTCCGCCATCTCTGCGGCCTCTCCCGAACCTGACGGCGCGACCGCCCGCACACCGGCAGCCGCCCGTGGACCTTAAGGCTTTCGTGCGGCGTCGAAAACCGCAATCTGGCACCTTTCCCGGCACAATCATGCATAACGGGCCGGCAAAGCCAACTTTTCGTCCTGCGCCGGCCGTCGGGGCCGGCCGTTAAGGCGGCTTGACTTCGCCGGGCACAGGCCCTTCATCCCATCAACGGACCAGAGTGCGGCCAACTGTGAAGCCGCGCCGGCCGCCAGAGGAGAACGCAAGATGGCAGGCAGCGAGGAGATCGTCATCGTCGGTGCGGCGCGCACCCCGGTGGGCTCGTTCGGCGGCGCGTTCGGCAGCATGCCCGCGCACGAACTCGGCAAGGTGGCGATCCAGGCGGCGCTGGAGCGGGCCAAGGTCTCGCCCGACGAGGTGGACGAGGTGATCTTCGGCCAGGTGCTCACCGCGGGCGCCGGCCAGAACCCGGCCCGCCAGGCCGCTATTGCGGCCGGCATCCCCGAGAAGGCCACCGCCTGGGGCGTCAACCAGGTCTGCGGCTCGGGGCTGCGCACCGTGGCGATCGGCATGCAGCAGATCGCCAACGGCGATGCCACCGTCATCGTGGCGGGCGGACAGGAATCCATGTCGCTCGCGCCCCACGCGCAGTACCTGCGCGGCGGCCAGAAGATGGGCGACGTCAAGCTCGTCGACACCATGATCAAGGACGGCCTCTGGGACGCCTTCAACGGTTACCACATGGGCCAGACCGCCGAGAACGTGGCCCAGGCCTTCCAGCTCACCCGCGAGCAGCAGGACCACTTCGCGACCCGCTCGCAGAACAAGGCCGAGGCCGCCCGCAAGGAGGGCCGCTTCAAGGAGGAGATCGCCCCCGTCACGGTGCCCGGCAAGAAGGGCGACACGGTTGTCGACACGGACGAGTACATCCGCGACGGCGCCACCATCGAGGCGATGGCCAAATTGAAGCCCGCCTTCGCCAAGGACGGCACGGTCACGGCCGCCAACGCCTCGGGCCTCAACGACGGCGCCGCCGCGCTGGTGCTGATGTCGGCCTCCGAGGCCGAACGGCGCGGGCTCACCCCGCTCGCCAAGATCAAGTCCTGGGCGACCGCGGGCGTCGACCCGAAGGTGATGGGCACCGGCCCGATCCCGGCCTCGCGCAAGGCCCTCGACAAGGCCGGCTGGAAGCCCTCCGACCTCGACCTGATCGAGGCCAACGAGGCCTTCGCGGCCCAGGCGCTCGCGGTCAACAAGGACATGGGCTGGGACGACCAGAAGGTGAACGTCAACGGCGGCGCCATCGCCATCGGCCACCCGATCGGCGCCTCGGGCGCCCGCGTCCTCGTCACTCTGCTGCACGAGATGAAGCGGCGCGACGCCAAGAAGGGCCTCGCCACGCTCTGCATCGGCGGCGGCATGGGCGTCGCCATGTGCCTCGAGCGGCCCTGACCGCCGGGGGTTCCGGCGCGGGGCGGGACAACCCGTCCCCACTGAAACGCTTTCAACCGACGCTCAAGAATAAATTCGGTGCGCGGTCCGCGCGCGATGGGCAAGATGCGCCCAGCGCGCGGGGGCACGCCGCCCCCGGTTGAGCAGCAATCCAAACAAGAACATCCGGAGGAAACCATGGCTCAAGGACGCGTCGCCCTCGTCACCGGCGGCACCCGCGGCATCGGCGCGGCGATCTCGAAGCGGCTGAAGGACAAGGGCTATCAGGTGGCCGCCAATTACGGCGGCAACGACGAGGCCGCCAACGCCTTCAAGGCCGAGACCGGCATCCCGGTCTTCAAGTTCGACGTGGGCGACCTCGCGAGCTGCGAGGCCGGCATCAAGGCGATCGAGGCCGAGCTCGGACCGATCGACGTGCTGGTCAACAACGCCGGCATCACCCGCGACGGCGCCTTCCACAAGATGACCTTCGAGAAGTGGCAGGCGGTGATCCGCACCAACCTCGACTCGATGTTCACCGTCACCCGCCCGCTGATCGACGGCATGCGCGCGCGCAATTTCGGCCGCGTCATCATCATCTCGTCGATCAACGGCCAGAAGGGCCAGGCCGGCCAGACCAACTACTCGGCCGCCAAGGCGGGCGTGATCGGCTTCGCCAAGGCGCTCGCCCAGGAGAGCGCCGCGAAGGGCATCACCGTCAACGTGGTGGCGCCGGGCTACATCGCCACCGAGATGGTGATGGCGGTGCCCGAGGACATCCGCAACAAGATCATCTCGACGATCCCGACCGGCCGCCTCGGCGAGGCCGACGAGATCGCCCACGCGGTCGAGTACCTGGCCAGCGACGAGGCCGGGTTCATCACCGGCTCGACGCTGACCGTCAACGGCGGCCAGCACTTCGTCTGACGCATGCCCTCTCATCGGCCCGGCGTGCTAGCGCCGGGCCGATGAGACACGGGATGACGCACGCAACGGCGACCACCCTCGGTTTCGGCGCGATCCTGCTCTGGTCGCTGCTGGCCGTCCTCACGGCGGCCTCGGGCGCGGTGCCGCCCTTCCAGCTCGCCGCAATGACTTTCGCGCTGGGCGGCCTTCTCGGCTGCGCCTCCTGGCTCGTGCGGCCGCAGGGATTCCGGGCCCTGCGCCAGCCCTGGCCGGTCTGGCTGCTGGGGGTCGGCGGCCTGTTCGGCTACCACGCGCTCTACTTCGCCGCGCTCCGCCTCGCCCCTCCCGCCGAGGCCGGGCTGATCAACTATCTCTGGCCGCTCCTCATCGTGCTGTTCTCGGCGCTGCTGCCGCGGGCGGGCGGGCTGCGGAGCGCGCATCTGCTCGGGGCCGGGCTCGGGCTCGCGGGCGTGATCGCGCTGTTCACGGGCCGCGGGACCCTCGATTTCGCGGCTGGCGCCGTGCCGGGCTACGCCGCCGCCTTCGCCGCCGCCTTCGTCTGGTCGGGCTACTCGGTGCTCTCGGCCCGGGTCGGCGCTGTGCCGACCGACGCGGTCGCGGGCTTCTGCCTTGTGACGGCCGCGCTGAGCCTTCTCTGCCATCTCGCCGTCGAGACCACGGTTTGGCCCGCGGACGCGGCGGAATGGGGCGCCGTCGCCGCCCTCGGCGTCGGGCCGATCGGTGCCGCCTTCTACCTCTGGGACATCGGCGTGAAGCGCGGCGACATCCGGCTCCTCGGGGTCGCGGCCTACGCGGCGCCGGTTCTCTCGACCCTGCTCCTCGTCGCGACCGGCTACGCGCCGGCCACGCCCGCACTGGCGCTCGCCTGCGCCCTCATCGTCGCCGGCGCCCTGGTGGCGGTCCGGGCCTCCCGGGCGCAGGGCCGCGCCGCGCTCTGACGCCTCAGCGCGGCGTCGGCCGCCAGTCCGGCGGCGCCATCTCGAACCCTGCGAAGTCGAAGCCCGGCGCGACGGTGCAGCCGACGAGCGTCCAGGCGCCGAGGCTCGTCGCGGTCTGCCAGTGCCCGGCCGGCACCACGTGCTGCGGGCGCTGCCCGCGGGCGAGGTCGGGGCCGAGATGGTGGGCCGACGCGTCGTGCCCGTTCGGGCTGACCGTGAGGACCAGAGGGGCGCCCGCGTACCAGTGCCAGATTTCCGCGGCGTCGACCCGGTGCCAGGCCGAGACCTCGCCGACGTCGAGCAGGTAGTAGATCGCCGTGCCGACCGAGCGGCCGTCCACGGTCCTGGGATCGCGAAAGGTCTCGCGGTAGTGCCCGCCCTCCGGATGGGGCGCGAGCCCCAGGGCCGCGATCACCTGCGCGGCCGACATCGCCTGGTTCATGCGCTGCGGTCTCCTCGTCGCGGCTGCCCCGCCACGCTCACTCGGTGATGGCGCCCTGCGGCAGGCTGAAACCGGCCGGCACCTTGGGCGCCGCCCTGGCCTGACCGCGCGCGGGCGCCTCGCCGGCGGGTTTCGGCGCGGCCTCCCGCGTCTTCGCCGGACGGGCCGGCTTCGGCTCCTTGCGGGCGGCGACGGGCGGGGGCGCCTTCACGGCGGGCGCCTCGGTGCATTCACGGAAGCCCAGACGCGCCACGGGGCGGCCCTCCTCCGAGACGATGGTCAGCGGGTCGGGCAAGGCCGGAAGCCCCTCCTGCCAGCGGATCGCGGTGCCGAGCTGGGCCTCGATCGCGCCCGGCGGGCCGCCGCGCCGCAGCGCGGAGAGGTCGGGGCCGTAGGCGGTCGCCAGCTTGCCGCCGATGGCCACCTGCAGCACCTCGGTCGTCTCCGGCGTGAGGGGGCGCAGCGGGTTCTCGACCTGCGCCCGGCCGACCCGGGTCACGAACACCTCGCCCCCCTTCTCGCCCTCGAAGCGCGCCGCCTTCGCCCCGCAGGCGATGGTGGGCGGGGCCGCGAAGGTCGCGTCGAGGGGAGCGCGGTCGATGGCCGGCGCCCGAAGGGGCTCGGCGGCGCGCGGCTCGGGCGCCTGGGGAACCGGCGCCGGCTCGGCCTTGGGTTTGGACTCGGCCTTGGGTTTGGGGGCCGGTTTCGCCGGCTTCGGACGCGCCGCCTTCGGGGCGGGGGCCTCCTCGGGCGCGGGCGCGTCCTGAGCCCGGACCACGCACGGGAACCCGAGCGCGAGCGCGGCGACGAGCGTTGCGGCGAGCGTGCGCACCATCGGCTCAGGCCTTCTCGCCGGGTCGTCCGGGCGGGGTCCGGACCGGCTCGGCGTCCAGCACCTCGGCGGAGCGGTCGATCGGGCTGCGGATAGGGCCGACCCGGGTGAGCAGATCCTCGTCGCGCGCGTCGAGCTCGCTGTCGAGCCGCAGCGGAGGGCGCCGGCCCTGGGCCGACATCCGAACCACGATCACGCCCGCGACCGTGCAGGCGAGCACTGCGCCCAGGATCAGGAGGAGTTCCATGCGGACGAACCGTTACCCGAAGCGCACGCCTCTTGCACCTGCCCGCGCGCTGCGCGATCACGCGGCGCGGCGGAACGGACCTTGCAAGCAGACTTTGCTTGCGGACCGTACAAGCGGACCTTGCCAAAGGATCTGCACCGGAGCCGCGCCCCGGCGCGCCGGGCAAGAATTGCGACGGCCGCTCCGGCGGACCGAACGACCTCACAGGGAGCCGGGACCGATCGATGCGCGAGACCGAGCGGAGCCGAAGCCCCGAAGAGCTTGAGACCCATCTGCGCGGTCTGATCGAGACCTCCCGCGAGCAGGCGGCGGAGGACCCGTTCCGCAACCCCGTCCTCGCTGTGACGCTGGCGATCACTCGCCGGTTCGACCGGGGCGAGATCGCCGAGGGCGACCTCGACGCCCTGTTCGTGCGCCTGCGCGCCCAGGCGCTGGCCGAGCGGGCCGGGCGCCTGCGGACCTATGTGGGGCTCAACGGGGCGCCCGAGGACCGGGAGGACGCGGACGCAGCGGTGCCCGCCCGCCTCGTCGCCGCCGTGCCGCAGGGTTCTGGCGATTTCGAGACGTTCCGCGAGCGCGTCGGCCGCACCGCCTTCGCGATCGTCTTCACCGCCCATCCGACCTTCGGCATGCCCCGCGCGGTGGCAGCCCTCCTCGCCCGCAGCGCCAGCCTCGCCGACCCCGCCGCGCGCGAGCCGCTGCTCGCGGAGGCCGCGGCCTTATCGACCCGGCCCGACCCGAAGATCAGCCTCGACGACGAGTTCGACCAAGCCTGCATCGCCGCCAATAACGCCCGCGCGGCGCTCGACGGCTTCAACGGCGCGCTTCTCGACGCCGCCCGCCGCCGCTGGCCCGACCGCTGGACCGAGCTGGTGCCGCGCCCGCTGGCGGTGGCGAGCTGGGTCGGCTGCGACACCGACGGGCGCACCGATATCGGCTGGTGGGACACCCTGCGCTACCGGCTCGAATCGAAGCGGATGCAGTTCGACCGGGTGCTGCGCCAGCTGCCGCAGGTCCCGGCGACGCAGGTGGCCCGCACCCTCGCCGAGAACGCCCTCAGCGCCGTCAACCGGCAACTCACGGTGGCGCCGAGACTCGGCGAGAAGCCTTCGCTCGAGGCGGTCCACCGCTTCGCCCTCGCGGTGATCATCGAGCGCGAGCGCGCCCAGACCGATGCGGGCGCGCTGCTCGCCGCGCTCGCGGGCGCGATCGGCGCCGCCGAGGCCGAGGCGGACAAGCGGGCGATCGCGGTGCTGCGCGCGGGCGTGGCGACCCACGGCCTCTCGAACGCGCTGCCTCATTTCCGGCTCAACGCCAGCCAGATCCACAACGCGGTCCGCCGCGTCACCGACGTCGAGGGCGAGCCCGCCGACCCGGCCCAGCGCCGCTCCCACCTCGCCACGATCCACGCGCTCCTCAACGACGTGGCGCCGGTCGCGGTCGATTTCGGCGCGCTCGCGGCCGAGCGGGCGTCTGCCGCGCGGCTGATGATGACGATCGCCCAGATCCTCAAACACGTGGACGGCACCCATCCGGTGCGCTTCCTCATCGCCGAGACCGAGACCGGCTACACCCTGCTCGCCGCCCTCTGGCTCGCCCGGCACTACGGCATCGCGGACAAGCTGGAGATCACGCCCCTCTTCGAGACGGCCGAGGCGCTGGAGCAGGGCATCCGGGCGCTCGACGACGCGCTGCGCAACCCGCACTGGCGGCAATACCTCAAGCGCATCGGCCGCCTCACCGTTCAGTTCGGCTACTCGGATTCGGGCCGCTACGTCGGGCAGCTCGCCGCCACCTTCTGGATCGAGCGCCTGCGCCTGCGCATCACCGAGCTGATGGTGCAGAACGGCCTCGCCGACATCGAGCTGGCGATCTTCGACACGCACGGCGAGTCGATCGGGCGCGGCGCCCACCCGACATCCCTGCGCGACCGCCTCGCCTACCTCGCCCCCGAGGACGCGCGGGCGCGCAACCGGGCGGCGGGCATCCGGGTGCGCCTCGAATCGAGCTTCCAGGGCACGGACGGCTACCTGCTGTTCGGCTCCCCCGCGCTCGCCGAGGCCAGCGTCGCGCGGGTCGCCGAGCACGTCTACGCCCTCGACCTCGCCGAGGACGACGCCTTCGCCGACTACGCGCTGGCCGAGCCGAAGGCCGGCCCGGACGCAGCCCGCGATCCGGTCTACGCCGAGACCGACTTCGCGCTCGAGTTCTTCACGGCCGTGCGCCAGGAGATGGAGTCGCTCGTCGAGGATCCGGGCTACGCGGCCCTGCTCGGCACCTTCGGCCCGAGCCTGATCGACCGCACCGGCTCGCGGCCGGTGGCGCGCCAGAGCGACGCAGGCGGACCGGCGCTGATCACCCATCCGCGCCAGATGCGGGCGATCCCCAACAACGCGATCCTGCAGCAGCTCGGCTACCTGGCGAACTCGCTCCACGGGCTCGGCCGGGCGGCGGAGCGGGCGCCGGACATCTTCGCCGAGATGCGCCGCGACTCGGTGCGCTTCTCGCGCGCCTTCCGGCTCGCCCAGCACGCCGCGAGCGTCGGCGACCTCGACGTGCTGCGCGCCTATATCGACACGCTCGACCCGGCCGTCTGGCTGGAGCGGGCACGCCGCACGCGGAAGGAGGGACGCCGCGAGGAACTGATCACCGTCGCGCGCAGCCTGGAGCGGCTCGACCTCGCGCCGGCCCTGCGCCGCCTGTTCGGGCGCCTCACCTGCGACTGGCTCGGGCTGCAGGCCGCCGCGCCCGACCTGAGGAAGATGTCGGTGCGCCTCACCCTGCTGCACGCGCTGCGCCTCGCCCTGATCCACCGGATCTGGTTCACGGCGGTGCACATCCCGAGCTTCCGGCCGCAGGCGGGGGTGAGCCGCGAGCAGTTGCTGGAGCGCTTCCTGCGCCTCGACATCGATGCCAGCCTCGCCTTGCTCGACGAGATCTTCCCCGTCACGCCGGACCCGACGCTGGGCCTCAATTTCGGCGAGCCGGCGGGTCCGCGGGATGTGGGCACCTACGAGGCCGAGCATACCGGCCTGTTCCAGCCGATCCGGCGCATGTTCGCGCAGGTGCGCGAGATCTCCGGGATGATCCAGCACGAGGTCGGCGCCTTCGGGTAGCGGGATCCCCAAGGGCCAAGGCCCTTGGGCGGGGTCCAGGGGCGCGAAGCCCCTGGCTTGGGATCGCCGACCCGGCAAAGCCGGGATGGCGATCCCAAATGCAGGGCTCTGCCCTGCACCCGCCAAAGGTCTCGACCTTTGGGATCTGGGACGATAACGCGGCCGGAGGGTGCGGCCGGAAATCGGCATCCCCATATGCCGCCTGGCTCGCGCGGCGTCGCGGAAACGCGCGGGCATGTTAGACCCGGCCTGATCGACCGGGCGAATCGGCTGGCCGCCCGCCCCCGTGGCGCGGGGCGAGGGACCTTGAGGACAGGGATGTCGAAGCGGGACTATTACGAGATCTTGGGCGTCGAGCGGACGGCCACGGACGGCCAGATGAAGACGGCCTTCCGCAAGCTCGCCATGACCTACCACCCGGACCGCAACCCGGGGGACAAGGAAGCCGAGATCAAGTTCAAGGAGATTAACGAGGCCTACCAGTGCCTCTCGGACGGGCAGAAGCGCGCCGCCTACGACCGCTTCGGCCATGCCGCGTTCAGCCAGGGCGGCGCGGGCGGCCCCGGATTCGGCAACGAGTTCGGCGACTTCATGTCGGACATCTTCGACAACTTCTTCGGCGACGGCCGGGGCGGCGGGCAGGCTCGCGGGCGCGGCGGGGCGCCCGGCCGCGAGCGCGGGGCGGACCTGCGCTACAACCTCGAGATCAGCCTGGAGGAAGCCTTCACCGGCAAGACCGAGACGATCCGCATCCCGACCTCGATCACCTGCGAGACCTGCGCGGGCTCGGGCGCCAAGCCCGGCTCGAAGCCGCGCACCTGCTCGACCTGCGGCGGCTACGGCCGGGTGCGGGCGGCGCAGGGGTTCTTCGCCATCGAGCGCACCTGCCCGAACTGCCACGGCCGCGGCGAGATCGTGGACGATCCCTGTAGCGCCTGCGCGGGCGCCGGCCGGGTCAACCGCGAGCGCACGCTCTCGATCAACGTGCCGGCGGGCGTGGACGACGGCCTGCGCATTCGCCTCGCCGGCGAGGGCGAGAGCGGGTTGCGCGGCGGACCGGCGGGCGACCTCTACGTCTTCCTCTCGATCAAGCCGCACGACTTCTTCCAGCGCGACGGGGCCGACCTGTTCTGCCGCGTGCCGATCTCGATGGTGACGGCGGCGCTCGCGGGCGAGATCACCGTGCCGGTGATCGACGGCTCGCAGACCCAAGTCCGCATCCCGGCGGGCACGCAGACCGCCAAGCAGTTCCGCATCAAGGGCAAAGGTATGCCGGTGCTGCGCTCGCGCGAGGTCGGCGACCTCTACATCCAAGTCTTCGTCGAGACGCCCCAGAACCTGACCAAGCGCCAGCGCGAGCTGCTGCAGGAGTTCGACAAGACGGCCTCGGACGACAACCACCCGGAGAGCACGGGCTTCTTCTCGAAGGTGCGCGACTTCTTCGGCGGCGCGGCGCAGGCCTGAGCCGGCGCGGCCGCGTGCCGGAATTCGGGAAAACCGCTCGGGCCGCCGGATCCAATCGCGGCCGGCGCGGTTGTCGCTTTTGGCCGGCCTCGTGCTGGGTTGCCCTAGCAGGGCTGCCGGCTTGACGGTATGAGAGCGTTGTCCTCGACCCTCCAACAACAACAAGGAACTCCGGACTTGCCTCCGTTACGTCGTTCCAGCACGAAAGCGCGGGCCGCTGGGTTGGGTGAGCGGCGCGATCCGCTGGAGGACGAGGCGCGGTTCCTGCGCTCTTGGTTCGAGCGGCCGCTCGTCACCGGCGCGGTCACGCCCTCGGGCAAAATGCTTGCCCGCACCATGGCCTCCTACGTCGATCCGCGCCGCACCGGCCCGGTGATCGAGCTGGGGCCCGGGACGGGGCCGGTGACCGAGGCCCTGCTGCGCCGGGGCGTGCCCCCCGAGCGCCTCGTGCTGGTCGAGTTCAACCCGGATTTCTGCCGCCTGCTGGCCCGCCGCTTCCCCGGCGTCACGGTGATCCGGGGCGATGCCTACGACATCCGGCGCACCCTCGGCGACCTGCTCAGCGAGCCCGCCGCCGCCACGATCTCCAGCCTGCCGCTCTTCACGAAGCCCCTGGAGCAGCGCCTCGACCTCCTGAACGCCGCCCACGACCTGATGCAGCCGGGCGCGCCCTTCGTGCAGTTCACCTACGCGGTGGTGCCGCCGATCCCGGCCCGCTGCGAGGCCGGCAGCTACACCGCCGACCGCTCGAACCGGGTCTGGCTCAACCTGCCGCCCGCCCGCGTGTGGGTTTACCGCCGGCCCTGAACCGCGCCCCGTCGCGGAGACGCCCGCGACGCTGTCAGGCTTTGAAGTCGAACAGCAGCGCCGAGGCCTGCTGACCGCCGGTCCGGCCGCTCGCCGCGTAGCCCGCGCCGCTCGTCTGCGCGGACTTGAGCTGGTCGATGAAGGTCGCCAGCAGGTCGCTCGCCGAGGTGTCGGACGTCGCCGCGTCCGTCCCACCCGGCGGAGGGCCGGGGGGCGGACCGCCGCCACCGGGACCGTCCGGCCCGCCCTCGTCCAGCTGCCCAAACAGGTCCGACAGCATGTCGGCCTGATCCTCGGTCAGGGCGCCGCTGCTCACCTGATCGGCGATCAGGTCGCCGATCCGGTCCTGCATCTCGGCGGGATCGAGCCGCGCCGCACCGCCCGACGCGGTGCGGTCGGCCGAAAGGCCCTGGTCGATCGTGTCGAGGGCGCTCGTCAGAGCGGTCGCGTCGGTCTGGCTGAGCGCGCCGGTCGAGGCCGCGTCGCCGATGGCCGAGGCGAGGCGGTCCTTTCCGGAGGGCGGCGGCCGCTGGGCGGTGTAGGTCTGGTAGCCCTGGGTTCCGGAGATCGTGGACATCGGGGCGCTCGCGTGCTCGGCGGGGGCGGCGGACGCGCCCGGCTTCTGGTCCGTGTGCAAATTTCACACGGACGTCTTAAGAAGCCCTTACCGTATCGGTCGCCTCGCCCGCTTACGCCGCTGGCCCCTCGCCGCTCACTCGCCCAGCGCCGCGCGGGTCAGGGCATCCGTGCCGATGTCGCCCGCTCCGTTCATGCCGAGCAGCTCGATCAGGCGCAGCCGTGCCCGGCTGACCCGGCTCTTCATCGTGCCCGCGGGCACGCCGCAGATCTCGGCGGCCTCCTCGTAGGTGAAGTTCTGGGCGCCCACGAGGATCAGCGCCTCGCGCTGCGCGAAAGGCAGGCGGTCGAGGGCGTTGCGGAACGCCTCCATCTCGACCCGGACCTCCTGCTCGGGCAGGCTGGCGAGGCGTCCGGCGATGCTGCCGTCCGCGTCCTCGACCTCCCGCTTCCGCTTGCGCTGCTCGGAGTAGAACAGGTTGCGCAGGATGGTGAACAGCCACGCCGTCAGGTTCGTGCCGCGGCGGAAGGTATCGGCCCGGGTCCAGGCGCGCACCAGCGTGTCCTGCACGAGGTCGTCGCTGCGGTCGAGGTCGTAGGTCAGCGAGAAGGCGAAGGCGCGCAGGGCCGGAATCGCGCCGAGCAGCATGTCGCGCATCTCGGCATCGGGCATGGGCGGCGCCTCGGGAACGCGGTCGAGTCCGGTCATCGCGGCGGCTCCTCGGTTCGGTCGGCGGCGTGCGGTGCGCCCAGCTGCGCGACGAGCCGCTCCAGCCGCTCGGGAACCGGCCGGGTCAGCGCCTCCGCGTAGAGCAGCCTCAGGCCGCGGCCGATGCGGGCACGGGCGGCGGGATCGAGCCGGACGGGGCGCGGGCCGCGCCGGGGCGGCTGGATATCCTCGGACGCCGCGGGGGCGCCATCGTTCGGGTCGTGCGTCATCGGTAGCCTTGCGGGCGCGATGAGGCTCGTCCGACGGGTGGCCGGATTCCGGGGCACCGGGAGCGGTCTCGCCTCCGCGGGTGCCGGGCTCATCGCCATGTGGCGCCGGAGCTACAGGATGTGTATTCAATCGAGTCTGAAAGCCGCATTCAGGCGGCTTTCATCAGGTTTCTCGCGTGTAAACGAAGTGCAACACCGAGCTTCGGCGCGATGCGCGCGACCAAAACTTGGCTGTAAGCTGTGCCGTACTCTGCCGAGCGCGGCCCAGGGCCTGCCCGGAGCGCGTGGTGCCGGCGGAGGGGATCGAACCCCCGACCTTCGGTTTACAAAACCGCTGCACTACCGCTGTGCTACACCGGCCCGATTCGCTAGCTACCAGCCGGACAGCGACCGTTCAACCCGACGAGGACCCTGGCAACCCGAGCGGGGTCCTGGCCCTGCCCCCACCGCCGTGACATCCTCCGCCGGACGACGTTCCACACGGAGGCCCATCCGATGTCCTTGGTCTGTCCCGTCATCCTCGGCAGCGTGCGCTCGGACCGGCAGGGCCTACGCGCCGCCCGCTTCCTGGTGCGGGCCCTGGAGGGCCGCGGTCACGAGGCGCCCCTGGTCGATCCGGCCGCGCTGAAGCTGCCGCTGCTCGACCGCATGTACAAGGAATATCCCAAGGGCGAGGCACCGGAGGCACTGGAGAACCTGGCCGTCCTCTACCGGCGGGCGGACGCCTTCCTGGTCGTCTCGGCCGAGTACAACCACAGCATCCCGCCGGCCCTGTCGAACACCCTCGACCACTTTCTCGAAGAGTATTACTGGCGCCCTTCGGCGATCTGCTGCTACTCCGCCGGCCAGTACGGCGGCGTGCGCGCCGCGATGCAGCTGCGGGCGATGCTGGCCGAGCTAGGTGCGCCGAGCATCCCCTCGCTGCTGCCGATCCCGCGGATCGGCAAGGCGCTCTCCGAGGCCGGCGAGCCGGCCGACGACTGGCTGCCCAAGGCCGCGAACCGCTTCCTCGACGAGCTGACTTGGTACGCCGAGGCCCTGCGGGCGCAGCGCCGGACGGGCACGCCCTACTGAGGGCCCTCCCCTCTGGCATCGCCCTTGCCACGTCCCGGACCTGGGACACTCACGGGACGGACATGAACGCGAGCGTGGAGCGGGTGCGGGACGCCCTGGCCGAGCTGATCAAGGCGGCGCTGGTCTCGGACGACGGGAGGAGCCTGCAGTACCGGGAGAGCGCCCGGGCCGCGCTCACGGTGCTGGCGGCCGATCCTCCGGATCCCGGAGGTCTGCGCATGGACGGTGCCTGGACGCTCGCGGTCCAGGCCGCCGAGGCGCCTGAGCTTCAGCCGGAGGAGGGCCGGGTCAGCCTGACCCTGCCGCGACAATGCCCGTTCACGCTCGACGAGATCCTGGCCGAGAGCTTCGACGTCGATGCCGCCGTCGAGCGCATCGCGGAGCGCGCCGCAACGGGCTGAATCGGCGGGCTGAGTTGTTGAGGACACCCGCCTCGACATTGCCGGGAACCGCCCGCGACACCATCTTGAGGTCTGCCGGCTCCTCGATTCCGGCCCCGAACTCAAACCGGCGCCGCCCGCCGAGGCGGCGCAGCGAGCCCGTCTCTTTGGCCAAGCGCGCGACCGCGACACCCACCCCCCTGCCCACCCGCGAGCAGATCCTCGCCTTCATCGCCGAGTCCAAGGACAAGGTCGGCAAGCGCGAGATCGCCCAGGCCTTCGGCCTGAAGGGCGCCGACAAGATCGGCCTCAAGCGCATCCTCAAGGAGATCGAGGACGAGGGGCAGATCTCCCGCTCGCGCGGCGGCCTCGCCAAGGCCGGGCGGCTGCCCCCCGTGGTGCTCTGCGACATCCGCTCCCGCGACCGCCACGGCGACTTCGTGGCGAGCCCGGTCGAGTGGACCGGCGAGGGCAAGGCCCCGACCATCGTGCTGATGCCGGTGAAGGGCGGGCGCCGGGACAAGCGGCCGGCGCCCGGCATCGGCGACCGGGCGCTGCTGCGCGTCGAGCCGGACGGCGAGGCCGAGGGCCGCTACACCGGCCGCGTCATCAAGGTGATCGGCAAGAACAGGGCCGAGATCATCGGCGTGTACCGGGCCGGCGCTCAAGGGGGCCGGATCGAGCCCGTGGAGAAGCGCGGCCAGGGCCGCGAGATCCTGATCCCGCCCGGCGAGGAGGGCGAGGCGCGCGACGGCGACCTCGTCAGCGTCGCCCTGGAGCGCGAGACGCGTTTCGGCCTGCCGCGGGGCCGGGTGCGCGAGCGGCTGGGCTCGCTCGGCTCCGAGAAGGCGGTGAGCCTGATCGCGCTGCACCTGCACAACATCCCGCACGTCTTCCACGAGAACACGCTGGCCGAGGCCGACGCCGCGAAACCCGCCACGCTGCGCGGCCGCGAGGACTGGTGCGACCGGCCGCTGCTGACCATCGACCCGCCCGACGCCAAGGACCACGACGACGCCGTGATGGCCGAGGCCGATCCGGATCCCGGCAATCCGGGCGGCTTCATCCTCACGGTCGCGATCGCGGACGTCGCCGCCTACGTGCGCCCGGGCTCCAGCCTCGACCGCGAGGCACTGGAGCGCGGCAACTCGGTCTATTTCCCCGACCGGGTCGTACCGATGCTGCCGGAGCGCATCTCGAACGACCTCTGCTCGCTGCGCGAGGGCGAGAAGCGGCCTGCCATCGCGGTGCGGATGATCGTCACGGCGGAGGGCGAGAAGCGCCGCCACAGCTTCCACCGGGTGATGATGCGCTCGCGTGCCAAGCTCGCCTACGCGCAGGCGCAGGCCGCGATCGACGGGCGCCCGGACGCGGCGACCGAGCCGCTCCTCGACGCGGCGCTGCGCCCGCTCTGGGCGGCCTACGCGGCCCTGAAGACCGCCCGCGACCGGCGAGGGCCGCTCGCCCTCGACCTGCCCGAGCGCAAGGTGCTGATCGGCGCCGACGGCCGTGTCGACCGGGTGGTCGTGCCGGAGCGCCTCGACGCCCACCGGCTGATCGAGGAGTTCATGATCCAGGCGAACGTCGCCGCCGCCGAGACCCTGGAGCAGGCGCGCCAGCCCCTGATCTACCGCGTGCACGACGAGCCGGCCCTGGAGAAGATGCGGGCCTTGGGTGAGGTGCTGGCCTCGGTCGGCATCAAGCTGCCGAAGGAGGGTGCTCTGCGCCCCGCCCTATTCAACCGGATCCTGGCGACGGCGGCCGAGAGCGAGCACGGCGTCTTCCTCAACGAGGTGATCCTGCGCTCGCAGGCGCAGGCGGTCTACGCCGCGGAGAATCTCGGGCATTTCGGGCTGAACCTCCGCCGCTACGCCCACTTCACCTCGCCGATCCGACGCTACGCCGACCTCATCGTGCACCGGGCGCTGATCACCGCCTGCGGGCTCGGCAAGGACGGCCTACCCGCCGACGTCTCGGTGCCGGAACTCGACCGGATCGGCGAGCAGATCTCGGCGGCCGAGCGCCGCGCCATGGCGGCCGAGCGCGAGACCATCGACCGGCTCATCGCCAACCACCTCGTCGACCGGGTCGGCGCGACCTTCGCGGGGCAGATCTCCGGGGTGACGCGCTCGGGCCTGTTCATCAAGCTCGACGAGACGGGCGCGGACGGCTTCGTGCCGGTCTCGACCATCGGCGCGGACTACTACCGCCACGAGGAGGGCCGCCACGCACTCGTCGGCGAGCGCACCGGCGAGACTTTCCGGCTCGGCGACCGGGTGGAGGTGCGCCTCGTCGAGGCCGCGCCGAGCGCGGGCGCCTTGCGCTTCGAGCTCTTGTCCGAGGGCCGCGCCCGCTCCGGCGCCAAGCGGCCGGGGAGCAAGGGAGCGAAGGCCTCGGCCGGGCGCCCGTTCAAGCCGAACCCGCCCGGACGGCCCGCGGGCATCCGCACCACCGGCAACCGCCACCGCGGCTCGCGCCGGTAGGGGTCCCATTACCCCACACCCGTTGACCCGGCGCCGCGCACCGGCCACATCGGCGGGGAGTTTCCGGAAAGCCGCCGGCCATGGCCAACGTCCTCGTCATCGACAACTACGATTCCTTCACCTGGAATCTCGTCCACCTGATCGGCCCGCTCTGCGGCGCGGTCGACGTGGTGCGCAACGATCAGGTCACGGTCGAGGAGATCCGCGCGCGGGCGCCGGACGCGCTGGTGCTCTCGCCCGGGCCCTGCACGCCGAACGAGGCGGGCATCTGCCTCGACGCGGTGAAGCAACTGAGCAGCGAGATCCCGATCTTCGGCGTCTGCCTCGGGCTGCAGGCGATCGGGCAGGCCTTCGGCGGGGAGGTGGTGCGCGCACCCACGCCCATGCACGGCAAGGTCTCGACCATCCGGCACGGTGCGACGGGCATCTTCCGCGGCCTCAACGACAGCTTCGACGCCACGCGCTACCACTCGCTGGTGGTGGAGCGCGCGAAGCTTCCCGACACGCTCGGCGTGACCGCGGAGGCAGACGGGCTGATCATGGGCCTGGAGCACCGGGACCTGCCGGTCCACGCGGTGCAGTTCCACCCCGAGAGCGTGCTGTCGCACCACGGCAGCCGAATGCTCAGCAACTTCCTCGACATCGCCGCCGCCTGGAACGCCGAGCGGCGCGAGTCCCGCCACGCGGAGCGTGACAAGCGCGGTTCCGGCGTGCATTGACGCCCGCGACTGAGGCCGCACAGCACCCCGCGCGCATGGATTCGTTCAAGCCCCATCTGGCGAAGGTCGCGGGCGGCCTCGCGCTCGACCGCGCCGAGGCCCGCGCCGCCTTCGACGACCTGCTCTCGGGCGAGGTCACGCCCGTCCAGGCCGGCGCCTTCCTGATCGCCCTGAAGATCCGCGGCGAGAGCCCGAACGAGATCGTCGGCGCCGTCGAGGCGATGCGTGCCCGCATGGTGCGGGTGGCGGGGGTGCCGGGCGCGATCGACGTCGTCGGCACCGGGGGCGACCATTCGGGCAGCTACAACGTCTCGACGCTGGCCGCGATCGTCACCGCCGCCTGCGGCGTGCCGGTGGCCAAGCACGGCAACCGCGCCGCCACCTCGCGCTCGGGCGCGGCCGACGTGCTGGCGGCGCTCGGCGTGAAGCTCGGGCTGTCGCCCGATGCGCTGAGCCGCTGCCTCGCGGATGCCGGGCTCTGCTTCATGTTCGCCCAGGCGCATCACGGCGCCATGCGGCACGTGGCGCCCGTGCGGGCGGAATTGCCGGTGCGCACGATCTTCAACCTGCTCGGGCCCCTCTCCAACCCGGCCGGGGTCGAGCACCAGCTCTTCGGCGTCTCGCAGGCGGAATGGGCCGAGCCGCTGACCCGCGTGCTGGCCGAGCTCGGCAGCCGCCGGGTCTGGACCGTGCACGGCTCGGACGGTCTCGACGAGATCACCGTGACGGGCCCGACCGCGGTCGTCGCGCTGGAGGAGGGCCGGGTCTCCCGCTTCACCATCGACCCGCGGGCGGTCGGCCTGCCGCTGCACCCGATCGAGGCCCTGCGCGGGGGCGACCCCGAGCACAACGCCCGGGCGCTGGCCGAGGTGCTCGACGGCGCGCGCAACGCCTATCGCGACATCGCGGTTCTCAATGCGGGCGCCGCCCTCGTGGTCGCAGGCGCGGCCGACACCCTGGAAGCGGGCGTCGTGCGGGCGCAGGATGCGATCGATTCGGGAGCGGCCCGCGCAACGCTCGCCCGCCTCGTCGCGGTCTCGAACGCCTGAGGAGCACCGATGTCCTCCGCCCTCCCCACCGAGACCGCCGTCGCGGAGGCGCCCGAGCGCCCGAGCGTGCTCGCGCGCATCGAGGCCTACAAGCGCCGCGAGATCGCCGAGGCGAAGCTGCGCGTGCCGCTCTCCAAGCTCGAAGCCCGCGTCGCCAAGGCCGAGCCGCCCCGCGGCTTCGCGGCGGCGATCCGGGCGCATGTCGGGCAAGGCCGCCCGGCGCTCATCGCCGAGGTGAAGAAGGCCTCGCCCTCGAAGGGTCTGATCCGGGCCGATTTCGAGCCGGCCGCGCTCGCCAGGGCCTACGCGGCCGGGGGCGCCACCTGCCTGTCGGTTCTCACCGACGAGCCCTCGTTCCAGGGCAGGCCCGAGTACCTGACCGAGGCGCGGGAGGCCTGCGCCCTGCCGGTTCTGCGCAAGGACTTCCTGTTCGAGCCCTACCAAGTCTACGAGGCCCGCGCCTGGGGCGCCGACTGCATCCTCGTCATCATGGCCTGCCTGGAGGACGAGGAGGCCGCGGCGCTGGTCGAGACCGCGGACGATCTCGGCATGGACGCGCTGGTCGAGGTGCACGACGAGGCGGAACTGGCCCGCGCAATCCCGCTCGGCGCCGCCATGATCGGCGTGAACAACCGCAACCTGAAGACCTTCGAAGTCTCGTTCGAGACCGCGATCCGCCTCGCGCCGGGCATCCCGCAGGATCGCATCGCGGTGGCCGAGAGCGGTATCTCCACCCACGCCGACGTGCTGCGCCTGCGCGAGCACGGACTCGACACGGTGCTGGTCGGCGAGAGCCTGATGCGGCAGGCCAACGTGACCGCCGCGACCCGCGCGCTGCTCTTCGGCGACAAGGCGTGAGGGAGGGCATGAGCGGGCTCACCCATCTCGACGCCAGCGGCGCGGCCAACATGGTCGACGTCACCGAGAAGGCCGCGACCGACCGCACGGCGACCGCCGAGGGCTGCGTGGTGATGCGGCCCGAGACTCTGGCGCTGATCCGCGAGGGCGACGCCAAGAAGGGCGACGTGATCGGCACGGCACGGCTCGCCGGCATCATGGCCTCGAAGCGCACCCACGAGTTGATCCCGCTCTGCCACCCGCTGCTCCTCTCCAAGGTGCGGGTCGACTGCGCGATCGACGATGACCTGCCGGGCCTCCGCGTGACCGCGGAGGTGCGAGTGCAGGGCCCGACCGGCGTCGAGATGGAGGCGCTGACCGCCGTCTCGGTCGCCTGCCTCACCGTCTACGATATGGTGAAGGCGGTCGATCGCGGCATGCGCATCGAGGGCGTGCGGCTCATGGCGAAGGACGGCGGCCGCTCGGGCGCCTACAGGGCCGAGGCGTGAGCGGCCCGATCCCGGTCGCGGAGGCGCTCGCCCGGATCCTGGCGAGCGTGCCCGGACCGGTCGAGGCCGAGGATGTTCCGCTCGGCCAGGCCGTCGGCCGCACGCTCGCGGCCGACGTGGCCGCCTCCCGCACGCAGCCCCCCTTCCGTGCCTCCGCCATGGACGGCTACGCGGTGCGGAGCGCCGACGCCGACCGGGCCGGCGCGTTCCTGCGGTGCGTCGGCACAAGCGCCGCGGGCCACGGCTTCCGCGGCGCGCTCGGGGCCGGCGAGGCCGTGCGGATCTTCACCGGTGCTCCCGTGCCGGAGGAGGCGGACGCGATCCTGATCCAGGAGAACGCCGAGGCCCAGGATGACCGGGTGCGCGTGCTGGAGCCGGTCGTGCCCGACCGCTTCGTCCGCCGCGCCGGGCTCGACTTCTCGGCCGGCGACACGCTCCTGCGGGCGGGCGAGACCCTCGACGCGCGCCGCATCGCGCTCGCCGCCGCCGCCGGGCACCCGGTTCTCGGCATGCGGCGCCGTCCCCGCGTCGCGATCCTGGCGACCGGCGATGAGCTGGTCCTGCCGGGCGAGCCGCCGGCCTGGGACCAGATCGTCGCCTCGAACACCTTCGCGCTCTCCGCCCTCGTCGGAGAGGCCGGCGGCGAGGCGATCGACCTCGGCGTCGTGCGCGACGACCACGCCGCCCTTGAGGACGCCTTCCGGCGCGCGCGCGAGGCCCGGGCCGACCTCCTGGTGACGCTCGGCGGCGCCTCGGTCGGCGACCACGACCTCGTCCAGGCGGCGCTGGCCAGGGAGGGCCTGGAACTCGGCTTCTGGCGCGTGGCGCTCCGCCCCGGCAAGCCGCTGATGCACGGCCGGCTCGGGCCCATGCTGGTGATCGGGCTGCCCGGCAACCCGGTCTCCTCGATCGTCTGCGGGCTGCTCTTCGTCCTGCCGGCGGTCCGCGCCCTGCTCGGCGACCCGCGTGCGGGCGAGGACCGCAGCGAGCCGGCGACCCTCGGCCGCGACCTCGAGGCCAATGACGGCCGCCAGGACTACATGCGGGCGACCCTGCGCACCGCGTCCGACCGCCTGCCGGAGGCGACGCCGGAGCGGCGCCAGGATTCCTCGATGCTCGCGGTGCTCGGCCAGGCCGAGGCCCTGCTGATCCGCGAGCCGCACGCCCCACCCGCGCGGGCGGGCGATCCCTGCCGCATCATACGTCTCGACCGCCGGCTGATCTGACGCGCGTGCGGGCGCTTTCGGAGCACCCGCTTGCGGAACACTTGCGGAACGTTTAACGTGTTCGTGGTTTGTTTCCGAAGCCGCGATTCTGCCTGTCCCGAATGCGAGTGCCGCCCGATGCTGACGCGTAAACAGCTGGATCTCCTGCGCTTCATCCAGCAGCGGATGCGCGAGAGCGGCGTGCCGCCCTCCTTCGACGAGATGAAGGACGCGCTCGACCTCAAGTCGAAGTCGGGCATCCACCGGCTGATCACGGCCCTGGAGGAGCGCGGCTTCCTGCGCCGCCTGCCGAACCGGGCGCGCGCCATCGAGGTGATCCGCCTGCCCGAGAGCCTCGGACCGGCGACCGCCGCCGCCGCGCCCGAGCCGCGCCGCTTCACCCCGAGCGTGGTCGAGGGTGGCCGGGCCAAGGCGGTGCCGCCCCGGCCCACCACGACCCAGTTCACCGACGAGCAGGGCCGCGCCGTCTCGATCCCGGTCATGGGCCGGATCGCCGCCGGTACGCCGATCTCGGCGATCCAGAACCAGAGCTCGGCCATCACCCTGTCGCCGGACTTCCTGGCGGGCGGCGAGCACTACGCCCTGGAGGTGCGCGGCGACTCGATGGTCGAGGCCGGCATCCTCGACGGCGACCTCGTGGTGATCCGCAAGCAGGACACGGCCAACACCGGCGACATCATCGTGGCGCTGATCGACGACGAGGAGGCGACGCTCAAGCGGCTGCGCAAGCGCGGCTCATCGATCGCGCTTGAGGCCGCCAACCCGGCCTACGAGACCCGCGTGCTCGGCCCCGACCGGGTGCAGATCCAGGGCCGGCTGGTCAGCCTCGTGCGCCGCTACTGACCGGCGCTACGGCTCGGAATCGTCCGGCACACCGGGCGGCTCGTCCCGGGAAGGCTCCGCGGCTGCCGGCTGCGGAGCCTTCTCTGTTTGCGGCGGCGGTCGGGCGACCGGCGACCAGGGCGCGGACCGGGCGGGATCCCGGGCGTGAAGGAGGACGAGCGTACCGTCCGGCATCACCCGCAGCGCAGTCGCCCCGTACCGGGTGAGATAGGCCCGATCGATCACGACAGTGGCGGCACATCCGGGCGGCGCGCCGAGCCCCGTGACGATCACCGCGGCGCGGGCGCAATCCTCGGCGAAGGCGCGCCGGTCGCGCACGAGGGCGACCGCCCGCCCGTCCGCGAGGTGACCGACGCAGCCGAGCCGGTCGCAGGTGCCGCCGCCCAGATCCGCGGGTTTGCGCCCGTCACCGTCCGCCTTCAGCCACTGCTCCAGCACGAAGCCCGAGGGGCGCCCGAGGGTGATCAGCCGACCGTCCGCGCCGCGCAGAGCCGCCCCGCCGCCCTGCCGGTCGACGTAGAGGTCGTGGCGCTCCGGCGCGGCGGCGAGCGCGAGCCCGCAGGCGCCCGGCAGGAGCGCGAGCCAGCGCAGGCCCGAGGCCGGCAGCGTCGCCAGCAGAAGCGCGGCGGCGAAGAGCCCGAGCGCCGCGCTGCCGAAGGCCGGCACGACGAGCGTTGCGCCGCCGAATCCCTCGATCCACCCGGAGATCGCCAGCATCCCCCGCACCGCCTGCCCCATCAGCCACCAGACCGGCAGGTCGAGGGCGAAGGGGTAGGCCAGGATGCCGAGCACGGCCGCCGGCATCACCGCGAGCGAGACCAGCGGCAGGGTCAGCGCGTTGCCGAGGAGCCCGAAGGGCTGCACGGTCTGGAAATGGTAGGTCGCGAAGGGGGCTGTGGCGATCTGGGCCACCAGGGTCGTGGCGAGCGTGCCGACCACCGCGGCGAGCACCGCGCCGTAGAGCCGACCGATCCGCCCCGCCCCCTCCTGCCGGAACAGCCCGCCGCCGACGAGCCGCGCGCAGGCGATCAGCCCGGCCACCGCCCCGAACGACATCTGGAAGCTCGGGCCGAGGAGCGCCTCGGGCTCGCGGGCGAGCGCGACGAGGGCCGCCAGCGCGAGGTTGCGCATCGAGAGCGCCGGGCGGTCCACGAGGATCGCGCCCAGCATGATCAGCGTCATCACGAGCGCGCGCTCGGCCGCGACGTCCCAGCCGGAGAAGACGCAGTAGGCGGTGACGCCGAGCATCGCGACGGCCGCCGCGATCTTCTTGATCGGCCAGAACAGGGCGAGGTGCGGCACCAGCGCCAGTCCCGCCCGGATCAGCCAGAACACCACGCCCGCCGCCAGCACCATGTGGAGACCGGAGATCGAGACGACGTGGTAGATCCCCGCCGCCCGCAGGGTCTCGCTGGTGGCGGGCGCGATCAGCCCGCGCTTGCCGGTGACGAGGGCGGCGGCGACCGCACCGGCCTGTCCGCCGGTCGCCTCGGCGATGCGCCGGGTGAGGGCATTGCGCGCCGCGTCCACGAGGGCGGTGAGACGCGCGGACAGGCCCGGCGCCTCGGCGGGTGAGCGCACCACGATCTTGCCGGTCAGTGAGCCCACCGCGCCGATGCCGCGAAACCATGCGTCGCGGGCGAAGTCGTAGCCGCCGGGCCGGGCGGCCTCCGGCGGAGGCAGCAGGCGCGCGGTCGCCTCGATCGCGTCGCCGGGCGTCACGGGCGGCGCCTTCTTGAACGACACCCGCACCCGCCGCGGGGTCTCCTCCGGGGTCAGCGCGCCGAAGCGGGTGACCCGGATCACCAGCCGGGCGCCCTCCTCGCGCTCCTCCAGGGATTCGACGAGGCCGGCGAGCGGCGCGATGGTGGTGCGGGCGAGGACCGGCCCCGCGACCCGCGAGACGCGCCAGGCCGCGGCCGCGAAGCCGAGGAGGGCCGCCGCCAACGCGAGCGCGAGAGCCAGGACGGCGGGCCGGGTGCCGAGCCGGGGTGTCAGCCCGAGGCAGAGGGCGGCCGCGCCGAGCGGCGCCGCGAGAGCGGGCGCGCCGTCCGCCAGACCGAAGAACAGGAGGATGCCGGCCCCGAAGGCGACGGCGAGCCAGGGGAACAGCCGCCGCTGCGCGGCCTCCGCGGCGAGGCAGCCGCCGACCCAGCCGCGGAGCGCCGGCAGGACGAGCCCGGGCGCGCGACGCAGCGGGACGCCGAGCACGAGGTTCCCGCCGCTTCCCCGCGCGCCGATCCGCTCCATGATCCGGGCCGTCCGTCAGCGCGTCGTGAACATTCACGCGGCGTCAACGCTTTCTTAACGCATCGGCGGGGCCATGCTACAGCCACTGCCGCCGCGCCCCACAGGGCCGGCCGCCCTATTCCCGTTCGCCCGCGAGCCCGCGCGTCTCCCAAGGCTCCGCGCGCCGCACCTGCACCCCGAGATCGATGTCGTCACCCGTCGTCACGCGCTTCGCGCCCTCGCCCACGGGCTACCTCCATATCGGGGGCGCCCGCACCGCGCTGTTCAACTGGCTCTACGCACGCCATCACGGCGGCCGGATGCTGCTGCGCATCGAGGACACCGACCGCGAGCGCTCGACCCAAGGGGCGATCGACGCGATCCTCGACGGGATGCGCTGGCTCGGTCTCGATTGGGACGGGGACGTGGTGTTCCAGTTCGCCCGCGCCGACCGGCACCGGGAGGTCGCCGAGAGCCTGCTCGCTGCCGGCAACGCCTATCGCTGCTACGCCACGGCCGAGGAACTCGCCCAGATGCGCGAGCAGGCCCGGGCCGCGGGCAAGCCCTCCCGCTACGACGGGCGCTGGCGCGACCGTGACCCGGCCGAGGCCCCGGCCGGCGCGCCCTACGTCATCCGGCTGCGCGCGCCCACCGAGGGCGAGACCGTGGTGGACGACGCGGTGCAGGGCCGCGTGACCTGGGCCAATCGCGACCTCGACGATCTCGTCCTGCTGCGCTCGGACGGCACGCCGACCTACATGCTGGCCGTGGTGGTGGACGACCACGACATGGGCGTCACCCAGATCATCCGCGGCGACGACCACCTCACCAACGCCGCCCGCCAGAGCCAGATCTATCGGGCGATGGGCTGGGACGTGCCGGCCATGGCTCATATCCCGCTGATCCACGGGGCGGACGGGGCGAAGCTCTCGAAGCGCCACGGGGCGCTCGGCGTCGATGCCTACCGCGACCTCGGATACCTGCCGAACGCGCTCCGCAACTACCTCGTGCGCCTCGGCTGGAGCCACGGCGACCAGGAGGTGTTCTCGACCGACGAGATGGTGGCGGCCTTCGACCTCAAGGCGGTCGGCCGCTCGGCCGCGCGCTTCGACTTCGCCAAGCTTGAGAACCTCAACGGCCTCTACATCCGCGGCACGGCCGATGCCGACCTGCTGGCCGCGATCGAGGCGATGCTGCCCCATGTCGGCCCGGCCCGCGGCCTCTCCGCTCCCCTGCCGGACGACCTGCGCGAGAAGCTGCTGGCGGCGATGCCGGGGCTGAAGGAGCGCGCCAAGACCCTGATCGAACTCCTCGACAGCGCCTACTACCTCTACGCGCCGCGTCCACTCGCCCTCGACGAGAAGGCCGCCGCGCTGCTCGTGCCCGAGGCCAGGGCGCGCCTCGCCGCGGTGCTGCCGCCGCTTGAGGCGCTGCCCGCGTGGGGAGCCGCCGAGACGGAGGCCGCCGTGCGCGCCTTCGCCGAGGGGGCCGGGGTGAAGCTCGGCCAGGTGGCGCAACCCTTGCGTGCAGCTCTCACCGGCCGCACCACCTCGCCGCCGCTCTTCGACGTGATGGCGGTGCTCGGGCGGGAGGAGAGCCTCGCGCGCCTGCGCGATCAGGCCGGGTGACTCCTGCGGGCTGCCGGGAATCGACCGTGCGGCCCGGATTTCGCTAGGCGTTCCGGGGCGGATGTCACCTGCCCCGTTGCTGGCGTCCGACCGATCCGCTAACCCGATGCACCTGTGAGCACCTGCAGCAAAATGCTTCCGGTGCCCCGAGTTCGGGCCAAGGCCTCGGGCCGCGGCACGTAGCCGGCAACGCACCCTCGTCAGGAGAGGTCGACGTCCCATGAGCGCATCCAGCAGCATTACGGTGGACGGGAAGCAGGTCGAGCTTCCGGTCAAGAAGGGGACCATCGGTCCGGACGTCGTCGACATCGGCAAGCTCTACGCCCAGACCGGTGCCTTCACCTTCGATCCGGGCTTCACCTCGACGGCCTCCTGCGAGTCGAAGATCACCTATATCGACGGTGACGAGGGCGTGCTGCTCTACCGCGGCTACCCGATCGAGCAGCTCGCCGAGAAGGGCGACTTCCTCGAGACCTGCTACCTGATGCTGTTCGGCGAATTGCCGACCGAAGCCCAGAAGGCCGATTTTGACTACCGGGTCACGCGCCACACCATGGTGCACGACCAGATGAACCGCTTCTTCTCCGGCTTCCGCCGCGACGCGCACCCGATGGCCGTGATGGTGGCCTGCGTGGGCGCGCTCTCGGCCTTCTACCACGACTCGACCGACATCTCGGACGAGCAGCAGCGGATGATCGCCTCGATCCGCATGATCGCCAAGATGCCGACGCTTGCGGCGATGGCCTACAAGTACTCGATCGGTCAGCCCTTCGTGTACCCGAAGAACGAGCTCGACTACACCTCGAACTTTCTGCGGATGTGCTTCGCAGTTCCGTGCGAGGAGTTCCAAGTCAACCCGGTCTTCTCGAAGGCGCTCGACCGGATCTTCATCCTGCACGCCGACCACGAGCAGAACGCCTCGACCTCGACGGTGCGTCTCGCGGGCTCGTCCGGCGCCAACCCCTTCGCCTGCATCGCGGCCGGCATCGCCTGCCTGTGGGGGCCGGCCCATGGCGGCGCCAACGAGGCGGCGCTGAAGATGCTGATGGAGATCGGCACGCCCGACCGGGTCGACGCCTACGTCGCCAAGGCCAAGGACAAGAACGATCCGTTCCGCCTGATGGGCTTCGGTCACCGGGTCTACAAGAACTACGATCCGCGCGCCCGCCTGATGCAGGCCACCACCCATCAAGTGCTGAAGGAACTCGGCAAGCAGGACGACCCGCTGCTCGAGGTCGCGGTGAAGCTCGAGGAGATCGCCCTCAAGGACGGGTACTTCATCGAGAAGAAGCTCTACCCGAACATCGATTTCTATTCGGGCATCACCCTGAAGGCGATGGGCTTCCCGACCGACATGTTCACGGTGCTGTTCGCCGTTGCCCGCACGGTCGGCTGGATCGCGCAGTGGGCCGAGATGATCGAGGATCCGTCCCAGAAGATCGGCCGGCCGCGTCAGCTCTATATCGGACCGGACCGGCGCGAATACGTGCCGCTGGAGCAGCGCGGCTGATCAGGGCCGCCACCATCGCACGCCCGTGAGAAGGGGCGGACGGCGCGGGCCGTCCGCCCCTTCTCCGTTCCGGACGCGGATCCTCACCGGCGCGGGAACGGTATGATGGTCGCTGAGGCGCGGACCATCCCGCTTCGGGGCGCCGTATCCGGTGCCGTCCTGCGGCGCTGGAGCGCCGCCGCGATCAGCCGCTTGGCCTTCGGCGAGAAGCGCCGCCTGCGCAGCCAGTTCGGTAGAAACGCCGCCCGCTGATCCATTACACGCCCCGCGTCGAACACACTTCCCGTGTGCGACGAGACGACATGATCCGGGGCAGAAAAAAAATGACTGTCCGTCCCAATCTTAGCGCAGAACGTCTCATCCTAGCCTGGGTGATGGCGTTGGGACCTCTGCTTGACCCGGCGCACGGACCGGTGGGCGACGCCGCGCACGTTCCAGCGGCGAAGATAGTTCTTCATCTTCGCGCAGAAACGGCGCAAGCAGACGTTTCCGTGAATACAGCAAAAGAGAACACGATTTTCTTGACGCAGCGCGAAGATCGACAATAGATTTTCAGCGCTGCGGCAGCCCGAAGACGATTACGGCATGGTCTTTCCGAAGATCCGTGCTGAGCCGTGGATCAGGGCAGCGGCACGCACACGACAGTTTCATCAAGATCCAAGACGTGACCTGCGTGTCGGCGGCGGAATCGACCGTCCCGGCCCGAAGAGCTTCGCCTGCCTCATTCCGGAGCCTATCCCGTGCTGCGCCAATCCGCTCGCCTGCTCGCCCTCGCCGCAGGCACCCTCCTGCCCCTGTCCCAGGCCCTCGCGCAGGAACCGGCGGCCAGGCCTGCCGGGCCGGCCGCCATCAAGGCCGACCCGCAGGACAGCCCCCTCGTCTCGACCGAGTGGCTGGAGAAGAACCTCGACGCCAAGAAGGTCCGGATCGTCGAGGTCAGCGTGGAGCCGGGCGTGTTCGAGCGCGGCCACATCCCGGGCGCCCAGAACGTCGTCTGGCACACCGACCTCGTCGAGACGGTGAGCCGCGACATCGCCGGCCCCGAGAAGTTCACCGCCCTGGTGCGGCGCCTCGGCATCGACCGGGACACCACGGTGGTGCTCTACGGCGACAACAACAACTGGTTCGCCGCCTGGGGCGCCTGGGTCTTCGCCCAGTACGGCCTCGTCGACAACGTGAAGCTCCTCGACGGCGGCCGCAAGAAGTGGGAGGCCGAGAAGCGGCCGCTCGACACCCGCAGCGCCGACGTCGCGGCCTCCGGCTTCACCCCGGCGTCGGCCTCGCCCGCCCTCCGGGCCCGCTTTAGCGACGTGCTGGCGGTGGCGAAGAAGGAGCGCGACGAGCAGATCCTCGACATCCGCTCGCCCGACGAGTTCAGCGGAAAGATCATCGCGCCGGCCGGCGTGCAGGAACTCGCGATCCGCGCCGGCCACATCCCGGGCTCGGTCAACGTGCCCTGGGGCAAGGCGGTGAACGCGGACGGCACGATCAAGTCCCCGGCCGAACTGAAGGCGCTCTACGCCGCCGCGGGCATCGACGGCACGAAGCCGATCATCACCTCCTGCCGCATCGGCGAGCGCTCCAGCCACTCGTGGTTCGTGCTGAGCCGGATCCTCGGCTATCAGGCCCGCAACTACGACGGCTCCTGGACCGAGTACGGCAACGCGGTCGGCGTGCCGGTGGTGAATCTCGCCGGGACGGTCTGGGGCGGCAAGTGACGGACAGCCTCGCGGAGGGGGCGGCCCCCCTCCCCCGGCCCTACGCGCCCGCCGGCTCCGCCGCGCGGGCGCTCCCGCGCCGGCTCGCGCCGCTCGGCCTCGCGGCGGTTCTCGCGGCGGCGGCGTGGTGGCTCGCCGGGCAACCCGGGGGGACGCGGCTCGCCCTGTCGCTCACCTTCGGCGCGCTGTTCGGCTTCGTGCTGCAGCGCAGCCGGTTCTGCTTCTACTGCCAGTGGCGGGACTTCCTGGTGGAGGGCGACCCGCGCGGGCTGCTGGGCATCCTGGCGGCGCTCGCCGCAGGGCTTGCCGGCTACGCGGTCGTCCTCGGCGCCTGGATGCCGGACCCCGGCGGCACGCGCCTGCCGCCGGACGCGCATATCGGGCCGGTCGGACCGGTGCTCGTCCTGGCCGGTTTGGTGTTCGGGGCCGGCATGGCGGTATCGGGCTCCTGCATCAGCGCGCATCTCTACCGCCTCGGCGAGGGCTCGCCGACCGCGCCCTTCGCGCTCGTCGGCACGGGCGCCGGCTTCGTCCTCGGATTCGCGACCTGGAACCCGCTCTACCTCGCCAGCGTGTCCGAGGTGCCGGTGCTGTGGCTGCCGCGCCATCTCGGCTACGCGGGCAGCCTCGCGGCTGGGCTCGGCCTGCTCGCGGCCCTGGCCTGGGTGCTGCTGCGGCACCTGCCGGTCGCGGAGCCGGAGCCGCGGGCGCGCCCGGCGACGCGGTCCGATCCGCTGCGGGCGGTGTTCACGGGGCGCTGGCCGGTCTGGCTCGGCGGCCTCGCGGTCGGGGCGATCGGCACGCTGGCCTATCTGCGGGTCGGCCCGCTCGGGGTGACGGCGGAGATCGGCGGCCGTGCCCGGCAGGCGGCGGGGTCTCTCGGGCTCCTGCCCGAGCGGCTGGAGGGGCTCGACAGCTTCCGGGGCTGCGCCACCGCGGTGCGGGACGCCGTGCTGACGCCGAACGGGCTCTTCATCGGCGGCCTCGTGCTGGCCTCCTTCGCGGCGGCGCTCGCCGCCGGGCAGTTCCGTCCGGCCCGGCCGACGGGGGGACAGGTGCTGCGCGGGCTCGTCGGCGGGGCGCTGCTCGGCTGGGGCGCGATGACGGGGCTCGGCTGCAGCGTCGGCACGCTGCTCTCCGGCATCATGGCCGGAGCGGTCTCAGGCTGGGTCTTCGGCCTCGCGATGTTCGCGGGCGCAGGGCTCACGCTCGGGCTGGGGCGCCGAACGGGGCTCCTGGCCTGATACGGCTTCGGAGCCGATGGCCGGGTGAGCGGTTCCGTACCGCTCGCGCGCCGTCATCCCGGGGTCGCGTCAGCGGAGCCCGGATGACGGCGGGGGTGTCGGAGGACGGTCCGCCGGATGATGGGCGCGTCCGGCAGGTCCCCGCTACGCGACCTGCTCGGCGAGCTTCAGAAGCTCCGCGCAGCGGGCGTTCTTGCCGGCGAAGTCCTTCCAGGCGGTGTCGCGGGCGAGATCCTTCCACTTGGCGATGTGCGCGTCGGTGAGGTCGTGCACCTTGGCGCCGCGGGCCGCGTAGATCTTCACGATCTCCTCGTCGTCCGCCTTCGCCGCCTCGAACGAGAAGGCCTCCATCTCCTGGCCGACGTCGCGGACCGCCTTCTGCTGCTCGGGGGTCAGCGCGTCGAAGGTCGCCTTCGACATGATGAGCGGCTCCAGGATGAACCAGAACGAGCGGCCGCGACCCGCGGTCAGGTTCTTGGTCATCTCGTCGAGCCGGAAGGAGATCAGGCTGGTCGAGGCGCTCACCGCCGCCTCGAGCGCACCGGTCTGCATGCCGATATACATCTCGCTCGACGGCATGGTGGAGACGATACCGCCGGCCGCCTGGAACATCATGTCCATCTCGCGGCCGCCGCCGCGGATCTTCACGCCCTTCACGTCGGCGGGCTCCAGGATCGGCTTCACCCGCGAGGCGACGGCGCCCGACTGCCAGATCCAGGTGAGGATGATCACGCCCTTGTCACTGAGCGTCTTCGCGAGCTCCTCGCCGATCCGGGCGGTGCGCCACTTGGCGGCCTGCTCGTAGCTGGAGACGAGGGCCGGCATCAGCGCGAGATTGGTCTCGACCACCTCGCCGCCCGCGTAGGAGAGCGGCACGAGGCTCATGTCGAGCGCGCCCTTCCGCACGGCGCTGAACTGGGCCAGCGTCTTCATCAGCGAGGAGGTCGGGTAGACCTGCACCTGCAGGCTGCCGTTGGTGCGCTGCTCGACCGCCTGGCCGAAGCGGCGGGCGATGCGGTCGCGGGCGTCGCCCTGGTCGATCGTGCCGCCCGGGAACTGGTGCGACAGCTTGAGGATCTTCGGGCTCTGCGCCCGCAGGAGGGCCGGGCAGGCGATGAGGCCGGCCCCCGTCGCGGCGGTGGCGAGCAGGCTGCGTCGTGTGAACATGGCGTTTCCTCGGTCGATCGTGAGCGCGATCTCGGAGCCCGGCATCGGGCCGCCCTCGGCGAGGTGCGACTGGATCAGCTTCCGCGTCAGGTTCAGCGCCATCGATCCCTCCCTTCTGCAATCTTCATCCAGAATCGCGTCCTGGATCGGCCCTAGAAACGTGTCGCGGGGCCGCAGGCCGGCCTTACGAGGCGCGGTCGCTGCGGCGCAGGCTCTCGGGCATCGCGAAGAGCAGGAGCCCGGCGGCCACGAGGCAGAGGCAGCCGATGCCGTAGAGGGCAGGCGTGGTGGAGCCGGTGAGGTCCTTCACCCAACCCACCGCCACGGGGCTGACGATGCCGCCGAACTGGCCCAGCGTGTTGATGAGCGCGATGCCGCCCGCAGCGCCCACGCCCGTGACGAGCTTGGCCGGCAGCGTCCAGAAGGTCGGGATCGAGGCGACGATGCCCGAGCCCAGGAGCGCCAGCGCGACCATCAGGGGTACGATCTGCCGATCGAACAGGCCCGCCGCGAAGAAGCCGAGGGCGGCGGCGATCGCGAGGCCCGCCACGAATTTCGGCCGCTCGCCCGAGGCGTCGGAGAGGCGCCCGACCACCACCATGCTGATCGCGCCGCAGATATAGGGGATCGCCGTGAGGAAACCGACCGAGGCCGCCTGGCCCCCGCTCGCGGTCTTGATCAGATCCGGCCCCCAGAAGTTCAGCCCGTAGGAGCCGACCTGCAGCATGAAGTAGATCAGCGCGATCAGCAGGAAGCCCGGCTGCTTGATGGCGCCCCAGAGCGAGTGGTCGCCGATGCCCTTGTTCTGGTGGGCGATGCGCGAGGCGAGCAGCGTCTTCTCGGATTCCGACAGCCAGCGCGCGTCCGCGATCTGGTCGTCGAGGCGGGTGAGCACCAGGGCGCCGAGGATCAGGCAGGGGATACCGCCGGCCAGGAACAGCCACTGCCAGCCGGCGAACCCGGCCACGCCGTTGAGGCCGCCGAGGATGAGGCCCGCCACCGGCGCGCCGAAGATGCCGGAGAAGGCCGAGGCCACGAACATGAAGGAGGTGACGCGGCCGCGGAACGAGGCCGGGAACCAGAGGGTCAGATAGTACAGGATGCCCGGTGCGAAGCCCGCCTCCATCGCGCCGATGATGAAGCGCAGCACGTAGAAGTGCCACTCGGTACGGATGAAGATCATCAGGGCTGTGGCGATGCCCCAGGAGATCATGATCCGGGCGATCCAGCGGCGCGCCCCAACCTTGTACAACATCAGGTTCGACGGCACCTCGAAGAGCACGTAGCCGACCACGAACATGCTCGCGCCGAGCCCGTAGGCGACGTTGCTGAAGCCGAGGTCGCTCTGGAGCTGGAACTTGGCGAAGCTGATGTTGATCCTGTCGAAGAAGGCGAACATGTAGCAGATCATGATCAGCGGCATGCACCGCCACGCGACCTTGCGCACCACGCTCGCCTCGCTCGCCGCCTCGGCGGCGGCCGGCGTTCCGGACAAGGCGATGGTCATGGGGTTTCCTCCGGGATGGGATCGGGAACGCGGCGTCGCGGCCGGCGGGGCGGGGCCGCCGGGGACGAGCGTCACGGCTGCGGGGCCGCCTTCGGGACGGGCGGCTTCTCCGCGGGAAGCGGTGTTCAGGCGGCCTTGAGCGGGGGCGCCGGGTGCAGGTCGGAAGGACGGCCGGCCCTGGCGACCTGGCCCGGCACGTCGTGGCCGACGAGGCGCGGCAGGTCGCGCGCGAGAGCCAGCAAGGCGTCCAGATCGAGGCCGGTCGCCAGTCCCATCTCGTGCGCCATGCTGACCAGATCCTCGGTGCAGATGTTGCCCGTGGCCCCCGGCGCGAAGGGACAGCCGCCGAGACCGCCCAGCGCCGCGTCGAAGCGGCGGGCGCCCGCCTGGTAGGCGGCCAGCACGTTGGCGAGGCCGAGGCCGCGGGTGTTGTGGAAGTGCAGGGTCAGGCGGTCCGCGCCGAGCGCGGGCAGAACCCGCTCGACGAGGCCGGCGACCTGCCGCGGGTTGGCCATGCCGGTGGTGTCGGCGAGCGTCACGCCGTCCACGCCGAGGGCGCGATACCGCTCGACCTGGGCCAACACCTTGTCGGCGGGCTGGTCGCCCTCGAACGGGCAGCCGAAGGCGGTCGCGACGGTCGCGTTCACGCTGACGCCCGATCCCCGCACCGTCTCCATGATGCGCCCGAAGCCCTCGATCGACGCCTCGGGGGTCATGCCCATATTGGCGCGGTTGTGCGTCTCGCTCACCGAGGCCACAAGGTTGATCTCGTCGACCCGGGCCTGGAGCGCACGCTCGGCGCCCTTGGGGTTCGGCACGAGCGCCACGTAGATCGTACCGGGGCGCCGGGCGATCCCTGCGAAGACCTCCGCCGCGTCACTGAGCGCCGGCACCGCCTTCGGGGAGACGAAGGACGAGACCTCGATCCGGCTGAAGCCGGCGGCGGCGAGCGCGTCGATCAGCCGGATCTTCTCGGCCGTCTCCACGAAGACCGGCTCGATCTGGAAGCCGTCGCGGGTGGCGACCTCCTGGACGACCATGTGCTCGCTCATGCCACCGCTCCCGTCTCGCGCAGGCGGGCGATGCGCTCGGCGTCGAGGCCGAGATCGGCGAGGACGGAATCGGTGTGCTGCCCCAGCGCCGGGCCCTGCCAGCGCACCTCGCCGGGGGTCTCGGAGAGCTTCGGCACGATGCCGGGCATCTTCACCTGCTGGCCGCCGGGCAGGTCGGCGGGCAAAATCATCCCGCGGGCCTGGTAATGCGGGTCGGCCACGATGTCGGCCACCGAGTAGATCCGGCCCGCCGGCACATCGGCGGCGTCGAGGGCCGCGAGCGCCTCCTCGACGGTGCGGGCGGCCGACCAGTCGCTGATCACGGCGTCGAGCATCGCGGCTTGTTTCGAGCGGCCGTCGTTGCTGCGCAGAGCCGGGTCCTCGGCGAGATCGACTCGGCCGATCATCGTCATCAGGCGGCGGAAGATCGGGTCGCTGTTGCCCGCGATGACGACGTAGCCGCCGTCCCGCGTCGGGTAGGTGTTGGAGGGCGTGATGCCGGGCAGCGCGCCGCCGGTGCGGGTGCGCACCTCGCCCAGTAGGTCGTATTCGGGCACCAGGCTCTCCATGACGTTGAACACGCTCTCGACGAGTGAGACGTCGATGACTTGGCCTGCACCCTGGCCCATCTTCACCCGGAGCAGGGCCATCAGGGCGCCCATAACGCCGTGGAGGGAGGCCAGCGTATCGCCGATGCTGACGCCGACGCGGGCCGGGGGCGCCTCGGGGCTGCCGGTGGTGTAGCGGATGCCGCCCATCGCCTCGCCGATGGCGCCGAAGCCCGGCCGGTCGCGGTAGGGCCCGGTCTGGCCGTAGCCCGAGATGCGGACCATCACGAGGTTGGGGTTGAGGGCCGAGAGCACGTCCCAGCCGAGCCCCAGCTTCTCCAGGCCGCCGGGGCGGAAGTTCTCGATCACGACGTCGGCACTGCGCGCGAGCTGTTTCACAACGTCGAGGCCGTCCGGCGATTTCAGATTGACCGCGATCGACTTCTTGTTGCGCGACTGCAGGTACCACCAGAGCGAGGTGCCCTCGTGCATCTTGCGCCACCTGCGCAAGGGGTCGCCGTCGCCCGGCGGCTCGACCTTGATCACCTCGGCGCCGAACTCCGCCATCAGGCGCGCGGCGAAGGGCGCGGCGATGAGCTGGCCGAGTTCCAGCACGCGGATCCCGCTGAGCGGCCCAGGCATGGCATGTCCTCCGTCTGGCTTTTCAGCATTTCATACCGGAGGAAGCGGACATCGATCCAACCTCATTTCGCCAATGCCCATTCGCCAAAATCGAACGGGCATCGGCATCACGCCGTTCAACACCGGTCCGGGAGCGCCGCGGTACGATTCGGCCACTTCATCGATGTTCGCCCAGGTGACTGCGACCTGACCAGGATTTTGGATCAGACCCGATGAGCGGCCACTGCTCGGTGGCGGCCATGTGTCGTTGGAACGCCCGCTCTAGGAAGGTGACAGGCGCAAGCAGGCGATAGCCAAGCCTCCCCGCAGGCGCGAAGACATAAGACCCACCTAGGCTCAGGCTCGACGCACAAGTGTCACGCGCATAGATTGAAGGTCAGGACAAAGCCAAAGCGCACAGAGACGCTGGAATCGAAAAAATTTCTAGAAATTTACACTATGAGCTTACAAAAATACTTGCCTCATGGCTGAAAGCAAAACTCTCTGGCAAGCAAGAACTCACCCGAATGCCTGAAAATGGTGGGCGGTGAGGGACTCGAACCCCCGACCCTCTCCGTGTAAATGGGGTGGTGGGAGTGGTCAGGCGCGATCATTGCTGCACCCCAAAGAGTCTTCGGCCTTGAGACCCTCTCACAACTCTGCCACAAGCGATCAGGGGTCGCTACTGCACTGCACCCCAGATGCACCCCAGGCAGATCCCAATGCCACGCCGCGCTGCTCAAGAGAACGTCCTCAAGCTGACGAAGGCCGCCATTGCAGGTGTCAGCCTCGCACCGGGGCAGAGCGAGCGGGTGATCTGGGACGCCGAGCTTCGCGGATTCGGCTATCGCCTCCGTGGAAGCCGCGGCTTCTGGGTCATCCGGCCTCCTCGCGCGGGCGGCAAGTCGTCCCTGTTCACCATCGGTGCGGCCGACACCATAGATCTCGCGAGTGCCCGACGGGCGGCTGGGGAGAAGCTGGCGAAAGCCGCGCTCGGTGAGAACCCTGCCCTCGCCCGGCAGGAGCAGAGAGCGCAGGCGGCTGTCACGCTCGGCAGTACGCTTGAGCAGTACGAGAAGGACGCGCGGAAGCGAATGCGGCCCTCATCCCTGGCGAACCTGCGGACCCACATCAATACGCACTGGCATCCGCTCCATGGGTTGCCACTCGCATCCGTTACACGCTCGAGCGTCGCTACCCGTCTCCGCGAGATCACCGAGGAGTCTGGGCCTCATGCATCCGTCCGCGCCCGCCGGATGCTTTCGGCCGTCTACGTTTGGGCGATCGGCGAAGGCTTGGCCGAGTCCAACCCTGTGCTTGGAACGAACGCGCCGACGGATGAGGTGCGCCGCGACCGTGTGCTCAGCCTGCCAGAGTTGGCGTTGATCTGGAGGGCGCTGCCGCAGGGTGACTTCAGCGCTGTCGTGAGGCTGTTGATCCTGACCGGCCAGCGCCGGGACGAGGTCGCGGAGATGCGGTGGGACGAGCTGGATCTTGATGCGAGACTCTGGCGCCTCCCTCCTTCTCGGACGAAGAACAAGCGGGCCCATACGGTTCCGTTGCCGGCATGCGCGGTCGACATCCTGAAGTCGGTACCAATTCGGGCTGGGCGCGACCTCGTCTTCGGCACCGGGTCGGGCGGCTTCTCAGGCTTCTCGAAGTCCAAGGCTGCCTTGGACAGGCAAGTCTCGCTGGAAGAGCCCTGGCGTCTTCACGATCTGCGGCGCTCTGCTGCTACCGGCATGGCAGAGATAGGGGTGATGCCGCACGTCATTGAGGCTGCCCTCAACCACGTCTCGGGGCACCGAGCGGGCGTCGCTGGCATCTACAACCGCGCGCGCTACGAAGCCGAGACCCGGGATGCGCTGAGCCGCTGGGGGGACGAGGTCGAGCGGGTCTGCGCCGGAAAATGAAGCGAGTGCCGGCGCGCTCCGTGAGTCTTATTTAACCATTTGATAACCGTATGGCTCTGACTGCTCCTGACCACTGATGGAACCACATGAGCCGGCTTGCCCACCTCAACCCTGATCTCGCCCGCCGCTGCGTTCTCGGCACCAAAGATGCTGCGGCCTTCATTGGATTGTCTGTCCCCACTCTCCGACGGATGAAGGACCGCAATTCCATCCCGGCCCCGATCCGTCTCTCTGAGCGCCGGCTCGGCTGGCGGATCGGCGATCTGTCGGACTGGCTCGACGGCCGTGCTGAAGGTCTCGACTGGGACGCCGTGCTGGCGTCGCGTGCCAACAGTAACAATCGCAATGCCTGATGGGTGCCACTCGACGGACGCCCCAAAGCGCCGAGGAACGAGCTAACCTCAAGGATGAACTTGACGGCGCCCTATGGACCTTCAACCGGATCCAGTCGGCGGCTGGGCCTACCCTCCGGAATGAGATTGGTGAGGCCGAGCGGTTCCGCATATCCTACGCGCTCGACGAACTGCGACGAGGAACGCTTCGTCAGCGTCTCAGCCATCGCGCCGGCATCCTGCGGCTGATGCGGCACGAGGCCGGCCAAGATGATCCGCCCGAACTCACCGACCGCAGTCGACTCTACATAGACTTCATGGTCCGCATCTCAGCGCACGTAGGCGCCCTGTCGGCCTCCGGTTGGACTTCGGCGCTGCGCTGGTTCGAGAGGCGACTCCCGGCTCTAATTGCACAGGTCACGCCGGAGGCGCTGGCAGTTGAGTTCGAGAGGCACCGTACCGAGGCGATCGCCTTCATGGCGAGAAGGATCTCCTCGACGCGGGCGTCGTTCCATTGGGGACCGCGTCCAGGGGAGATCGCAACCACGTTGCAGACGACCACGGCGCAGTTGCGTGACGCCGGAGCGAACCGCTACGGCCTCACCTCCATCGATCCGGAAAGCCCTAAGGAGCGGGACCTTAAGCGGAAGGAGCGCCAGCGGCGTGAGGCCGGCATGAAGCCTCAGAGCGAGCGCACGAAGACCGCCGAGCGCAAGGTCCTGGCCGATTGCCTTGGATGCAGCCTGCGGACGATCCAGCGCCACGAGCATGCCGGCACCCTCGCCGAGTTCGTAGCCAGCCGCGATGTCGCAAAAGTGTCCACTCTCCTAAAGACATTTACTGAGGACAGATTTGCGACACCGCCCCTCCCGGACAACGACGACATGGAGGAGCCGCAGCCCAAGACGGTGAGGCACGTCGCCTGAGTCTTGCTACCGGGACTTGTTGCGGTCCGCGAAGCGGGCCGACCCCATGCTGGGCAGCGGACCGGAAAGGTTCGCGGGACCCGCGACGTTCATGCAGATCGGGGAAGCCAGTACCTCGCTCCCGTGCTCACACCATCGCACCGTGCTCGGGACCGTCAACGCCTGCGGCTTACGCTGACGCGCCCCTTGGGGGTGACGGCCTCCTGCGCGCGATGCGTTGCTGACGGCATCGGGGCGAGGGACGTTATGGGCGGATCACGCCTCCGGCGGATCGAACGAGGGACGGGCTGATGTGCTCATGCCGAGCCTGCCGATCAAATACCTGTCCGACATCGGTTCGACATTTGTCGCGCAAGTGTCAGGCAGCCTGATCTCACCTCGCCCGGTCGAAAAATCTGAATCCGACGAGATGGTACTAACGCATACCGGCCTTCGCACGACAGAAGAGCTGCGACGGGCGGCCCTCCACCCGGATCCTCTGCAACTCGCGCGGACAGGGCGAGGAGAGCACCGGCTCCAATCCCACCGTGGTCGTCTCAGCGGGCCGCCCGACGGTAAGGTCAGCAAATGCCGCGTCAGGGCCCTAGCGGTGCGCTCGTCGATCCGGCGATGGCGATGCAGACGAGGACCCTTAGAATGGCGATTTGCTCGATTCGCTCCAGTGGCCGCTGACCAGATGACGACGCTCGCCGCCGACAGTCCCATCACGACGAAGGCGGAAGACCGCCTGCAATACCGAGCCTTCGCTGAAGCACTGGCGAGGAGCATCGTGTACCGCGCCCCAAGTGATGGCTTCGTCATCGGCGTGCAGGCACAGTGGGGGATGGGGAAAAGCAGTGCCATCAACCTGACCCTGGAGGCGATCCGCGAGCTTCAGGGCGACGCTCCGGAGCGCGGGCGCATCCAGGTGCGTCCCTTCAATCCCTGGCTCTTCTCTGGCCTCGAAACGCTGGCGGCCGCCTACCTGTCCGAACTCGGAAGGGTTGTTGAGAATACTCTCGACCAGGGCACCCCCGAACGCACCCGCCGCTTCGTCAAGGACTTGATCCGAGGCGGGGCCGAGATGATCGGCGGCCTTACCGCAGTTGGCACAGTGCTCGCCACCGGCGGTACCGCCGCGCCCGCCGCAGCGGCCGTGAAGTCGGCCGTCACCGGAGGCCTCAACTACGGGGCCCATCGGATCGACAATCGCTCGCTCGACGACATGATCGACGACCTGCGCGGCCACCTCGCCGGGATCGGGACGAAGATCCTCGTCGTAGTCGACGACCTCGACCGCTTGCAGCCGGACGAAGTGCGTCAGGTCCTGACGCTCGTGAAGACCTTCGGAAACCTGCCGAATGTCATCCATCTCCTCATCTACGACCGAGCAATCGTCGATCGCGCCGTCGGAGGCACGGCGTCCCCGTCGGACAAGGACCGCCGACTGCCGACCTACCTGGAGAAGATCGTCCAGGTCGCGCTCGACCTGCCACCACCCGATCTTGCCGGCTTACGATCCATGACCTTCGAGCGCCTCACCGCGATCGTCGGACCGGCTCCGCCCATGAACGAGGAGGATTGGAGCACCGTCGCCCATATCGCTTTCGAGCATTACCTTCGTTCGCCGCGCGACGTGGCTCGCCTCTGCAACGCGCTGTCAGTGACCTGGCCCGCCGTTGTCGGCGAGGTCTATCTCCCCGATCTCGTCGCGATCGAGATGCTCCGGCATTTCGACGAGCGGACTTGTGACGCGATCCGAAGCAACAAGGGGTTCCTGGTCGGCCAAGGCGGCCCGCTCGGGGAGGATGAGCGGAAGACGCTCGCGCGCTCCATCGTCGAGAGTGCTCTCCCGAGCCGACGCGATGATGTCGTCGACCTCGTCTGCATGATGTTCCCTGCCATCCACGGTCAGCTCAAACCCAACGGCTTCACGGGCCACGAGCAGTCGGAAACTCTCACCGGCCGTCGCATCGGAGCGCCGGACGGGTTCGACGCCTATTTCCGGTTTTCCAGCCCGACCGACGAGATCCCTCTCAGCGACCTGCGCGCCCTGAAGGAGCGCCTCGGCAGCCCCGGATACGTTCGGGCCGCGATCCAGGCAGTTGCCGGACGGTACCGTTCAGACGGCATCTCGTTCGCCGGCCCGCTCCTCGACGAGATCCGCAAGATGCTGAAGGGGGGCGCTGCCTGCGAACCTGGCCTCCTTGAAACCCTCCTTGATCTGGCCGACCCGCTGTTGATCGCGAAAGACGAGGTCGCTGACTTCTCCTTCATCACCACGAATGGCAAGCGCCTGCGCCGGTTGTTCACGGCCATCGTCGAGAGACTGCCCCCCGAAGGCCGTGGCGATGCCATCGCTGTCGCGATCAACCGCTCCTCGGCCGGGCTGCATGCCTGTGCTCTGATCGTGGCGTTGCTAGGTGAGGATCACGGCATCGTCCGGAAGCCAGAGAAGCGACGTTCGTCGCCCCTGCTACCACTCGCCGACGTCGAGCGGATCGGGTCCCTTGTCGCCGGACGGATCGGCGAGGCAGCCCGCACCGAGAACTTGGCGACCCAACCGTGTATTGACCTCGTCATCTCGGTATGGAGTGCCTTCTCCGGACCCGAAGGCCCGAAGGCCTGGGTCTTGGATAAGCTGGCTGCTCCACGCGCGGCGGTTGACTTGGCCTTCGGTGAGATGAGTCTGAACTACTCGTCTGCGCCGCCCTACCGCTTCAGGCGCATGAGCCAGCTACCCGACGCCGCGGTGTTCGACAGCGCAGCGCTCGCTGACGCTCTCGAGGAACATCTGGCTCACGGCCGGGTCGACGCGGCCGACAGGCCGGGCGCGGAGTATTTCGTCAAGAGGGCGCGGCTCCTGCTGGGAGGACCGACCGAGGGTGGAAACCTCGACGACCTTGCGGAGGATGACTCTTGACGAAAGCGGCACCTGTCGAGGTTCTCTGGTGAGGCCGGAGGAAATTTTGCAAGCCGCGCCTTGCCCGATGGTTGCCGCCGGCATCAGGTGGCGGCAGATCGGCTTCGGGTTTAAGGACAAAGCGCTGTGAACTGAGGTCGTCACGATCTCGGGAGCCGCAGCCGCGTCCATCCCGCCCCCAGTCAGGTGCGGCAGCGACCGCGTCGTTGCTGGCTGCTGGGGCGCCATCGCCCTGGTCGACCCCTGCCGCTACGAGAAGACCGGCAAGCGCCTCGTGTCGGCCTACAGCCTGCGCTCCATGCGGCGGAACTGCGAGATTGCTTTCATGACCGATTGCACCCGCCGTCAGACTCAGGGCACCAGCTTCGTGCTGCTCGTCGAGGCCGGGCTCGGCACCTGCACCGACGAGTACATCGTCGCGACCAACCCGGACCGCTTCCCGCAGGACGCTGTCGCCGCGGCGCGGGCCCGGCGGATCGCGCATGGCGTCGTCCTGCCGGGCTGAGCCGGACCGGATCGGGAGGCGGTTTTTTTTCGAGACCCCCCGCCTCTGAAAAGCGGTGGGACCTCCGCGAGGCGCAAAAGGCCCCTTTACGACCTCGATCAGATCTTCGACCGTGGCGACCGTTCAGGTTGTGCTCTGATACTGCACCGGGTCACCGTGCCCATCCCGCCTTGATGGCGCAGCCGACAGCCTCCACGATGAGGCGCCTCTTGGCCGGGACGAGGCGACCCGGCGGCAGAATCGCCTAGACGCCACCGCTCTCCTTCCCGCTCCAGCCCGGCAGCACCTCGACGACTGAGTCGGCTCTCAATCAGGAGTTCGCACGCGGCTTGTTCGTCTGTGCGCCAGCAGCAGACCTCAATTCTTCCGCTACAAGGGGCTGCTTGTGGGGTAACTGCGGTCGGAAGCGGACTCTGTGCCCACGCTGCGATGCGCAGTTTCGGCCTCTGAGGGATCCGGTTGTCCAAGACACCGTCCGTGATCATCGCTCGTCGGCGTCGATACGTTCAGCTCGATACAGTCGACCGCCGTTCTACGGCACCGTAGCCCGCGGAGCGACCGCCGCGTCACGCTGGTTGCTCCTGTCGAGGGCGTTCGCGATGAACCCCGACGCCTTCATCTCCTCGATGAACCGACGCAGGTAGGCTTCCGCCTCCGGGCGGCCTTTCGGCAGCGCGATGGCCTGCTCGATGACCATGAAACGGCCCGGCAGGATGCGCACGTCCGCGTGGTCCCGGGCATAGGCTTCAAGCGGCTGACGGACGGAAGCGACGGCGTCCAGGCGATCCTGCCTGAACAGGTCCAGGGCAGCCTGTGAAGTCGGCGCGAAGACGCGTTCGGCCGCTTTGAGCTCGCGGCTCAGGTACAGGTCGTAAGCCGTGTTGCGCCCGACCGCGATCCGCACGCCGGGCCGGTCGACCTCGTCGTTGCGGGTCAGCGGCGATCCGGCCGCGACCATGTAGGCCCCTTCGATGATGACGTAGGGCGGGGTGAAGGCGATCGTCTGACCCCGGTGCGGGTCGATGGCCAGGAAGGCCATGTCCCAGGTCTTCAGTCCGTCCAGCGCCTCGACAACCTTGCCGGCGGTCTCGAAGGTCGTGAAGGCGACGGGCACGTGCAGCCGACGGCCGAGCTCCCGGGCGAGGTCCGCCGAGACACCGGCAGGCTCCCCGCCCGGCCCCTTCTGGGCCAGAACGATGTTGCCGTAGTTGATCGCGGCGCGCAGCGTCCCTGTCGGCGCGATCGCGCGAACAACTTCCGGGGAGAGGTCTTGTGCCATCGCGGCATCCTCACGCCAGGGAAGGAGGACAAGTGCGCCGAGAAGCACGATGGCAAACCGCCGTCCTGACTGCCGGCGAAGACCACGGGTCATGACATCACCCTCACGGATCCCAACCCGGTCCCGGTAGCTCGCGGTCTGGCATTTTACAATCGTAAAAAACATCGCGATGATCGTCATGCGCCATCCCGAGCGGGCTGCGCTCGGCTAGAAGGGACGAACGTGGAGAGACACAGCACGATGCCTGGGCCCGGCGCTCCCTCTTTGATCGAGCAGCTTGCTGCCGCCATCGCGGACCACATTCGTCGGTCCACACTCTCGGCCGGGGAGCGGTTGCCGGAGCGCCAGCTTGCCGAGAAGTTCCGCGTGTCACGCACTCCGGTGCGTGAAGCGCTGCGGCTTCTGGCGGACCGGAACGTCGTCGGCCGCCAGACCGGTCGTGGCTACGTCGTCGCGGAGAGAAGCCGTTCCGCTGACGAGGGCACGCCTGGTGTTGTGGCGTCCGAACCGTCACTGCCTGAGGAGGAGAGCGCTTACCTCCGCATCGCCGAGGATCGCTTTGCCGAGCAACTGCCTGAACGGATCACGGAACGTGAACTGATCCGTCGATATGGGCTTAGCCGTGCGGCGCTTCAGCGCGTGCTGCAGCGCATGCTGCACGAGGGTTGGCTCGAACGACTGGCTGGCTATGGCTGGGCTTTTACCCCGATCCTGACCTCCGCGCAGAGCTACCAGCAGGGATACCGCCTGCGGATCATCATCGAACCGGCCGCGATCCTAGAGCCGACCTTCATGGTGGACGAAGCCACCCTACGGCATTGCCGTGACGTTCAGCGCGACCTGGTGGGAGGGGCTATCGCGACCGTTTCACCCGCGCAGCTCTTCGACGCGAACAGTGCCTTGCACGAAGCCATCGTCGGCTTCTCCGGCAACGCCTTCATGCTGGATGCGCTGCAACGGCTGAACCGGGTCAGGCGGCTGATCGAGTACCGGAAATCCGTTGATCGGCAGGCGGCGGCAGCCCGCTGTCGGGAGCACCTGGAACTGATCGACCTGCTGCTGGCGGGGGACCTGGAAGCGGCCGCCGATTTCCTGCGTCTGCACCTCCGTACCGCCGCGAGGCTCAAGGCGCAGAGCTAGGGCTGATTTGCGATTGCACCGGTATTTTTTATGGGTAATGTGCCAAATGGCAGTCGGGGCGAAAAAGGGCGGTACGGGGCTGCCGGAGGCTCCAGGGCGAACGGTGCGCGGCGCGCTATCGTAGCGGCATCCAGCACTGATGCGTGCCAGATGCCTTGAGCAACACTGGGTTGATGCAATGTCGGTAATCATTCGGGCGTCTTTGGCCGCTGTCTTGTGGCTGTCTCTCGCATCGGTTCAGGGGCATGCAATGGAAAAACTCAACGTCATGATATCCGGCGGTTTCTCGCTCGCGTACCATGATGTCTTGCCGGCGTTCGAGCGCGGTGCCGGCGTCTCAGTGACGACCTTGTCTGGGGCATCGCAGGGAACGGGCCCGAAGACGATCAAGTCTCAGCTTGAGGGCGGCGCAGAAGTCGATGTGGTCATCCTCTCCAAGGAAGGTTTGGGCGAACTGATCGTCGCCAACCGGATCATCCCTGGCTCGGAGCGCGCGTTGGCGAGCGTACCTCTAGCCGCTGCCGTGCGTCAGGGGACCCCCAAGCCGGATCTCAGCACCATCGAGGGCTTCAAGACCGCTCTGCTCGGCGCGCACATGGTCGTGATGCCTGGGAGCACGAGCGGCCTCTTCGTGAGGGACGAGGTGTTTCCAAAGCTCGGGATCGCCGACAAGGTGACGTTCACGGTGGTTCCCCGGGGGATCGACTCGACGGGCCTGCTCGCGGCCGGTAAGGCGGATCTGGCGATCGGACCAGTGAGCGAACTGGTCAACCAGCCTGGCATCGAACTCGTCGGTCCGCTCCCGGACGAGGCGCAACTCGTGCAGGTGTTCACCGCGGCCATTGTCAGTGCTTCCCGGAACATCGCTCAAGCCAAGTCGCTGATCGACTTCTTGAGCTCGAACCGTACCACCGCAGCCATCAAGAAATCCGGCATGGATCCGGTCGGCGAGCATCGCAAGCCTTGAGCCCTGTTTCCTGGCGGCGCCTTTTGCCGATCGGCAGGCTGAAAGCCACGCCTGCGACGGTCCGGATTGGGTCAGGAGTTTGCGCGCCCCTTGTTCGGCTGTGCGCCATCTGTGGACCTTCGGCTCCACGCTGTCGTAGGTGCGCTTGCGCGATTAAAACGGACCCAGATGCCGCGTGCTTCGCGTCCGCCAACCTCGACTGCGGAGACGACGGGAGGCCGGGCGCGTTGACCTTAGAGCCGTGCCCGGCGGTGTTGCGAAGGGATAGTGGCTGTTGCGTTGACTGGGGAACGAGCCAGCGATGCCTTCACCCCTGTCTATCGATCTGCGCGAGGGCGTCGTGGCCGCCGTGGCAGAGGGCGCTTCCTTGCCGTCAGGCGGCCGCGCGGTTCACCAACCAGAGCGTGATCGTCTCGCGGCATCCGCAGGCGCGCAGCCGGCTTGTGGGCGGCTACATGGCGTTCTATTCGGTCGGAAGCGGTATCGGCGGCCCTGCGGCGACGATCGCCTATGCCCTCGCGGGTTGGGCCGGCGTCTGCGGGGTCGGTGCATTCTTCAGTGGCATCGCCCTGTGCCTCTGGTTCTGTGCGATTGATGATTCCATTTGCGGTGCCACTCACGGTGATTGCCTGCGCCGTGAACGCCGCCGTGCGCCGCGAGATCTAGCCGCGCATGATCCACGCGTAGCATTTTGTTCACCAAGATGTCGCGGATGGTCAATGCTGCCTCGCGGGAGCGGGAGTCTTCATCCAGAGCCTCCTCGACAGTCGCTGAACGGCCCGGACGAGGTAGGCGGGGCTCATCGACCGCGCGTTGCTCCTTAAAATCCTCGGACCGGAAGCGTGCCTGCCGCCTAAACGCCTCAGAGCCTCAGCATCGCGAGCGATTTCGCGGCCCCGCGCTGCTTCAAATCGAGATCGTGCTCCAGGATCTCAGCATCGCTGAGTTCGCGTAGAACCTCCGCCTCAGCATCGGCACCGACCGCCTCGGCAACGACCAGAACGGCGTCCTGCTCGTCGCCCGCGACCACCAGAACCGGCACGGTCCGTTCCTCGCCTCCGTCTGGTCCGCGTGCCGTCACCTGCACACCGTAGGCCCTGTTCATTGTCTACCATTCCTCATCAGCATCGCGATCGTCGCAGTTGCCCCGTCGGCGTCGTCTCATGGCCCTCCGGCGAGGGAGCCCGTGATCACCATGATCAAGGCGTCGAGGTCGATCTGCCCGTGGATCTCAACGAAGCCGTCCCCCGCGGGGCTGACCTTCGGTGCAGCATCGGTCGCCTCCGCCTGACGCTGAAGCTCAGTTAGGATGGCGTCCCTGAGGGTGGTCTGCAGGTCCATGATCGATCCTCCTCATCGGGTCGTCAGACGTCGCATGTCCGCCTATTGCGATCGCGGGGTTTGGAGACCGGCTCCTGCGAAGTCTCACGCCTGTTTCGGCTGCCCGTTCGAGGCCGTGAGGCCGCCATCGACCGGCAGGTTCACGCCGGTGACGTAGCGCGCCTCCTCGCTCGCCAGGAAGGCGATCACGTCTGCGACCTCCTCGGGTTCAGCTCCACGGCCGAGGGGGATGCGCTCCGCGAAGCGCTTCATCAGGGCCTCGTCGCCCTTCATGTCCTCGGTCAGGTCGGTGAACGTCAGGCCGGGATTGACCGCGTTTACACGCACGCCTCTCTCGCCGAGTTCGAGCGCCAGCGAACGCGTGAAGTTCGACACCGCGCCCTTGGCAGCGTTGTAGAAGCTCATGTTCCAGTCGCCACCGAGCCCTGAGACGGACGAGACGTTGACGATATTGCCACCGCTCCGGAGCAGGTGCGGCAGGGCGGCTCGCGTGCAGAAGAACACGCCGTCCACGTCGATGGCCATGACCCTGCGCCAATCCTCGACCGACGCCTCGAGGAGCGGGCCGGTCGGAACGACACCGGCGTTGTTGACGAGGATGTCGAGGCGGCCGAACCGCTCGACCGTGGCGGCGATCAGAGCCTCAGCATCACCCTGATCGGACACGTCGCCGGACTGCACAAGGACGCGATCCGGTTCGAGATCCGCGGCAACGCGCTCAAGCTTCTCTCGCGTGCGGCCGTTGAGCACGACCGACGCGCCGTCCTGCACGAAGCGTCGCGCCGTTGCGGCCCCGATGCCGGAGCCTGCTCCGGTCACGATCACCACCTTGCCGCTGAACCGGGTCATGCGCTGGGCTCGCCTCTTCGTGGCTCATCGGTGGCTGCAGCCCCTGCAGGCGTCGAGGCCATCTCGCGAGCCCAACCCGGCGAGGCGGCATTCGTTCTCGATCGCGAGGCCATCAAGGGCCGCCCCCGTCGTAGAAGGCGCGATCGTGCTCCCTGTTTCGGTCCGCGCCCGTCGCAAGCCGGTCCGCCACGCAACCGGTCACGAACGCATAGATCGCCTTATGGAGGAGATCGACGCGCTGCTCCTCGAGCGGCCAGGTCCACGGCGGGGCACCGGCTCCCGTGGCGTTCTCCAGGGCCTGATCGTTGAACAGCCGTGCGTTCAGGAACAGGAAGGAGGCAACCGAACCTCGCATGCCGTGCTCGGCCATGAGGGCTCGAAGCGGGCCAAGCGCGATGCCTTGCCCCCAGTGCATGGCCCAGTTCATCAACACATCGTCCCGATCGGGCTGCGAGCGACCGAGCAGCCGTTGCAGGGTATGCGCTGGGACGAAGGAGTTCGGCCGACCGGTCAGGCTCTGCTCGATTTTCTCGGCGATCGTCATGGCCGCCACGCCGGCCGCGCCTGCCAACAGACCTCGGAACAGGACACCGCCGGCCGATCCACTCCGCTTGCGTGTTCCGGGACGATCGGGATCGACATCGGGGCGAGCCATAGGCGAGGTTCTCGGTCGGAGGTGGCAGGCAGGTCATCAACTCGGCATTGAGGGGCCAACCCGGCGCTCGTCGTGCAAGTTCATCGACCGGTCGCCACTGGCATGGCCGGTTCGCCTGCCGAACCTTCGTCGCACTGGCAGAAGGCCTGTCGCCAACCCGCGCTACGGAACAGGCGCTCGCACTCCGCGGTAAGCTTGTCGCCTGTGTGCTGTTCCGAGCAACGGAGGCGCGGGGCGCGGCCGGAAGCAAGCATGCAAGTTCCTGATGTTCCAGGCTCCGGTGAGGTGGACGTTGCTGTCATCGGTGCCGGTGCGGCCGGCCTCGCCGCGGCCCGGCAGCTCGCCGAACGGCGGCCTTCCCTGCGCGTGGTCGTGCTGGAAGCGGCAGACCGTCCGGGTGGCCGGGCCCACACTGTGGATCGGCCCGAGATCGGTGCCCCGCTCGATCTCGGCTGCGGCTGGCTCCACGGGGCTGAGCACAATCCGTGGCTGCCGATCGCGGAGCGTCTCGGCTTCCATATCGATCGGACCCTGCCGCCCTGGAACGTCCAGTATCGGGATCTCGGCTTCCCGCCGGACGACCAGCGCGCCTACGAGCGCGCCTCCGCGGCCTTCTACACCCGCCTGTCCGAGGCTCAGCGCGATCCTGCGGACCGTTCACAGGCGACGCTGCTGCGGCCCGACGATCCCTGGAACGGGCTTCTGAACGCGGTGAGCACCTACGTGAGCGGTGCTGAACTCGACGAAGCCTCCATCCACGACACGGCGCACTACCGCGTCCACGGCTCGGACTGGCGGATCACCGAAGGCTACGGTCGCACGGTCGCCCAATTCGGAGATGGCCTACCGGTCGCGTTGAGCACGCCCGTCTCGGCGATCGATCATGGGTGGGCCGGGCAGGTCTGGCTGGAGACACCGCGCGGAACGATCCGGGCCCGCGCGGCGATCGTCACGGTCTCGACCAACGTGCTGGCGTCCGAGGCCATCCGCTTCGTTCCCGCACTTCCCGAGAAGATTGCGGCCGCACAGGGGCTTCCTCTTGGGCTCGCGAACAAGGTCTTCCTGGAGCTGGTGACGCCGGACGAGCTGCCGAAGGATGCCCACCTGATCGGCAACGTGCGCGCGACGCGGACCGGGGCCTACCACCTAAGGCCTTTCGGCCGACCGGTGATCGAGGGGTACTTTGGCGGGCATCTCGCCCGGGACCTTGAGGCGGCCGGCGAGGCAGCGGCTGCGGCCTTTGCCCTCGACGAACTGGCAGGCTTGCTGGGGTCTGATTTTCGCCGACGCGCACGACTTCTGATCTGCACGCAATGGGGCAAGGTCGCGAGCATTCGCGGCTCCTACGCCTACGCACGTCCGGGCGCCACCGGTCAGCGCGCAGTTCTCGCCGCACCTGTGAACGACAGGCTCTTCTTCGCCGGGGAGGCAACCTCGCCGGATGCCTTCACGACCGCGCGCGGTGCCTACGAGACCGGGATCCGAGCCGCGGGCGAGGCGCTCTCGTGCTTGGGCGACTGACAGCAAGGAAGGCCGTTGTCTAAGCCTCTGTGTAAACCTCCCACACGTAGCTGTATTGCGCGACGGATCGTCTCCATCGTGCGGGCGCTGCCGTAGAGAATTTTGCCCGTAGCGCATCCCTCGCAGCTTGGTGGTCAACCATACCACCACACCGCGGGATCAAACACTCTGGCTGGAATGTCCGTCTAGGGTCCAGGCTGTGTGAAAACGCCCTGATCTGGTAGAGTAATTTCCGATCTGAGGAGGTCGGGATGAAGCGCTTCATTGCAGGCGAGGATCGTCAGCAGATCACGCTCCTTCCCGACTGCCTGGACGACTACATCGCCGCCGACAACCCAGTTCGCCTCGTCGAAGCGTTCGTCGATGAGCTCGATCTGGGCGCGCTCGGCTTTGCGGGTGCGATGCCGGAGGCGACGGGGCGGCCCGCCTACCATCGGCGACGCTGCTCAAGATCTACCTCTACGGCTACCTCAACCGCGTCCCGTCGAGCCGCCGGCTAGAACGCGAGAGCCAGCGCAACATCGAGTTGATCTGGCTCATCGGTCGACTGATGCCCGACTTCAAGACGCTGGCCGACTTCCGCAAGGACAACGGCCCAGCCATCCAGGCGGCCTGCGCGCAGTCCGTGGTGCTGTTCCGCCGGCTGAACCTGTTCAGCAAGGCTGTGGTCGCGATCGACGGCAGCAAGTTCAAGGCGGTCAAGCAGCTCGATCTCCGGCGCAACTCGGTGCGCTCGCCCCGATCCCGAGGGATCTGCGTTTCCACACGGCCTCGGTCAGGAGCTCGCACGCGGCTTGTTCAGCTGTGCATCATCAGCCAGCCCTGGGTCGGTAGGCGCCCAACCGCCGGTCTCGATCCCATGCGGGCCCTCGCCATCGGCAGTTTCAGAGCCCATCTTAGGATCGGAATCTGCGCCGCAATAAGCGGTTAGCGGACGGGGGTACGACGTAGCTTTCGCTCACGGGCACGGCCCTAGGGCCGCTTTGTCTCTCACACGTGGGATCACCTGATGTGGGGTCAGGTTGGTCAAGCAAGCTCCTCCTGAGACACGCCACGATGCCAAGGCAAGACGAGCAGAAGCCCCTGCCTGCACGGGCGACCTATCCGCCCCCTCAGCCTGAAGGGCTGTCTCCAGCCCTCATGCGCAACATCCAGACGCTGCAGGAGCGCCGGAGTGCCGCGGACCGGGATGCCTCGATGCAGGAGCGCGTGGCCGAGGCGATCACGCGGTTTACCGGCAGCATGACCTTCGTCTGCCTGCACGTCGTCCTCTTCGGCTTCTGGAGCCTCGTGAACTCTGGTCTATTGCCGATCCTGCCGAAGTGGGACGAGTCTTTCGTGATCCTGGGCACCTCGGCGTCTGTCGAGGCGATTTTCCTCTCGACGTTCGTGCTGATCAGCCAGAACCGCATGGCCGCTGCGGCCGATAAGCGAGCCGACCTCGATCTGCACATCAGCCTCCTGGCCGAGCACGAGGTGACGAAGCTTGTCGCGATGGTGTCGGCGATCACGGAGCACCTCGGCATCGAGACCGAAGCTGATCCCGAAGTCGGTGAACTCAGACAGGATGTTGCACCTGACGCTGTTCTCGACGAGATCGAACGGAACGGCGGCTCTTAACCTTCGGCTGGGGGACGCGGTCACGCGGCCAGCGAGACCTCGCCCCAGCCCAGCCGTGTGCGAACCTCGACGAGCGCCCCCACGAGCGCCCGCATATGCTCCTCGGTGTGGAGCGGCGTCGGGGTGATCCGCAGCCGCTCGCCGCCGTGCGGCACGGTCGGGTAGTTGATGGGCTGGACGTAGATGCCGTGGCGCTCCAGCAGCTCCTCGCTGATCCGCCGGCAGAGGTGGGCGTCGCCGACCATCACCGGCAGGATATGGCTCTGGCTCGGCAGGACCGGCAGGCCGGCCTTGCGCAGCATCGCCATCAGGGCTGCCGCGTTCCGCTGTTGCGCCGCCCGTTCCGCCTGGCTGACCCTGAGGTGCCGCACCGCCGCCCGTGCGCCGGCGGCCAGGTGCGGGCACAGCGAGGTCGTGAAGATGAAGCCGGCCGCGTGGCTGCGGATGACGTCAACGACCGTGGATGGCCCGGCGACGTAGCCGCCCATGACGCCGAAGGCCTTGCCGAGCGTCGCCTCGATCAGGGTGACGCGATGGGCGATGCCCTCGCGCTCGGCAATGCCGGCGCCGTGCGGACCGTACATCCCGACCGCGTGCACCTCGTCGAGGTAGGTGAGCGCCCCATGGCACTCCGCGACGTCGCAGATCTCGGCGATGGGCGCCACGTCGCCGTCCATGCTGTAGACGCTCTCGAACGCGACGATCTTCGGCCGGCCGGGCTCGTACCGGGACAGCATGGCATCGAGCGCGGCGACGTCGTTGTGCGGGAAGATCGCCTTCTCGGTTCCCGCGCGGCGGATGCCCTCGATCATCGAGTTGTGGTTGCCGGCGTCCGACAGGATCACGCTGCCTGGCAGCACCTGGCCGAGGACGCTCAGCGCCGCAAGATTCGAGACGTAGCCCGAGGTGAACAGGAGGGCGGCCTCCTTGCCGTGGAGGTCGGCCAGGTCGCGCTCCAGCAGCACGTGCTCGTGGGCCGTGCCAGAGATGTTGCGGGTGCCGCCCGCGCCGGCGCCGTAGCGGTCCAGGGCCTCGTGCATGGCGCCGAGGACCTCGGGGCTGTGTCCCATCCCGAGGTAGTCGTTGCTGCACCAGACCGTGACCGGCCGGCGGCTGCCGTCCGGATGCCTCCAGACGGCGGTCGGGAACGTGCCGACATTGCGCTCAAGCTCGATGAAAGTGCGGTAGCGGCCATCCTCGCGCAGCTTCCGGAGGGAGGCCTCGAACACGTCGGAATAGGGGAGCATCGTCCCGGTCCTCGTCAGGTCGGATGAAGTCACAGCAAGCCCGGGGGCGGGCGATGCCGCCGGCGCGCGTTCGCCAGGGAGCGCGCGGGGGCGGCGGCGCGGTCAGTCCCTGGTCGGAGGGGCGACAACGGGAGCCTTCGGGGCCGCGAAGCGTCCCTCCGCGGCCTTGTGGATGTACTGGCTGGCGATGAAGAGCCCCTTCATCGGCCGGATGATCGGCACGCAGGCCAGCAGGAGCAGCGGCAGCGTCACGACCGCATGGACCCAGAGCGGCGGGTCGTAGGCGAGCTCCAGCCAGATGCCGAACGCGGTGACCGGGAAGGCCATCGTCATCATGATGAAGAAGGCGGGTCCGTCGGCCGGGTCGGCGAAGCTGTAATCGAGGCCGCAAGCCTCGCAGCGCGGCTTCATGGTGATGAAGCCGTCGAACAAGCGCCCCTGGCCGCAGCGCGGGCAGCGGCACCGCAGGCCGACTGACACGAGGGATTGATCGGTCGTCCTTTGCATCGTCCACGTTCCTGAACCGCTTGCCGTCGGGCGGCATGAAGAGGCGCCTTGCGCGCTCCGAATGTATGGCTTACTTATCCATACATTCGTGGTGGAGGCTGGCTGCTTCAAACGCACTATCAAAGACAAAGCCATGTCTCGCCTTGCCTGTATGATGGATGTATGCATACACCAATGCGAGAAAGGGGGTCAATAATGGAATCCTGGAACCCGACAATCACCGGCGACGCAGGCCCGAAGTACCTGGCCATCGTCAAGGCGCTGGCCGAGGACATCCGCGCCGGCCGGCTCCCGCCGGGCGTGCGCCTGCCGCCGCAGCGCGCCCTCGCCAAGCACCTCAACGTCGACCTCACCACGGTCACCCGCGCCTTCAACGAGGCGCGCCGGACGGGCTTGATCGATGCCACCGCCGGCAGGGGCAGCTTCGTTCGCGGACCCACACCGCCGCCTACAGAGTTGCGCCGGCCGGACCCGTCCGGAAGCGTCGACTTCAGTATGAACATGCCGCCCCAACCGGTTGGGGCGCGTCTTGCCGAACGTATGGAGGCGGGACTGTCGCGGCTTGCCGGTTCGTCGGGCTTCCTCGACCGCATGCAGTACCAGGACAGCGCCGGGAACCTGGCCGACCGCGCTGCGGCGGCGCACTGGCTCGGCCAGCGGCTCGGGCCGCTTCCGGTGCAGCGCGTCCTCGTGGGAGGCGGCGCCCAGGTCGTGCTCGCCACCGTGCTCGCCGCCATCCTCAGGCCGGGGGATGCGCTCTGCGTCCCGGCCCTGACCTACCCGGGTCTGCGCATGGCCGCCGAGCGCCGCGGCGCACGCCTCGTTCCGGTCGCCTGTGACGAGGACGGGCTCGACCCGAACGCGTTCCTGGAGTGCTGCAAGGCCGAGCGGCCGCGGGCCCTGTACCTGGTACCGACGCTGGACAACCCGACCACCGCGACGCTGCCGACGGCGCGCCGCGAGCGGATCGCCGAGGTCGCGCGCGCGCGGGGCGTCGCGATCATCGAGGACGACGCCTACGGCGCACTGCCGCCCGACGCTCCGGCACCCATCGCCGCCTTGGCCGGGGACATCACCTGGCACATCGCGACGCTGTCAAAGTGCGTCAGCCCGGGCCTGCGCATCGCCTACGTCGCGGTCCCGGGCACCAACGAGGCGGTGCGGCTCTCCGCCGAGCTGCGGGCCATCAACATGATGGCCTCGCCGCTCACGGCCGCGCTCGCCTCGCAGTGGATCGCCGAAGGCGAACTCGACGCGGTCGTCGCGGCCATCCGCCAGGAGAACGGCCTCCGGCAGACGGTCGCGCGCGAGACCCTGCGCGGTCTCGACGTCCGAGCGCATTCCAGCGGGCACCACCTCTGGCTCCGGCTCCCCGAACCGTGGCGGCGCGGCGAGTTCGGGGCGCATGCCCGGCAGCTCGGGCTATCGGTCATCCTGAGCGATGCCTTCGCGGTCGGACCCGCTCCCGAGGCCATCCGGGTCTCCCTGGGCGCTGCCCCCGATGCCGAGACCCTGCGATACGGTCTCAGCCTGCTGGCGACGTTGCTGACGCATCCGCCCGGCGCAATCTCGACGGTCGTCTGAGGTGGCGGACGTGGCGAGCGCATCCGGTGAGGACGAAAGCTCGGCCAAGCTCCGGCGGGACTTCACCTGGCTTCGGCGGACCAGGGTACCGGCCACCTTCTTCGGGATGGTCCTAGGGCTCTGCGGCCTGGGCAACGGCTGGCGCGCCGCCGCGCGCCTCGGGTTGGCGCCGGGCTGGGTGGGCGAGGCGCTCTCCCTGCTCGGCGTGGCGGTCTGGGCGGCGTGGCTGGTCTTCTACGCCGCTCGGTGGCTGAACGACCGGGACATTGTTCTGGTCGAGCTGCGCGACCCGACGTCGTCGTTCTTCGCCTCGCTGGCTCCCGTCGCCACCATGATCGCGAGCGTCGGCCTCGCGCCGCACTGGCCCGGCGCCGCGTGGGCGATGGCCCTAACGGGGCTTGTCGGCACGACCCTCTTCGCCGTCTGGGGCGTGGGCGGCCTCTGGATGGGCGACCGCGCCTTCGAGGCGACTACGCCGATCCTCTACATGCCCACGGTCGGCGGGGGCTTCGTGGCGGCTATCACCTGCGCCGCCTTCGGCATAAAAGAACTCGGCCTGCTCTTCTTCGGCGCAGGCCTCCTGTCATGGCTGACGCTCGAATCGGTCGTCATTCATAGGCTGATTCTGCAGACCCTGCCCGTATCGTTGCGGGCCTCGCTCGGGCTGCACTTGGCGCCGCCCGCGGTGGCCTGCGTCGCCTACCTGGCGGTCACCGACGGGCCGCCCGACCGGCTGGCTCAGATCCTCTTCGGCTACGCCCTGCTGCACGCCTTGGTCATGGTGCGGCTGGTGCCCTGGCTGCGGCAGCAGCCGTTCTCGCCCGCGGCCTGGGCCTACACGTTCGGCGTCTCGGCCCTTCCGCTCGCGGCGTTGCGACTGACGGAGCGAGGGCTGGAAGGGCCGAGCGCGTCTCTGGCCGTCCCGCTGTTCGCCGCCGCCAACCTCATCATCGGCTGGATCGCGCTTAGGACGCTGAGCCTGCTGCTGCGCGGCAAGCTCTTGCCGGTCCGACCTCTCTGAAGGCGGACGGATGTCTACGATTGACGTTGGTTCACATGATCGAACGGGTGACGCGCCCCTTCTGTCTTCCCTCACACAGCCAGCATGCCATGCTGCTTACGCTGGCCGTCCTCGTCACGGCCTGCTCAGATGATAGCCAAGAGCGCCGCCGTTCGCTGGGCGATACCCCGAGCTTCGGCGACTTCATGCGGGTGGCCGACGCTGGGCGAGGCGGCCGCTTATTCGGCCAGTGCGCCGCCTGTCACACGGTCAGGATGGGGGCCGGCGACCGAAGCGGTCCCGGCCTCTACGACGTAGTTGGCAAGCCCGTCGCTACCAATAGCCGTCGCTTCGGCTACACCGGGTCTCTCCGGTCATTGGGCGGCGTCTGGACGCCGGAGAGGCTGGACGTCTGGCTTGCCGCCCCTGCGAAGCTCGTGCCCGGCACAAGCATGACTTTCCGTGGACTTTCGGACCCGCTCGACCGGGCGGATGTCATCGCCTACCTCCAAACGCAGGCGGTTGAGGCCGAAGGCGTTGAGGTGCCCACCTCGCGGCCTTGAGCATCTCCTTCCGACTTCCCCGGTGCCGCAGTATGCGTCCAGCCATGTCGAGAGACGAAGCGGACCATGCATTGGCCGGAGCTAGAGCTGCCGCTGTGGTTCCGCGGAACTGACCAGCGCCGCAGCGAGGCAGACAGCGGCGACATCCTCGGCGAGCCCCCATGCGCGACCGGAGGCCGTGCGCGAGTCCGGTCCCCGAACCGCCCGGCCCAGGAGCGTGCCGGCAAGCGCACCCGCCACACCGGCCAAGGCACCGTGATCGGGCGACGCGCGGCGCCCGGCGAGCGCCCAGCCGCCGACCGCGCCGATCGCGAGCCGCGCCGCGAACGAGGGCGGGATACGGCGGTCGGGAGCGAAAGGCATCTTGTCCCCCGCCATCTCGGCCAGGGCCGCCGCGGTGGCGAGCGTGCGTGTCTCGGGGCTCGACGGAATGAGGCCGCCCCGCGTCCGGCCGGCCGAGGCGGCCCATGTCAAGGCCGCGCAGGCCGTCATGCTGCGCATTCCCGCCACGAAGCCGATCCCGAAGGAGGTCGTGTAATCCTGCATCGTGCCCGTCCTTGCCCGCGGAGGTGTCCCCACGATGCAAGGCACCGGCGGCGGCCGGTGTTCCAGTCGGCCAACAAGGGGTGTTCGCACAGGGTTCGGGATGGTCTCGGTCGAGAAGAAGATTGCGCTGCAATCCGCGGCCGCTGCCTTCGATGCGTAGTGCGTCCCACCTGCAAAACAGGAGGTTTCCCGTCCCGTTTCTCGTGCCCTACCGGAAAAAACGTGAGTCCCACCCAGGAGATCGATGGTTCGGCCGGACCGTTATGAGCGGTCTGGTCAATCCACCGAGCTAGCTGTTCAGAATGCCGTTTGCATCTGGCATGTCCGCTTTTGCGGCGAAGCGGACATCGAAAAGACTTGGACTCAATGTCCGCAATGGGTCATTCGACAACCTGGGGGCGACCATCCTGCTGGCACGCCGCGGTCATTTTCACCGCGGCGCTTAGCTCAGATTTCGGTCTGCTCCGAAGGCAAGGTCGAGATCGGCCTGGCGCTCGTAGCGCACGGTAAAGTCAAATCGGATCGAATCGCTCTCGACCCTCGGAGGATCCCGGGACTGGCGGTTGGCAACGGCGTGAGGGCGGGCAAACGAATCGCCCGCCCCTCGTCCCCTTGGTTCAGCGCGCGGCGACGGTCTTCGGGAGCCGGAACGCCCAGAAGCTGCCGCCCTGGTTGATGCCCGTGGTGGCCTTGGCGACCTCGCCGCCCCAGAGCGGAACCGCGCCGCCCCAGCCGGCCGCGACGCCGATCCACTGCTCGCCGTCCTGCTCCCAGGTGATCGGCGATGCGACGACGCCGGTGCCGACCTGGAACTTCCAGACCTCCTCACCGGTCTTGGCGTCGAAGGCCTTGAGGAAGCCCTCGGGCGTGCCGGTGAAGACGAGGTTGCCAGCCGTGGTCAGAACGCCGGCCCAGAGCGGAGCCTTGTTCTTGTATTCCCAGACGACTTTCTTAGTTGCGGGGTCGATGGCCTTCAGCGAGCCGATATGGTCCTCGAAGGTCGGCTTGATGGTGAAGCCGGCGCCCAGATAGGCAGCGCCCTTCTTGTAGTTCACAGGCTCGTTCCAGATGTCCATGCCCCACTCGTTCGAGGGCACGTAGAACAGCTTGGTGTCGGGGCTGTAGGCGATCGGGTTCCAGTTCTTGCCGCCGAGGAAGCCCGGCGTCGCGTAGACCGACTTGCCCTTCTTGCCGTCCTCTGACTTCGCCGGGTCGCCGGGGCGGTTGGCGTCGTCGTAGATCGGGCGGCCCTTCTCGTCGATGCCCTTGGCCCAGTTGATGTTGGACACGAATGGCGTCGCGGAGAGGAACGACCCATTCGTCCGGTCGAGCACGTAGAAGAAGCCGTTGCGGTCGGCGGTGGCACCGGCCTTCACGACCTTGCCGTCCTTCTGCATGTCGAAGGGCACGAACTCGTTGACGCCGTCGTAGTCCCAGCCGTCGTGCGGCGTGGTCTGGAAGCCCCAGACGATCTCGCCGGTGTCCGGGTTGATCGCGAGCCGCGAGGCCGACCACTTGTTGTCGCCAGGCCGGAGCGCCGAGTTCCACGGGCCCGGATTGCCGGTTCCGAAGTAGATCAGGTTCAGTTCCGGATCGTAGGTGCCGCCGAGCCAGGTCGCGCCGCCGCCGAACTTCCATGTGTCGCCGGGCCAGCTCTCGTTGACCTTGCCGGTCATGGTCGAGGGCTTGCCGTTGAGCTCGCCCATATGGCCCTCGATGACGGGCCGCTTCCAGACGATCTCGCCGGTCTCGGCGTCGCGCGCCTCGACGCGGCCGACGACGCCGAACTCACCGCCCGACACGCCGGTGATGATCTTGCCCTTCACGATCATCGGCGCGGCCGTGTAGCTGTAGCCCGCCTTGAAGTCGTCGATGTCCTTGCGCCAGACGACCTTGCCAGTCTTCTGGTCGAGCGCCACGAGCTTGGCGTCGAGGGTGCCGAAATAGACCTTGTCCTTGTAGAGCGCGGCGCCGCGGTTCACCACGTCGCAGCAGGGCAGGATGCCCTCGGGCAAGCGGGCGTTGTACTCCCACTTCTTCTCGCCGGTGCGCGCATCGATGGCGTAGAGGCGCGAGTAGGAACCGGTGACGTAGAGCACGCCGTCCTTGACGAGCGCCTGGCTCTCCTGGCCGCGCTGCTTCTCGCCGCCGAACGAGAACGACCAAGCCGGGACGAGGCCCTTGATGGTATCGCGGTTGAGCGTCTTCAACGGGCTGAAGCGTTGCGCCTGGGGCCCGAGGCCGTAGGTGACGACGTCGCCTGTGGTCTTGGCGTCGTTGAGGATGTCATGCTCGGTCACCTCGGCGCGGGCGGGACCGGCGAGGCCGAAGCCGAGGGCGGCGAGACTCACGGCCGTCAGCAATTCCTTGCGTGCTCTCATGGGGCATCTCCTCCTTGCGTACTGGACCCTGTTCGTCAGGGATCGTGGGGCTTTCCGAGGTCCCGACCGACTCGGGCCTGCCGCCCCTTGGATCCGAAGCGTAGAGCGCTTCTCAGCAAACTCTTATTGGGCTTTGGTCGAATTCTGCTTCGACGATCTTTGCAGAGAGACGATTCTGGCCGTCCGATCGACTCGAATCGCAAGTCGATCGGCCAAAAATCAAACAAAACTTCAAGCGACGTCGTAGGCTGCGGCCTCGTTGCGAGGCAGAGACCTTGCAGACGCGCCGCGCGCCGACGCGGATCAGTACCCCTGCGGCGCCGTATAGGTGACGCCGTAGCTCTCGCAGATCACCTTGAGGCGTCCCTCCTGCGCGAGCGCCGTCAGCGCGTCGCCGACCGCGTAGGCGAGGTCGCGCGAGTCGCTGCGTACGGCGCCCCCGAGATCCCAGCGCGTCCGCACGAGACCCGGGATCGGCACCTCGACGACGGGATTGTCCGCGCCCGCGGCGCCAGCCCTCCGCAGCGCCGCCTCGATCGAGGCGCGCGTGCCGGCGAGGATCGCGGTCTCACCTGCCAGATAGGCCTTGGCCGCCTCATCGAAGCTGCGGAAATGCCGGACGGCGTCGCGGAAGCGCCCGCCTTCCGCATTCATCAGCAGGCTGTCGGAGGCGCTCGTGCCCTCGACCGCGACGGTGTGCCCGTCGAGGTTGCGCACGCCAGAGAGGCCCTCGATCCGGTCCTTGCGATAGGCGAAGGCGAGGCGCTGCTCGAAATAGGGCGTGGTCAGGAAGATCTGCTCGTTGCGCGTCGCCAGGATGCGGTCATGCGGCACGTTCAGCATCAGATCGGCGAGCGGCGTGCCCGTGAGGTCACCACGCCAGAGGTTCAGCCGGAAGTCGCCGTCGACGTTCTCGCCCGCATCGACCACCCGCAGGTCGAGGGTCAGTTTCAGCCGCTCGGCGATGGCGCGGGCAAGATCCGCGTCGATGCCCCGCGGCGCGGCCGCGCCGGCGTCCGAGAAGGGCGCGTTGTCGTCATAGACCGCGACGCGCAGGACGCCGGAGGCGACCACTTCGTCAAATGGCCGCGCCGTGGCTCCCGTCGGCGCGATCAGCCCCACGGCGAGCGCGAGGACGAGGCGAAAGGCTTGCATCCTCACTCCTCGTGCTTCGCCTCGATATAGGTGCGGATCGCCCAGAGCGCTTCCTGCGACAGCACGCCCTCGAAAGCCGGCATCTTGGTCATGCCGTTGATGATCGCGCCGTGGCGCACGCGCTCGACGAAATACTCGTCGCCCTCCTTGCCCAGCGGCAGGTAGCGCAGGTCCGGCGCCAGCCCGCCCGAGATCACCTGAAGGCCGTGGCAGCGCGCGCAGTTCTGGTTGAAGCCGGAATCGCCGATGGCGACCGCCTTGGCGTCGCCGCGATAGGGGTTCTCGTCCCGCCAAGCCTCTCCGAGGGACGCCAGACCCGCGGTGTCGACCGGCTGCGGCTGCACGTCGCCGTGGGCCAGCACGCCCGTCAGCGACAGCGCGAGACAGGCGGCGGCGAGCCCGCTCTTCAGGGGTGCGGCCTTCATGGAAACTCCTCCCGTTACTTGCGCTCGACGGTAACAAGACGGTCCGATCGCACCCATTATGCTTTGGTACGGGAGACGGACGGGGCCGGGTAAACCTTGGTCCAATACCGGCTCCGGCCCGTTCGCCCGTATCCTCCCGCCAACGAAGACAGGGAGGCGAGCAGGGCGCGATGCTGGCGCGGCTCGGGATTGAGGGCGCTTCGCGCCGACGACCGGCGCTGCTGCGCGCCGCGCGCGGGCTCGCGCCGGTCCTGCTCGCTCTCCTCTTGGCCCTGGCCCCGCACGATCCGACGTCCGGCGCGGCGCGGGCTGAGCCGCTCGCGATCCATTACCTGGAGCGGCGCGTCGAGCGCCCGACGCCGCTCAACAATGAGGATCCGGTCCCAGAGGACGAGGGGTTGAAGGGCGCCGAGCTCGGGCTCAGGGACTCGAACGCCACCGGCCGCTTCGTGGCCCTGAGCTTCCACCTCGACAGCCGGGTCGTCGGGCTCGACGAGGACATGCGGGAGGCCTTCCGCGCGCTCGGCCCGAGGCCGCGCTTCGTCGTCGTGAACGCGCCGGCCGAGGACGTGCTGGCGCTGGCCGACCTGCCGGAGGCCCGCGACACCCTGTTCCTCAATGTCGGGGCGCCCGACACCCGCCTGCGCGAGGCCGATTGCCGGCCGCGTCTCCTGCACGTCCTGCCCTCGCGCGCGATGCTCGCCGACGCGCTGGCCCAGTTCCTCGCCTTCAAGCGGTGGACCCGCATCCTCCTCTTGTCGGGACCGGACCCCGCCGACGCGCTCTATGCTGAGGCGCTGCGGCGGGCCGCCAGGAAGTTCGGGCTCCGGATCGTGGCGGAGACCCGCTTCGATCCGCAGGGCGGCGACACCCGCGACACGGCGCTGCGCGAGTTCGTGCTTCCGACCCGCGGTGCCGAGCACGACGTGGTCGCGGTGGCCGACGAGGCCGGGGCGTTCGGGGCGAACCTCGTCTACAACACGGCATCGCCGCGGCCGGTGGTGGGCACGCAGGGGCTCTCCCCCGCCGCCTGGGGTCGGCCGGTCGAGGCCTGGGCAGCGGTGCAACTGCAATCCCGGTTCCGGCGCCTTGCCGGCCGGTCGATGCGCCCGATCGATTACGCGGGCTGGCTAGCCGTGCACGCCCTCGGGGAGGCGGCGGTGCAGGCGCGCAGCACCGATGCGGACACGGTGGCAACGCTCGTTCGGTCGCTCACCTTCGAGATCGGCGGATTCAAGGGGCGGCCGCTCAGCTTCCGCGCCTGGGACGGGCAGCTGCGCCAGCCCGTCTTCCTGCTCTGGCCGGGCGCGGTAACGGCGACCGCGCCGATCGAGGGCTTCCTGCACCACCGCACGGAACTCGACACGCTGGGCGCCGACGAGCCGGAGAGCGCCTGCCGGGCCTTCCGGAGGCCGGCGTGATGGATCGTTTCTCCCGGCGCGCCGCCGATGAGTCCAGGAGCCGCATCATGCGCCGCACCGCGACCGCACGTCTCTTCCTCCAAGCCGGCCTGCTCGCACTCGTGGCCGGGCCCGCGGTCGCGCAGGAGATCTTCGTCTCGAACGAGCGCGACAACACCGTCTCGGTGATCGACGGCACCTCGCTGGAGGTGGTCCGGACCTTTCCGGTGGGCCGGCGCCCGCGCGGGCTGACCTTCTCGCGCGACGGGCGCACGCTCTACGTCTGCGCCAGCGATTCCGACGCCGTGCAGGCGATCGACCCCGACACGGGCGCGGTGCGCCACAACCTGCCCTCGGGCGAGGATCCGGAGCAGTTCGCCCTCGCGCCCGACGACCGCACCCTGTTCATTGCCAACGAGGAGAACGCCACCACCACCGTGGTCGACGCGCAGTCCCGCAAGGTGCTGGCGCAGATCGATGTCGGCATCGAGCCCGAGGGCATGGCGGTGAGCCCGGACGGCAGAACCGCGGTCACCACGTCGGAGACCACCAACATGGTCCACTGGATCGACGTGCCCTCGCTCACGGCGACCGACGCGACGCCGGTGGGACAGCGCCCGCGCGCGGCCGCCTTCTCGGCGGATGGGCGCGTGCTCTGGGCCTCATCCGAGATCGGCGGCACGGTCGCGGTCATCGACGTGGCCACCCGCAAGGTGGTCGAGACCATCGCGTTCGCGGTGAAGGGCATCGCCGCCGACCGCCTCCAGCCGGTCGGCATCAGCCTGACCCGGGACGGGCGCTTCGCCTTCGTCGCGCTCGGTCCCTCCGACCGCGTCGCGGTGATCGACGCCAGGACCTACAAGGTGTTGAACTACATCCTCGTCGGGCGTCGGGTCTGGCAAGTGGCTATGACGCCCGACGAGACGCGCCTGTTCACGACGAACGGCGTCTCCGGCGACGTCACCGTGGTGGACGTGGCCACGCAGCGTCCGATCCGAAGCGTCAAGGTCGGCCGCTTTCCCTGGGGCGTGGCCGTGCGCCCCGTCCCGGCCGGCGTGGCCGGGGCGGTCCCGTGACCCTCGCCACCCTGCGCGCGATCCTCGGCGGGCTGCTCGTCCTACTCGGCGGACTCCTGCCCGTCGCGGCGGGCAGGCTCGACCGTGCGGGCATCGAGACGTACTTTCCGGCGCCGCTCGTCGTCGGCGAGCGCGACCCGGCCCTTCCGGTCTGGCCGATCCTGAAGCAGGAGGCGGGCAGCTACGCGGTCTTCGCCTACGCGTTCGAATCGGTTGATCTCGCGCCGCTCCCCGGCTTCGGCGGCACGCCACCGGATCTTCTGGTAGCGCTCGCCCCCGACGGCACCTTCCGCGACGTGAAAGTGATCGCGCACCACGAACCCGTGTTCCTCGAAGGGCTCGGATCGGAGCCGCTCTTCGCCTTCGTCGAGCAGTATGTCGGGCTGTCCGCCCGCAATCCCATACGGGTCGGGCGCCCGAACGCGCGCGGCTCGGGCGCCGCGCCGCAGGGCACCGTCGACGGGATTGCGATGGCGACAGCCTCCACGCGCGTCATCAACGAATCGATCCTCTCCGCCTCGCTCGCCGTGGCGCGGGCCAAGCTCGGGTTCGGTGCGACCAATCTCGGCCTGAAGGTGTCGGCCCGTGCCGATGCCGACGAGCCCCTGACGGTGGACGCACTCGCGGCGCGAGGCTGGCTCCGCCGCCTCACCGTCACGAACGGGCAGGCCGACGCCGCCTTCCGGGATGCCGGCGTCGAGGGCTCCGATGGCGGGCCGGCCGCCGCGCCCCTCGCCGACCTCACCTTCGCCTATCTCAACGTGCCCGCGATCGGCCGCAACCTGCTCGGGTCCGAGCGCTTCGCCGCTCTGATGCGGGAGCTCGGCCCCGGCGACCACGCGATCCTCGTGGTGAGCCACGGTCCCGAGAACCCGCTCGGCGAGGATTTCGTGCTCGGCTCGATCCCCGACCGGCTGACCGTCTCGCAGGGCGGGCTCGCCGTGACCGCCCGCGACATGGCGATCGAGCGACGTAGCGGGGCACCCGGCCTGCCGGACGGGCCCTGGACCCTCCTGCGCGTCGCGGACGCGACAGGTTTCGACCCGTCCGCAGCCTGGACGCTGACGGCGAAGCTCGTGCGCCAGCGCGGCCAGATCTTCCCGGAGACGATCACGCGCACGTTCTCCGCCGACTACGCCCTGCCGGCCGGGCTCTTCCTGCGCGAGGCACCCGAGGCGGGGCCGAGCTGGACCGATCCGTGGCGGGCGCGGGCGCCGGAAGTCTGCGTGATCGCGCTCGCCCTCGTCGGGCTCGTGCCGGTCCTAGCCCGCCAGCGCGGCCTCGTCGCGGACCGCGGGCGCTTCCCGCGCTTCCGGCTCGCCTACCTCGCCTTCACCCTCGGCTTCATCGGCTGGTACGCTCAGGCGCAGCTCTCGATCATCACCCTGGTCGGCCTCGTGCGGGCCGCGACCGTGACGCACGATCTCACCTTCCTGCTCTACGACCCGCCATCGCTGCTGCTCTGGGCCTTCGTGCTCGCGACGCTCCTGGTCTGGGGCCGCGGCACCTTCTGCGGCTGGCTCTGCCCCTTCGGCGCGCTGCAGGAACTCGTGGCGTGGCTCGCCCGCCCCCTGCGCATCCGTCAGGTCGCGGTGCCGCCCCAGCTCGACCGCACTCTGAGGCAGGCGAAGTATGTCCTGCTCGGCGCCATCCTGGCCACCGCCGCGATGGGCTCCCCGCTCGCCGACAGCCTGTCGGAGGCCGAGCCGTTCAAGACGGCGATCACCCTCTACTTCGCGCGGACCCTGCCCTTCGTGCTCTACGCGGTCGGGCTGATCGGGCTCAACCTCTTTGTCTACAAGGGGTTCTGCCGCTACCTGTGCCCGCTCGGCGCCGGCCTGGCCGTCGTCGGGCGCCTGCGGTTCCTCGACTGGATCCCGCGGCGGGCCGAGTGCGGCAGCCCCTGCCAGTTCTGCAGGGTGCGCTGCCGCTATGGCGCGATTCGCGTGGACGGTCGGATCGACTATCCAGAGTGCTTCCAGTGCATGGATTGCATCACGATCATCCACGATCCCGGGCAATGCGTGCCCGAGGTGGTGGCGCGCCGCCGCGGGCGCCGGATCGCCGCGCAGCCGGTCGCGGCCGAGTAGGGAGACGCCCATGGTCCGGCAGCCCGTCACGCGCCGCCGCCTCCTCGTCGGGGCCGCCGGCCTCGGCGCATCGGCGGCGTTCGGGACGCTCGCCGCGGAGCGCGGGCTCGTCACCCGCCGACGGGCGGGCATCGCCTTCGGCACCACCGTCGTCCTGGTGGTGGCCGGTCCCGATCCGGCCGCCCTGGAGGCCGGGCTGACGGACGGGTTCGCCGCGATGCGCGCGGTCGAGGCCGCCGCGAGCCTGTTCCGGGCGGACAGCGCGCTGTCGCGGCTCAACCGCGCGGGCCGGCTCGACGCGCCGCCGGAGGACCTGAGCACGCTCCTGCGCTTCGCCCTCGACCTTGCCGCGCGCACGGACGGCGCCTTCGACCCCACAGTCCAGCCACTCTGGCCGCTCTGGGCGGGGGCCGCGGCGCGGGGCGAGAGACCGGATCCGGCAGCGCTCCGCGAAGCGGTGACCCGGATCGGTTGGCGGCGCGTTAGCGCCACGCCCGAGCGCGTCGTCCTGGAACCGGGCGCCGCGCTGACGCTGAACGCCCTGATCCAGGGCCACGCCGCCGACCGGGTGATGGCGGCGCTCCGCGCGCGCGGCATCGGCGACGCCTTCGTCGATACGGGCGAGTTCGGCGCGGCCGGGACACACGCGGACGGCAGTCCGTGGCGGCTCGGCATCGCTGACCCGCGCGCACCGGGCGAGGTCGTGACCGGGATTGCGCCGTTCGCAGGCTTCGCGGCGACGTCCGGCGACTACGCCATGAGCTTCTCGCCGGACCGGGCCGACCATCATATCTTCGACCCGGCCACCGGGCGCTCGCCCCGGGGCCTAGCCGCCGTGACCGTGACGGCAGGAACCGGCCTTCTGGCGGATGGCCTCTCGACCGCCTGCATGGTGCTCGGCGCAGCGCACGGGCGGTCGTTCGTAGCGTCCTGGCCGGGCTGCTCGGTCCGCACCTTCGAGAAGACATGACGCGCGGCTCGGAATCCCGATGAGGCCCTCCCGCCCAGCCCGGCTCCCGCGCGGGCTCGCCCAGGTCACTATCGCACTGCTCGCCTTCGGCGCGGGGAACGGTGTCGCGGCCGAGCGGTCAGCGGCCGTGGCGCTCGTGGTCTCGGTCGACGTCTCGCAATCGGTCGACGACGCGCGCTTCAACCTGCAGATGGAGGGCATTGCGGAAGCCCTCGAGGATCCGGGCGTCGTCGCGGCGATGACCGGCAATCCCGGCGGCACCCTGTTCGCGATGGTGACCTGGGCCGACCGCGCCGGACTGGCGCTCGCCTGGCGGCGGATCGCGACTCGGGCGGACGCCCGCGCCGTAGCCGCCGAGGTCCGCGCCACCCCGCGTCAGTCCGGCGAGTTCACCTGTGTCGGCCAGATGTTCCGGACGGTGGTGGCCAGCGTGATCCCCACCCTTCCGATGCCGGCCGACCGCATCGTCGTCGATGTCTCGGGTGACGGTATCGACAACTGCACCGACGCGGACAGCCTCGCTTCCGATCGCGCCGCACTGCTCGCGACGGGAGCGACCATCAACGGCTTGCCAATCCTCGTACCGGGCGAGAATGACGTGGTCGGCGCCGGCGCCTACAGGGCCCCCGGATACGGTCTTCAGGCCACCCCGCTGCCCCAGGAGCGCATCGATCTTGTGCAATGGTATCGTGCTAACGTCGTCGGAGGCCCCGGCGCCTTCTCGCTCACGGCGGCCGGATATGCCGATTTTTCGATGGCACTCAAGCGAAAGTTCATCATGGAAGTCAGCGATATGGGGTGCCGAAGATAGAGATAAAACAATAAATATCGGTAGAGCGATTTTTCTTTATATCATTACTAATTTCCGAGTCGTAGCAAGGCAGTCTATTGGAGTGAAGGATCGGGATGTTGGGGCGGGTTGATGACCAATCTCGTGACTTTGCCGCCATCGGCTGTTTGACCAAGATGGAACGCACAACGGAACGTCCGCTTCCGGGCTGAGAGTTAACTACCGCTCCCCACCCGATCCGGACCTTCGACGGAGGCGGCTCGAATGTCCGCAAGGGGTCAAAAGCTCGGATTGAATGGGGACAAGCTGGGTGTCCTGGAGGATCGGAAGCAACCTTCAACGCGGGCGGTGACGCACGCCATAAAAGGGCGAAAAAAGGGGTCATAAAGGGGTGAGCTTCGAGAGGACGGTCTCCTCAACGCCCCCCAGGCTCCTACGGACTCACTCCCACACCCCGGTTGATACGCCCGTTGGAAGGAAAGTGCACTCCAACGGCGTTGCACCCCGAATGCACCCCGAGGAGCAACTTCGGGGTGCAGATCCCAACGGAAGTGCTTGAACTTATTGGTGGGCGGTGAGGGACTCGAACCCCCGACCCTCTCCGTGTAAAGGAGACGCTCTACCAACTGAGCTAACCGCCCGCAGCGCCTCGCTTGGTAGGGCAAGCGGGCGGCTCATGGCAAGCGCGGTCGCGATCTTACAGAGGCCGAAGAAGCAGCCGTTCGAGCGACGGGGCGAGACCGATGCTCGGGACTGGATCCCTCGCTGCGAGGCGGACAGCACGGCCAGCGGCGGCAAGCACGGCCCGGGTGCCGGCCTCGACCGAGCAGATCACTGGGCAAGGCACCTGCGGCTGGACACGCTCCGCAAGACCTGCGAGGCCCGCGCCGCCGAGGATCACCGCCTCCGCGCCGTCCTCCTCGGCGCAGGCGCGGCAGGCGGCGGCGAGCTGAGCGATGGACCCCTCCGGGTCGCGGGCGATCTCCCCGCCGGTCGGCGCCACAGCGCGAATCCCGGCAAGCTGTGCGCCGAGCCCTTGGAGCATCACGAACTCCGCCAGCATCGCGGGCCAGTTGACGCCGCCCGTGACGATGCCGAAGCGCCGGCCGCCCTCGGCCGCCGCACGGCAGGCCGCCTCAGCCATGCCGACGACGGGGACCGGGGAGACCTCCTGCAGGGCCGGCAGGCCCGGATCGCCGAAGCAGGCGAGATAGACCGCGTCGCAGCCCGCGACATGCTCGGCGAGCGCGTCGAGGGCCGCGTGGCCCGCCACCGCCACGGCGGCGCGGGTCGCGATGTAGCGGGCGCCGAAGCGGCCCGTCACCGGCACGAAGGTCGCCTTGGGGGCGATCCGGCGCACGTGGCCGGCGACCAGATCCGTCACGGACGCCGTGGTGTTCGGGTTGATCAGCAGGATGCGCATGCGGCGGGTCCGAGCATGAAAAAGGCCCCCGGAGCGGAGAGCTCCGGGGGCCTCGATGCTTAGCGCAACTGGGCTTAGTGGGCCACGAAGGCCGCGCCGTCCTCGTCGCGGGCGGGCTTGGCCGCGGGCAGCGGCTCGTCCCACTCGATCGGCTCGGGCTGGCGGACGAGCGCCCGCTCCAGCACCTGATCCATCCGGGAGACCGGGACGATCTCGAGGCCGTTCTTCACGCTGTCGGGCACCTCGGCGATGTCCTTGGCGTTCTCCTCGGGGATCAGCACCGTCTTGATGCCGCCGCGGAGCGCGGCGAGCAGCTTCTCCTTCAGGCCTCCGATCGGCAGCACACGGCCGCGCAGCGTCACCTCGCCCGTCATCGCCACGTCGCGGCGCACCGGGATGCCGGTGAGCGTCGAGATGATGGCGGTCGCCATCGCGATGCCCGCGGACGGACCGTCCTTCGGGGTCGCCCCCTCGGGAACGTGGACGTGGATGTCCCGGCGCTCGAAGAGCGGGGGCTCGATGCCGAAGTCGAGCGCCCGAGAGCGGACATAAGACGCCGCCGCCGAGATCGACTCCTTCATCACGTCCTTCAGGTTGCCCGTGACCGTCATCTTGCCCTTACCGGGCATCATGACGCCCTCGATCGTCAGCAGTTCGCCGCCGACCTCGGTCCAGGCCAGACCCGTCACCACGCCGACCTGATCCTCCGCGTCGATCTCGCCGTAACGGAACTTCGGCGGCCCGAGGAAGACCGGCAGGGTCTCCGGCGTCACCGCTACGGACTTCGTCTTGGTGATCAGGATCTCCTTCACCGCCTTGCGGATGAGGTTCGAGAGCTCACGCTCAAGGTTGCGGACGCCGGCCTCCCGCGTATAGCGGCGGACCAGCATCATCAGGCCCTCGTCGTCGATCGACCACTCCTTCCGATCCAGGCCGTGCTTCTTGAGCGCGTTCGGGATCAGGTGCTTGCGGGCGATCTCGACTTTCTCCTCCTCGGTGTAGCCGGCGATGCGGATCACCTCCATCCGGTCCATCAGCGGGCCCGGGATGTTGAGGGTGTTGGCGGTGGTGACGAACATCACGTTCGAGAGGTCGTAATCGACCTCGAGGTAGTGGTCGTTGAACGTCGAATTCTGCTCCGGATCCAGCACCTCGAGGAGCGCCGCGGAGGGATCGCCGCGGAAATCCATGCCCATCTTGTCGATCTCGTCGAGCAGGATGAGCGGGTTCGAGGTCTTGGCCTTGCGCATCGACTGGACGACCTTGCCGGGCATCGAGCCGATATAGGTCCGGCGGTGGCCGCGGATCTCGGCCTCGTCACGCACGCCGCCGAGCGACATCCGGACGAATTCGCGGCCCGTGGCCTTGGCGATCGACTTGCCGAGCGAGGTCTTGCCGACGCCGGGGGGGCCGACGAGGCAGAGGATCGGACCGGTGAGCTTGTTCGCCCGCTGCTGCACGGCGAGGTACTCGACGATGCGCTCCTTCACCTTCTCCAGGCCGAAATGATCCTCGTCGAGGAGCAGCTGAGCCCCGGGCAGGTCCTTCTTGACCTTCGAGCGCTTGCCCCACGGGATGCCGAGCATCCAGTCGAGGTAGTTGCGCACGACCGTGGCCTCGGCCGACATCGGCGACATCTGGCGCAGCTTCTTCAGCTCGGCGGTGGCCTTGTCGCGGGCCTCCTTCGAGAGCTTGGTCTTCTCGATCTTCTCCTCGAGTTCGGCCAGCTCGTCGCGGCCGTCCTCGCTGTCGCCAAGCTCCTTCTGGATCGCCTTCATCTGCTCGTTCAGGTAGTACTCGCGCTGAGTCTTCTCCATCTGCCGCTTGACGCGGGTGCGGATGCGCTTCTCCACCTGAAGGACGGAGATCTCGCTCTCCATCAGCGAGAGCACGCGCTCGAGCCGCTGGGCGACGGTCGGAGTCTCCAGGATGCCCTGCTTGTCGGCGATCTTGACGAGCAGGTGCGAGCCGATCGTGTCGGCGAGCTTCGAGGGCTCGTCGATCTGGGTCACGGCGGAGACGACCTCGGGCGAGATCTTCTTGTTGAGCTTGACGTAGTTCTCGAACTCCGAGAGCACGGAGCGGGCGAGCGCCTCGGCCTCGACCTTGTCGCCGAGCTCGTCGTGCAGCGCCTCGGCCTCGGCCTCGTAGTACTCGTCCGAGCGGGTGAAGCCGGTGATCTTGGCGCGGCCCGCGCCCTCGACCAGCACCTTGACGGTGCCGTCGGGCAGCTTCAGGAGCTGCAGCACGGAAGCGAGCGTGCCGATCGTGTAGATGGCGTCGGTCGCCGGGTCGTCGTCGCCGGCGTTGATCTGGGTGGCGAGCAGGATGTGGCGGTCCGTGCGCACCGCCTCCTCGAGAGCGCGGATGGACTTCTCGCGCCCCACGAAGAGCGGCACGATCATGTGCGGGAACACCACGATGTCGCGCAGCGGCAGGACCGCGTAGGACCCGGTCGAGCCCGGAACGACGGGCTGGCGCGATTTCGATTGCGTCATGGCTGACTTCCTCATGATGGACGCCGGGCGAGCACGCCTCCGAGAGGAGCGGGCACTGCGCCAGACGCCGACCGGGCCGCGAGGGTCGGGTAGAGCTGTTGAAGCTTTGCGGCTGGTGACGCGGCACCGTCCCTCGGGGGGAGCGGGCGGCCACCGCGCTGAGCATCAGGTGATGTCCGGGGGCACCGTTTTCAAGATGCCGCCGGCTCCGGGCGGGCCGGCGGCAGAATCGAATCGTCCTGCCGCCTCAACGCGTTACGCGGATGTGCTCCGGCGCACAGGCGCCGGAGAGGCCCTCAGGCGCTGACGCTCGCCGGGGCTTCCTTGTTGCGGTCGCCGTGGATGTAGAGCGGGCGCGACTTGCCCTCGACCACCTCCGGACCGATCACGACCTGCTCGACCGAGTCGAGGCCCGGCAGGTCGTACATCGTGTCGAGCAGGATGGTCTCCAGGATGGAGCGCAGGCCGCGGGCGCCGGTCTTGCGCTCGATCGCCTTGCGGGCGACGAGGCTCAGAGCCTCCTCTTGGAAGGTGAGGTCGACGTTCTCCATCTCGAACAGGCGCTGGTACTGCTTGACCAGCGCGTTCTTGGGCTCCTGCAGGATCTTCTTCAGGGCCTCCTCGTCGAGGTCCTCCAGCGTCGCCAGCACGGGCAGGCGGCCGACGAACTCGGGGATGAGGCCGAACTTCAGCAGATCCTCGGGCTCCACCGAGCGGAAGATCTCTCCGGTGCGGCGATCGTCGGGGGCCTGCACGCTCGCGCCGAAGCCGATCGAGGTGCCCTTGCCGCGCTGGGAGATGATCCGCTCCAGCCCCGCGAAGGCGCCGCCGCAGATGAACAGGATGTTGGTGGTATCGACCTGCAGGAACTCCTGCTGCGGGTGCTTGCGGCCGCCCTGCGGAGGCACGGAGGCGACGGTGCCCTCCATGATCTTCAGGAGCGCCTGCTGCACGCCCTCGCCCGAGACGTCGCGGGTGATCGAGGGGTTGTCCGACTTGCGGGAGATCTTGTCGATCTCGTCGATGTAGACGATGCCGCGCTGCGCCCGCTCGACGTTGTAGTCCGAGGCCTGGAGCAGCTTGAGGATGATGTTCTCGACATCCTCGCCGACGTAGCCCGCTTCCGTGAGCGTGGTGGCGTCCGCCATCGTGAAGGGCACGTCGAGGATGCGGGCGAGCGTCTGGGCGAGCAGCGTCTTGCCCGAGCCGGTCGGCCCGATCAGCATGATGTTGGACTTGGCCAGCTCGACGTCGTTGTGCTTCGTCGCGTGGGCGAGCCGCTTGTAGTGGTTGTGCACAGCGACCGAGAGAACCTTCTTGGCGAAGTCCTGCCCGATGACGTAGTCATCGAGAACCCGCCGGATCTCCTTCGGGGTGGGCACGCCGTCGCGGCTCTTGACCAGCGAGGACTTCGACTCCTCGCGGATGATGTCCATGCACAGCTCGACGCACTCGTCGCAGATGAACACCGTCGGGCCCGCGATCAGCTTGCGGACCTCGTGCTGGCTCTTGCCGCAAAACGAGCAGTACAGCGTGCTCTTCGAGTCGTTGCCGCCAGTCTTGCTCATATCGGTCTCCGATCGTCTCGTGCGCTGCCAGCCCGGGGCGCACGCGCATCGTTCACAGGTAAGGGAATCCGCTTAAAGAAAAAGTCACCTGCGCGCTTGTGGCGGGTCCTCCCGGAGTCCCGATGCAAACACGCTGCCGCGGCGGGATCAAGGCCGCGGCGGGCGTGCTCCTTATTCGGCAAACGCCGTCGGGGGCACGCCGGGTTCCTGGGCCTCCGGCGCCGGCCGGAGGCCGCGCGGCGTCAGGCCGCGGCCGGCTCGGGGCGCTTCTGGATGACCTCGTCGATGAGGCCGAACTCCTTGGCCGCGTCGGCGGTCATGAAGTTGTCGCGCTCAAGCGCCTGATGGATGGCCTCGTACTCCCGGCCCGTGTGCTTCACGTAGATCTCGTTGAGGCGACGCTTGAGCGCCTCGATCTCGCGGGCGTGGATCAGGATGTCGGTGGCCTGGCCCTGGAAGCCGCCGGAGGGCTGGTGCACCATGATCCGGGCGTTCGGCAGGGCGAAGCGGTGGCCGGGCTCGCCGGCGGTGAGGAGCAGCGAGCCCATCGAGGCGGCCTGGCCGACGCAGAGCGTCGTCACCGGGCAGCGGATGAACTGCATCGTGTCGTAGATCGACAGGCCAGAGGTGACCACGCCGCCCGGCGAGTTGATGTAGAAGGAGATTTCCTTCTTGGGGTTCTCGGCCTCCAGGAAGAGGAGCTGCGCGACGATGAGCGAGGCGCCGTAATCCTCGACCGGACCGGTCAGGAAGATGATCCGCTCGCGCAGCAGGCGCGAGTAGATGTCGAAGGCGCGCTCGCCGCGGCTCGACTGCTCGACCACCATGGGGACGAGCGCGCTGTTGTAGTAGTCGACCGGATCTCTCATCACGTCCTGCCCCAGGGCTCCAAGGGGCCCGATGCCCGCGAATCACAGCGGGCACCGGGCATGTCAGCGAACACCGGCGGTGCTTAACGCCGCCTAACCATCAGCCCGCTGCCAATCAGGACAGACGCCGGGCCTTACTCGGCCTTCGACTCCGTCGAGGCCGCCGTCTCATCGGCGCTGTCGGCTTCCGCGTCCTCGTCGGCGAACAGCGTCTCCTTCGAGACGGGCTCCTCGACCAGTTTGACCTGCGAGAGAACGTGGTCAACCACCTTCTCCTCGAACAGGGGCGCGCGCAGCTCGGCCAGCGCCTGGGCGTTCTTCCGATAGAAGTCCCAGACCTGCTGCTCCTGGCCCGGGAACTGCCGGACCCGGGCGATGAGGGCCTGGTTCACCTCCTCGTCGGAGACCTTGATATCGGCGCTCTCGCCGACCTGCGCAAGCACCAGGCCGAGGCGCACGCGCCGCTCGGCGATCTTGCGGTACTCGGCCTGCGAGGCCTCCTCGGTGGTGCCCTCGTCCTCGAAGGTCTTGCCGCGGTTCTTCAGGTCCTGCTCGACCTGGGCCCAGACGTTGGCGAATTCCTGGGCGACGAGCGAGGGCGGCAGGTCGAAGGCGTACTTGCCGTCGAGCGCGTCGAGCAGATCCTTCTTCAGCTTGCGCCGGGTGGCGGCCTCGTAGTCCGAGCCGATGGCGCCGGAGATGGCCTCCTTCAGCTTGTCGAGCGATTCGAGGCCGAGGTTCTTGGCGAGCTCGTCGTCGATCTTGGCCTCGCCCGGAGCCTGGATCTTGGTGACGGTCACGTCGAACTCGGCGTCCTTGCCGGCGAGGGCTTCAGCCCCGTAGGCCTCCGGGAAGGTCACCTTGACGAGGCGGCTCTCGCCGACCTTGGCGCCGACGAGCTGGTCCTCGAAGCCCGGGATGAAGGTGTTCGAGCCGAGCTCCAGATCGACGCCCTCGCCCTTACCGCCCTCGAACTCGGTGCCGTCGATGCGGCCGACGAAGTCGATGGTGACGCGGTCGCCGGCTTCAGCGGCCTCGCCCTCGGCGCGCTCCGAGAACGGCCGGCTCTGCTTGGCCATGCGGTCCAGCGCCTCCTGGACCTCCTCGTCCGAGGGCTTGGCCACGTACTTGGTCAGGCTGACGTCCGAGAGGTCGGCGAGCTCGAAGCTCGGCAGCACCTCGAGATTGACCGTGAAGGCGAAGTCACCCTTGGCCTCGAGCGCCTTCTCGACCTCTTCCTTGTCCTCCGGGAACGCGACCTGCGGCTCCAGGGCGAGCTTGAGGTTGTTGTCGGTGATGATCTTCTGGTTGGCCTCGTTCACCGCGTTCTGCACGACCTCGGCCATCACCGAGCGGCCGTAGACCTTGCGCAGGTGCGCCACCGGCACCTTGCCGGGGCGGAAGCCCTTGAGCTGGACCTTGTCCTTCATGCCCGAGAGCTCGGTGTTCAGGCGATCCTCGAGGTCCTTGGCCGGAAGCAACACCTGGTAGGCGCGCTTGAGCCCCTCGGAATGTGTCTCGGTCACCTGCATCGTCGTCGCTCTCAAACTGTCCGTGTGGTCGTGTTCTGGTGCGCGCCGTCCCGCGGGGGCGCGGCTCGGGGCCGGCCGCGTCGGGCGGCGGGTCCGCGGGAACGGGAGCGGCGGGCCGGCTTCCGTGGTCGCGGAAAAACGGACCGAACATCCCCGGCAGGGCTGGTGCGGGCGGAGGGGCTCGAACCCCCACGTCTTGCGACACTGGAACCTAAATCCAGCGCGTCTACCAGTTCCGCCACGCCCGCGCGCGCCGACGCCCGGCGCGAATCCGGCCGCCGGAGGGCGGCTCTATAGCATGCGTGCCAGGGGAAGCAGCAAAAAACTTAAAGGATCCGCGCGCCCGCGCTCCCTCGGTGGCGCAGCCCCGGCGCGGCGGCTACAAGCGGCGGCCCGACGCGCCCGCGCGCCCTGCCCCACGCCCCTGCCCTGCCGCCGAAGAGACCGCATGCCGCCAGCCGATCCCATCCCCGGCCTGCCCTCGCGCCGCGCGCTGCTCGGAGGAGCCGCGGCGCTGGGGCTGCTCCCGGCCGCGGCCCGGGGACAGGGCACGGGCAGAGAGGCCGCGAAGGACGCGCCGAAGGATCAGGCCGCTCCGGCAACGGAGCCCGCTCCCCGCGCGCTCCAGGCCGCGCCCGGCAAGGCGCGCTTCCGGCCCGAGCCCGCGCCCGAGACGGCCGTCTGGAGCTTCGACGGCAAGGCCCAGCCCCCGGTGCTGCGGGTGAAGCTCGGCGAGACCGTGCGGGTGCGCGTCGAGAACCGCACCGACAAGCCCCTCTCCCTGCACTGGCACGGGGTGCGCAACCAGAACGCCCAGGACGGCGTCGGCGGCGTCACCCAGCCGCCGATCCAGCCCGGCGCCGACTTCACCTACGCCTTCACGCCGCCGGATGCCGGCACGTTCCTCGTCCGCCCCCTGGTGGTCGGCGGGTCGAGCGAGCCCTCGGGCCGGGGCTTGGCCGGCTTCCTGATCGTCGAGGAGAAGGCACCGCCCGCGGTCGATGCCGACGTCGCCCTGCTCGTCCAGGATTGGCGCCTGGAGGCCGACGGCAGCCTGATGGGGTTCGGCCAGACCGCCTTCGCCGCGTCGAACGGGCGGCTCGGCAACCTCGTGACGGTCAACGGGCGCCCGGTGCCCGAGACTTTCGAGGCCCGCCCCGGCTCGCGCGTGCGGGTACGCATCGGCAACGCCTGCAACGCGCGCGGGACGCGCATCCGCTTCGAGGGCCTGAAGGTCTACGTGGCGGCCGTCGACGGGCAGCCAACCGACACGTTCGAGCCGCTGCGCGCCACCCTGCCCTTCCCGCCCGGCACCCGCTACGACCTGCTCGTCGACCTGCCGGCCGAGCCCGGCCAGACGGGCTCGATCGCGGCTCTGGTCGGCCAGGGACTGGTCCTGGCGAGCGTCACCACGAAGGGTGCGCCGCTCACCGAGAAGCGTCCGCCGATCGGGCCTGTCGGCGAGAACCGGCTGCTGCCGGCCGAGGTCAAGCTGCAGAACGCGGTGCGCCGCGACGTGGTGATCACCGGGGGCGCCACGGTGGCGAAGGACGCGGCCGGCAAGCCGGCCGAGCCCACTTATGCCGGCGACCCGGCCCGGATCTGGATGGTCAACGGTCAGAGCGGCGCGGCCGGGCTCGCCCCGATCTTCTCGGTGAAGCGCGGTCAGGTGGTGGTGCTGGCGCTGCGCAACGAGACCGCCTTCCCGCAGGCGCTGCACCTGCACGGCCACGTCTTCCGCCTGCTCCACCCGCTCGACGACGGCTGGGAGCCCTACTGGCTTGACACGTTCCAGCTTCTCGAAGGCCGCACCGCCCGCATCGCCTTCCAGGCCGACAATCCGGGCCGCTGGCTGATCAGCGCCACGGTGCTGGAGCGGTTCGACACGGGGCTGTGGACCTGCTTCGAGGTTACCTGAGCCGGCTCAGCAATCCGGAGAGCACCTGCGGCATCAGCTCCGGGATGTCCTCGGCGATGAGGCCCGGCCCGTGGCGCAGGCCCGCATCGCCGTGGAGCCAGACCGCGGCGGCGGCGGCCTCGAACGGCGCCATGCCCTGAGCGAGCAGGCCCGCGGTCAGGCCGGCCAGCACGTCGCCCGCCCCCGCCGTGCCGAGGTAAGGGGTAGCGTGGTCGTTGATCGCGGCGCGGCCGTCCGCGTCGGCGATCACCGTGTCGGCGCCCTTCAGCACCACGACCGCCCCCATCTGCGCGGCGGCGCGCCGGGCCTGCTCGACCTTGCTCAGCCCCTCCTCGGCCGCCGCGGTCCCGCCGAAGAGCCGGGCGAACTCGCCGGCGTGAGGGGTGAGCACGGCGCGGGCCTCGCCGTCGCGGATATGACCGGCCAGCACCTGCGGCTGCCCCTTGAAGCTCGTCAGCGCGTCGGCGTCGAGCACCAGGGCGCGGCCGGCGGAGGCCGCCACCATCACCCGCTCACGGGTCGGCTCGCCGGTGCCTAAGCCGGGACCCAGAAGCACCGCGTTGAGGCGCTCGTCGGTGAGGAGGTCGTCGAGGTCGTCGGCGCTGTCGCAGGGGTGCAGCATGATCGCCGTGAGATGGGCGGCGTTCTCGGCGAGCGCGTCCCGCGGGGAGGCCACGGTGACGAGCCCTGCCCCGACCCGGAGCGCGCCCCGCGCCGCCATCCGGGCCGCGCCCGTGCGGTGGGCCGGGCCCGAGAGCACGACGGCGTGGCCGCGGGTGTATTTGTGGCTCTCGCCCGTCAGGTGCGGGAAGGCCGCCCCCCAGAGGGCCGGACCGTTGCGGTAGAGCGGCGGCGCGCAGGCCGCCCATCCGGCCTGCAGGGCCGCCTCGCCCGCGCCGATATCGGCGAGGTGCAGCTCGCCACAGAGCGCGCGGCCGGGCTGGAGCAGGTGGCCGGGCTTGAGCGCCACGAAGGTCACGGTCGCCCGCGCCCGGATCGCCACACCCCGCACCGCACCGGTATCGCCGTCGAGCCCGCTCGGTACGTCGACCGCGAGCACGGGCAGGCCCGCTTCGTTCACCCGCTCGGCCAGGGTACGGGCCGCGCCGTCGAGGTCGCGCGCGAGGCCGGCGCCGAAGAGCGCGTCGATGACGAGGTCGCACGGGCCCAGCGTGTCCGGCACGCCCTCGGTGACGGCTCCCGTCCAGGCGGCGGCAGCCCCGGCCGCGTCGCCCTTCAGCGCGGCCCGGTCCCCCAGCAGGACGACCTCCACCGCGTACCCGGCCTCGGCCAGCAGGCGGGCAGCCACGAAGCCGTCGCCGCCGTTGTTGCCCGGGCCGCACAGGACGAGGACGCGCCCGTCCGCCGGCGCGAGGGCGCGGGCGCGCTCCGCCACGGCGGCTCCGGCGCGCTCCATCAGGCGCGCGCCCGGCGTGCCGCCCGCTATCGCCGCAGCATCGACCGTCCGCATCGCCTCGACCGTGAGCAGCCGTGCCTCCGTCATCCCGCAATCTCCGTTGGCGCCGGGTCCTGCCCGTGGTTCACCCAGCGCCTGCCTGAAAAATGAACGTCCGCACCCGATCTGCCTCAACCTTGTGCTGAAGCTGCCGCTGCGAGAGGCCGTTTTCCGGGGTTGGCCGGGAAAACGGCGTGGCGAAGGCGCGGGCAGGGTGTTAGAAATCTGACACAGCGCAGTGGTTGTCAGGCCCTCCGGCATGAAGAAGATCGAAGCGATCATCAAGCCCTTCAAACTCGACGAGGTGAAGGAGGCCCTCCAGGAGGTCGGCCTCCAGGGCATCACCGTGATCGAGGCGAAGGGATTCGGCCGGCAGAAGGGCCACACCGAGCTCTACCGGGGCGCCGAGTACGTGGTCGATTTCCTGCCCAAGGTGAAGCTCGAGATCGTGCTCTCCGACGCGCTGGTCGAGGGTGCCGTCGAGGCGATCCGCAAGTCGGCCCAGACCGGCCGCATCGGCGACGGCAAGATCTTCGTTTCCACCATCGAGGAGGCGATCCGCATCCGCACCGGTGAGACCGGCACGGACGCGATCTGAGCGTTCGGGAGGGCTTCGTCCGAGCCCTCAGCGCGCGAGTTCCTTGAGGCCGAGCCGGATCAGCGCCCGCGCCTCCGCACCCTCCCCGGCGCTCTTCAGCGCCGCCGCCACCGCCGCCGCGGCCTGGGCCTGCGGGTAGCCGAGATTGGTCAGCGCCGAGACGGCGTCCGCGACCGGCCCGGACGGGCCGCCCGCCTCCGTGGCCTCGACGAGGCTCGCGAGCGCGGGATCGAGCGGTGCGAAGGCCGGCGTCTTGTCCTTCAACTCCGCCACGAGGCGCGCGGCGAGGCGCGGACCGACGCCCGGCGCGCGGGCGACCGAGCCCTTGTCGCCCGTGGCGATGGCGGCGCCGAGCTGCTCGGGCTCCAGCACCGAGAGGACGCCCAGCGCCACGCGCGCGCCCACGCCCTGCACGGTCTGGAGCAGGCGGAACCACTCGCGCTCGGCGTCCGATCGGAAGCCGTAGAGGCGGATCATGTCCTCGCGCACGATCGTCTCGATCGAGAGCTGCGCCGCCTCGCCCGGTTTGGGCAGCCGCTGGAGCGTGCGGGCCGAGCAGTGCACCACGTAGCCGACGCCGTTCACGTCGAGGATCACGAAGTCCTCGCCGAAGGAATCCACCACGCCCTTGAGCTTGCCGATCATCGTCCAGCCTTCATCCGTGGGCGGATGCGTACAGAAGCGGCCGCCTGCGCACCAGGCGCGGCTTGAGCGCGGACGGCGACCGTGGAACAGGGGAAGGCCTGCACGGCCGCACGCCAGCCGGCCGGCCCCCAGACAGGAGCCCCGCGGATCCCATGCGCCGGACCCCGATCACGACCTCGATCCTTCTCGCCCTCGCCCTGCTCGCCGCCCCGGCGCGCGCCCAGAACGCGGAAGGTCCGACGAGCGACCCGACCCAGGTGCGCCCCGGCGCCTACGTGCTCGATCCGGCTCACGGCAAGATCACGTGGTCCCTGAGCCATCTCGGCTACTCGACCTATTTCGGGCAGATCACCGATGTCTCGGGCGAGGCGACCCTCGACCCGAAGGAGCCGGCCAAGAGCCGCCTCAGCGTCACGATCCGCACCGACAGCGTCAGCGGCCTCAACCCGAAGCTCGACGCCCACCTGAAGACGCCGGACTTCTTCGACACCCAGAAGTTCCCGACCGCGACCTTCCGGGCCACCGCCGTCGAGCCGACCGGCCCGACCACCGCCCGCGTCGTCGGAGATCTGACCCTGAAGGGCGTGACGAAGTCCGTCGCCTTCGACGCCACCTTCAACCAGGCCGGGATCAGCCCCGTGGACAAGCAGTACACGGTGGGCTTCGACGGGCGCGCGGTCATCAAGCGCTCCGATTTCGGCATCAACGCCTTCCTGCCGATCCTCGGCGACGAGGTGACCCTGCGGCTCGAGGGCGAGTTCAAGGCGACCAAGTAGGCGCGGCACCGCCTCAGCCCTGCCGGGCAAGCGCTGCCGCGATCCGCTCGGCGGCGCGGCCCGAGTAGCCCGCCGGCAGGTGCTTCTGCCGCAGCGCGTGCGCGTCGCGGTGGTTGATGTGCGTGATCGCGATGGCGAGCGCATCGGCCGCGTCCGCGAGGCGGAACTCGGCCTTCGGCAGCAGGAAGCGCACCATCGCCTGGATCTGCGCCTTGTCGGCGTGGCCGTTGCCGGCGACCGTCTTCTTGATCAGGCTCGCGGCGTATTCGTGCACCGGTACGTCGTGGAGCGCGGGCACCAGCAACGCGATGCCGCGGGCCTGACCGAGCTTGAGCGTCCCCTGCGCGTCGCGGTTGACGAAGGTCTCCTCTACGACGGCCTCGTCGGGCCGGAAGGCGCGTACGACCCCGGCGAGGCCGTCGTGCAGCGCGCGCAGGCGCTGGGCCAGCGGCAGGTCCTCGTCCGAGGTGACGACGCCGCAATCAACGTAGGCGAGCTTGGAGCCCGTAACCGTGACCGCCCCCCAGCCGGTGCGGCGCAGGCCCGGATCGATACCGAGGACGCGGACGGGTTCGCTCATAGGTCGCCTCGGGGTCGCCTCACGGACCGGCAGCGCCGGCACCGTTCGAGCGTTAGGCACATATCGTGAACGGGGCGTTTCGCCAAACGGTCCTGGCCCCGATGCACCAGCCGGATCGGCGGTTCGGGGCGGCTTTCAGGGCGCAGCCGGGCGGACACGATGTCGGCACCGTATCGAGCGTGGCCGTCGCACACCCTTTGCGAGCGGATGCTTGCGTGACATGACTCGCGCGGGCTTCACGGGGCGGCGGAACGCCGCGGCGCCGATTCGATTGCTTACGCTGCGGCAGCGGGACAGCCGCGGAGCGGGGGACAGAGGATGACCGATCAGGGCCGGCAACTGGCGGCGGAGAACATCGCCCGGGCGCGGGCGGCCTACCTGCGATACGTGGAGGCCAGCGAGGTCGCCCTCAACGCCTTCGAGACCTCCGCCGCCCGGGCAGCCGGCCTGATGGGCGTGACGCTCCCGGCCGCCGCCGCGGACGGCCCGGACGCCGACAGCCCCACGGCCCGCGGCTGGGCGGCGATGCGGGCGATGGCGCAGACCCTGTTCGTTGCCACCGACACGAACATGCGGGCGGGCTTCAGCTTCGCCTCCAAGCTGGTGCAGGCGGAGGATGCTCGCGCGGCCATCGATCTCCAGAGCCGCTACCTGCAGGAGCAGAGCGAGCGCTTCGCCCACCAGATGCTCGACCTGCAGCGCACGGCGCTGCGGGCGGCCGGCGACGTCGCGCGCGGGACCGGCGCCGGGCCCCTGTGATGCTCGCAGACCTCGCGGCGGCAACGGAGGCGGAGAGCGAGGCCGAGCCCCGGGAGTGCCGCACGCTCGGCTACGCCCAGGGCCGCTTCCACGATCTCGCCTACGTGGAGTGGGGTGATCCCGCGAGCCCGCACACGGTGCTGTGCCTGCACGGGCTGAGCCGCCAGGGCCGCGACTTCGACCCATTGGCCCGGGCGCTGGTGCGCCTCGGCTACCGGGTGGTCTGCCCGGACATCGTCGGGCGCGGGAAGAGCGGCTGGCTCACGGATCCCGAGCTCTACGGCCTGCCGCAATACGTCTCCGACATGGCGGCGCTGATCGCGCATCTCGACGTCGACCGGCTCGACTGGGTCGGCACCTCGCTCGGCGGCCTCGTCGGCATGGTGCTGGCGGGCGCGCAGAACACCCCGATCCGCCGCCTCGTGATGAACGATATCGGGCCGTTCCTGCCCTGGGCGGCGCTGCGCGGCATCGGCAACCGCCTGCGCGAGGCGCCGCGCCAGCACCACTCGCTCGCGACCGCCGAGGCGCGGCTGCGCTCGGCACTGAAGGATTTCGGCACGCTCACCGACGCGCAGTGGCGCGCGATGACCCGCCACAGCTTTGTGCCCGAGCCCGGCGGCACCTGGCGCCCGCACTACGATCCGGCCATCGCCGTCGCGTTCCGGCCGGGGCGGGTCTACAATGTCACGCTGTGGCGCGACTGGGACGCGGTGCGCTGCCCCGTCCTGCTGCTGCGGGGTGAGACCTCCGACCTGCTCTTACCCCAGACCGCCGCCGAGATGACCCGGCGCGGCCCCCGCGCGACGCTCGTCGAGATCCCGGGCTGCGGCCACGCCCCCGCCCTCTTCGACGACGACCAGATCGGGATCGTCACCGACTGGATGGGGCGGGCGGGCTGAGGCGCGCGATCCGCTCGGCCTCGCGCATGGTCCGCCAGGGTTCGAGGTTGTGCAGGGCGACCCGGCGCGCGCCCATCAGCCCGAGGATCGCCGCCACGCCCAGAAAAGGCGCGGCGACGATGAGCGCGCTGATCACCTCCGAGCCGATCAGTGCGGCCAGCATCTTCACGGCCGCGTCGAGGAAGACGAGGAAGGCCGAGACCACCAGCACGGCGATCATCAGCACCTTGGCGGCGAGCCCGGCAAGCGCCCGGATGTTGCCGTCGGTCTCGACCCGGGCGAGTTCGAGCGTCTGCCCGACCAGCCTGCCCCCCTCGCGGATCGCGTCGAGGAGCAGGACGAGGATGTGCTCCGAGCTTCGCTCACCCATCCGAAGACCGCCCTCCCGTCGACACGGCCTTGTAACCGGGCGGGACGGGGGTCCGTTCCGGCAGGCGGAGCGCGGGGATGTCCGGCCGATCGCTCCGGTGCGGCGATCGTGAACCGCCGGGGGCCGCGACCCGGGCCAAGTCCGGCGGCGCAATGATGCCGATGTGCCGACGTCCGGTCACGAAGGCGCACCCCGCCTGCGCCGGTGCTCCCTGGCGCGAGCCGGCCTGCGCCGTGCTATGTCCGCGCCGGGGCAAACGACGCGTCCGCCGCGGGCGGTCCGCGCGCGGCTGCCCCTGAGCCCGCGGTCGCGGGCGGATCGAGAGCGGGGCCAGATCGGTGCGTGACCTCCTGACAGCGCTCGCGGGCGCCGTCATCCTCGTCCTCGTGGCGGCGCTCGCCGCGCCGCCCCTGATCGACTGGACGGCGCACCGCGCCCTCGTCGACGGGGCGATCGGCCGCTCGCTGGGCCTGCCCGCGCGCAGCGAGGGGCGGCTCGACGTGCGCCTGCTCCCCTCGCCGCGCCTGCGCCTGGACCGGCTGCGGATCGGCGGCGGGGACGACGCGCCCGGCCTCGACGCCCGCTTCGTGAAGGCCGAGATCGCGCTGACGCCGCTGCTGGGGGGCGAGATCCGCTTCACCGAGACCCGGATCGGCCGCGCCGAGGTCCGGCTGCCGGTGACCGGGGGCGAGGCGCTGCTGCTGCCCTTCGGCCTCGGCGCGGATGCTTCGGCACCCGGCACGGGCCTGCCCGCCCGCGACCTCGCGATCGAGGACCTGCAGATCCAGCAGTTCCTGCTCACCACCGTCGTCCCGGCGACCGGACGGACCGACCAGCTCTACGCGGAGGATCTGCGGCTCCAGGCGCCGGCGCTGGCCGGCCCCTGGCGGGTCGAGGGCACGAGCGCCGGGGTGCCGTTCCGGCTGGCGAGCGGCGAGGTGGGCTCGGACGGAAGCCTGCCCGTCAAGCTCTCGGGCGGCGGCGACACGCGCCCGCGCTTCGAGGCCGACGCGCGCCTCGGCCTCGTGCCCGCGCCCGGCCGCGGCAACAACCGGCAGGCCTTCGCGGTGCAGGCGGAGGGTACGGCCCGCCTCGTGGTCGGGCCACCGACCCAGGCCGCGGGCGACTACCTCCCCTTCACGCTCGCCGGGCGCTTCAAGGCGCAGGGAGCGCAGGTCCGCTTCGAGACGGTCAGCGCCGAGATCGACCCGGCCGGGCGCTCGCTGCGGCTCTCCGGCAGCGGCCGGCTCGACCTGCGCCCGTGGCGCGCCGGCCTGAGCCTGGAGGCGCGCCGGCTCGATCTCGACGCCTTCCTGCTCTCCGGCGCCGGTCAGGCGCTGATCGCCCGCGGCCTGCCGAGGAGGCCCCTGGGCCTGCCGGTGCTGCTCGACCTCGATCTCGCGGTGGAGAGCCTCGCGCTCGGGCTGGAGGAGTGGTCGGACCTCGCCTTCGCGGGCACGCTCGACCGGACGGGGGGGCTTGTCCTGCGCAGCCTCCGCGCGACCGCGCCGGGCGCCGCCGCCCTCACGGCGAGCGGGACGCTGGAGGTGGCGCCAGCCCCCCATTTCAATGGCCCGGTCACCCTGTCGGCGCCCCGCTCGGAGGGGCTCGGCCGCTATCTCGGCAAGCTCGGGCTGGAAGGCCCGGCCGTCGCGGTTCTCGATGGGCGCCCGGTGGCCATGAGCGCCACCGTCTCGGCCGCCGCCGGGACGCTGTCGCTGAGCAACCTCGACCTCACCCTCGGCACCGCCCGGCTCACCGGGCTCGCGCGCTACACCGCCCCGGAGGGCGCGGCCCGGGGCCGGTTCGAGGCGCAGATCGCGGCGCGCGGGCTCGACATCGCCGCGCTGCCGCCGCTGGGCGGCACCGTCGCGGCGCTCAGCGCCCACGACCTCGGCCTGACCCTGGAGGCACGGGACGTCCGCTACGGCCAGACCGGCTCGGGCGCGGGGACGATCGCGGCCCGCATCGCCTCGGACGGTCCGAGCCTCGTGGTCGACACCCTGGAGATCCGGGATCTGGCCGGCGCGAACGCCACGCTCGCCGGCCGGATCGGCCCGGACGGCGCCGGCAAGGTCTCCGGCCGCCTCGCCGCCCCGGTCGCGGCGCCGCTGCTCGCCCTGCTCGACCGGATCTGGACGGGCGAGAGCCGGCTGATCCCGGCCTTCCTGCGGGCGGGCGCCCTCGACCTCGCGGTCGCCCTGGAGCGCGAGGCCGGCAGCAGCGACGCCCTGCGGGCCAGCGCCCGCGGCAGCGTCGCCGGGAGCAATCTCGATCTCGCGCTGACGAGCCGCGCCGGACGGATCGACCGGGCCGAGATCGGTCTCGTCACGCCGCGGGCGGCGAGCTGGTTCGCGCGGCCCGACATCGCCGGCCTGCAGCAGCCCGCGAGCCTGCGCCTCCTCGCCACGCGCCAGCACGAATCCGGCTACGCCCGCGCGAGCGGAGAGGAGGCGCGCCTCACGCTGAGCCTCGACGGCACGGTGGCGGGGGTGAGGCTCGCCACGATCCGTCCGCTCCGGCTCGATCCGGAGGGCCGGCCGGACGAGGGCGAGGTCCGGGCGAGCGGCCCCGATCTCGGCCCCTTCCTGGTGCTCGCGGGCGCCGCCGCGCTGGCACCCGGCCCCTGGCCCGCCGACCTGACGCTGGCGCTGGGATCCGACGCGTCGGTCCTGCGGGCGCGCCTCGACGGGCAACTCGCCGGCCAGAGCCTCGCGGCCGACCTGCGGCGCGGCGACGACGGGCCGGTGACGGGCAGTGCCACCCTCGCGCGGCTCTCGCTGCCGCAGCTCGCCGCCGCGCTGCCGGAGCCGAACCGTGCCGGGCCCGCGCCGCCCTTCGATCTCGATCTTCGCGTCGCGGCGCTCGATCTCGGCCGCGGCCTGGGCCTCGACGGGGCCGGGCTCAGGCTCGGCTACGCGGATGGTGGGCTCGGCCTGCGCGACCTCACCGGGCGACTTGCCGGGGGACGCCTCACCGGAACGGCGACGCTCGCGCGGCGGGCGGGCGCCCTCTCCGTGTCGGGCGAAGGCACGCTGGAAGATGTGAGTCTGCCGGTGCTGACCGGCGGCCCGCTCAGCGGACGCCTCTCGGCCAAGCTCCGCTTCGGCACTTCCGGCGCGGATGCGGGGGCGCTCGCCGCCAACCTCGCGGGCTCGGGCACGCTCACGCTCGCGGATCTCAGCGTGCCGAGCGCCGACCCGGACGCGCTGGGCCGGGCGCTCGCCCGGGCGCTCGAGGCGGACGATCCCCTGCGGGAGGGCCGCCTCGCCCAGATCGTCGGCGAGGAGCTGAACCGGGCCGCCGCCCAGGCGCGCGGGGCGGTCTCGGCGCCCGCCACGATCATCGGCGGCGTGCTGCGGGCGGGCCCGCTCGACCTCGATCTCGGCCCGGCGCGCTGGAGCGGCAGCCTCGCCTACGACCTGCGGGGCGGCCGTCTCGACGCGCGCGGCACGCTCGCGGGCGGCGCGCTCCCGCGGAGCTGGAGCGCGGGGACGCCCGCAATCGGCCTCGGGCTGACCGGACCGCTCGGCGCACCGGAACGCGCCCTTGATACCGGCGCCCTCGCCACCGGCCTCGCGGCCGTGGTGCTGCAGCGCGAGTTGGAGCGGATCGAGCTTCTGGAGGCCGATCAGGTCGAGCGCCAGCGCCGCCGCGCTCGCATCGAGCTGGATCAGGCCCGAGCCGCCGCCCTCAAGGCCGCCGAGGCTGAGGAGGCCGCGCGCCAGGCCCGGGCAAAGGCGCAGCAGGCGGCCACCGAGGAGGCCGCCCGTCAGGAGGCCGCCCGTCAGGCGCGGGAGCGCGAGGCCGAAGAGGCGGCCCGGCGCAGCCAAGCGAACCCGCCGAAGGAGGCTGGCCCAGAAGCCGCTCCGGCGCAGGTCCAGCCGTGAACGGTCATGCCTTCCCCACCGCCATCAGCGCGAAGGCGTAGATCAGCCCGACCTCCTCCAGCCGGTCGAAGCGCCCGGCCGCGCCCCCGTGGCCGGCCTCCATGTTGATGCGCAGGATGACGGGGCCGCCCCCCGTCATGGTGGCGCGCAGGCGCGCCACCCACTTGGCCGGCTCCCAATAAGTCACCCGCGGGTCGGTGAGGCCGCCGAGCGCCAGGATCGCCGGGTAGGCCTTCGGCGCCACGTTCTCGTAGGGCGAGTAGGACAGGATGGTGCGGAAGGCCTCCTCGCTCTCGGCCGGGTTGCCCCATTCGGGCCATTCGGGTGGCGTCAGCGGCAGGTCGCCGTCGAGCATCGTGTTCAGCACGTCCACGAAGGGGACGTCGGCCACGATTCCCGCGAAAAGTTCGGGGGCGAGGTTGGCGACGGCGCCCATGAGCATGCCGCCCGCGCTGCCGCCATGGGCCACGATCTTCTTCTCGGCGGTGTACTGCGCCGCGATCAGGGCGCGCGCGCAGGCCACGAAGTCGGAGAAGGTGTTGGGCTTCTTCTCGCGCTTGCCGTCGAGGTACCAGCGCCAGCCCTTCTCGGTGCCGCCGCGGACATGCGCGATGGCGTAGACGAAGCCGCGATCGACCAGCGAGAGCAGGTTCGTGCGGAAGGCCGCCGGCATCAGCGTGCCGTAGGAGCCGTAGCCGTAGAGGAGCAGCGGCGCGCTGCCGTCCAGCGGTAGGTCGCGCCGGTGCAGCAGGGAAATCGGCACCTGCTCGCCGTCCGGGGCCGTGGCGAAGAGGCGGCGCGTGACGTAGGCCGCCGGGTCGTGTCCGCTCGGCACGGTCTGGCGCTTGCGCAGGACCCGCTCGCGGGTGGCGCAGTCGTAGTCCCAGGTCTCGGCCGGCGTCGTCATCGAGGAGTAGACGAAGCGGATCACCGGCGTGGCGAAGGCGTGACCGGACTGAAGCCCCAACGAGTAGGCCTCCTCGGCAAACGCTACGGCGTGCTCCTCGGCGGTGCCGAGATCGCGCACGATGATGCGGGGCCGGGCGTTCTCGATCTCCAGGCGGACGAGGTGGTTCTCCAGCAGATGGAGGTGGCGGATCATCACGCCGGCCCGGTAGGGCACGAGATCGCGCCAGTGTGCGCGGCCGGGCGTCGCCAGCGGCGCGGTGACGATCTTGAAGTCCTCGGCCCCATCCGCGTTGGTGAGGATGTAGAGGTCCGCGCCCCGGTGCTCGACCGAGTAGATCAGCAAGGGCTCGCGCGGCTGCACCACCCGCAGCGGCGCGTGCGCGGCGTGCCGGTCGAGCAGGTGGACCTCCGAGGTCTCGTGGTCGCTCGCCGTCACCGTGAGGTAGGCGCCGGACTGCGTCTGCCCGATATGGACGAAGTAGCCGGGATCCGGCTCGCTGTAGACGACCTCGTCTTCGCTCTGCGCCGTGCCGACCCGGTGGCGCATCACCTTGGCGGGGCGGTGGTTGGCGTCGACCGCGACGTACCAGAAGCTCTGCCCGTCGCCCCCCCAGACGGCCTCGCCGGAGGTGGCCTCGACCCGGTCGTCGAGGTCCTGCCCGGTCGCGAGGTCGCGCACCCGGATGGTGTAGAGTTCGGAGCCCTTGGTGTCGGCGCTCCAGGCGAGGCGTCCGTGATCGTCCGCGTGGACCGCCGCCGCGATCTCGAAGAAGGCGAGCCCCGCGCCCTCGCGGTCGCCGTCGATCAGGATCACCTCGTCGGTCTCGGCGCCGAGATCCTCCGGCCGGCTCGGGTCGCGCGGGCGGCGGCAGACCAGCGGGTGCTGCCCGCCCTCGCGGTGGCGGGTGTAGTAGCTCCACGGCCCGTCCGGATCCGGCACGCCGCTGTCGTCCTCGCGGATGCGCCCGCGCATCTCGGCCACCAGCGTCTTCCGCAAGGGCCCGACCTCGGCCAGCATCGCCTCCGCGTAGGCGTTCTCGGCGTTGAGGTAGGCGGCGATGTCGGCGGGAAGCGCGGCCGGGTCCTTCAGCACCGCCTGCCAGTTCTCGGCCTTCAGCCAGGCGTAGTCGTCGGTGATCTGACGGCCGTGCACCGCGTAGGCGTGCGGCCGGCGCTCGGCGACCGACGCGTCGGAGCGTGGCGGGAAGGCTGAACTCGTCGGGGCCATGCTGGGCTGTCGCTCACCGGATCCGGATACGGAAGGAGACAGGTGAACCTGTCTCCGCCCGAGGACAAGATGCGCGCGCCATGTCCGGTTCAGGAATGGATCGAGCCGGGTCGGCGAAAATATCTCTCAGGTTGCTTTTTTCCAGGACAGAAACGAACCGCATTCAGTCATGCGAGTCTCCGCAAGCCTTGACGCGGCCAGGCTTGGATACACGATCATGGTCGATCCAGGAGCGGGCCTGTGCATAACCGAAATGCGTCAAGCCTTGACTTGGGACGGTGTTCCAGCAACCTACGGTCGCCAGCACGGCGCGTTCTGATTTGGAACAAAGCATGAACAAGAACACCGTCGATCGAGGTCTTCGGCGCAACCAGGGTCCGACCCGGCCGGCCCAGGGCGCGATCACCCGGGCCGCGGAACGGCTGCTCGCGGCGCTCGCGCAGCCCGGTGCCTACGCCTTCGCGGATCCGCTCGACGGGGCCGCGCTGATCGTGCGGTCGGGCCGGGAGGGCATCTCGCTCGGCGGCGGGCGCTTTCCGGTCGCAGCCGGCGAGCAGCTCCTGGCGCAGGATCTTGTTCGGCCCGAACTTGAGAACCGGCGCCATCTCGTCCTCGGCCCGGCCGGCCGCGCCCGCCTGCGGCGTGAGGCGGCACCCGAGGGGAGCGCCTTCCTGGCCCAGCATCTCGACCTCGTGCCCGAGGAGGAGCCGGCGGGAGCCAACGCGGCGGCACCTGCGGCGCCGCGCCTGCGCGACGCCTCCGAGAGCCCGGTCGCCTGGATGGCCCGGCGCCGCGGCAGCGACGGGCGGCCGCTTCTGGAGCCGGCCGCCTTCGAGGCGGGCGAGCGGCTGCGCCGCGACATCACGGTCGCCCGGATGACGCCGCGGCTCGGCGTGAACTGGGGCGCGGAGCGGGTCGACGGCTCCGGCCCGCGCGACCCGGCCGCGGCCTCCGACGCGGTGGTGGCGGCCCGCCAGCGCGTGCGCGGCGCCCTCGACGCGGTGGGCGGCGACCTAGCCAACCTCCTGATCGACCTCTGCGGCGAGCTGAAGGGCCTGGAGCGCATCGAGGCCGAGCGGCGCTGGCCGGCGCGCTCGGCCAAGGTGGTGGCGCGCATCGCCCTCGGGCGGCTCGCCGAGCATTACGGCCTGGAGCGCGCCGCCACCGGCCCGGACCGCGCCCGGATGCGCCTGTGGCGGGAGAGCGCCTGAGGGTGCGGCCCGTCCTCGGGGTTCCCGGGGGCCGCCAGGCACGGCGTTCAGGCCGTGAGCCGCGCCGCGTCGCGATTGATGCGCTCGACCATGGCGCGCACGCCGTTCGAGCGCTTCGAGGTCACGTGGGCGCCGAAATGCAGCTGCCGGAACAGGTCGAACCCGTCCGTCTCGGCGGCCTCGCGCGGGCTCTTGCCGGTGTAGAGCGCCACCATGAGCGCCACGAAGCCCTTGACCACGAAGGAGTCGCTGAACCCGTGCAGGACGAGTCGCGGTCCCTCCGGTGTATCGGCGACCGCGGTGTCGATCCAGACCTGGCTCTCGCAGCCGTGGACGCGGTTCTCCTGCGTGCGCAGCGCCTCCGGCATCTCGGGCAGGGCGCGGCCGAGCTCGATCAGGTATTCGAGGCGCATGTAGTCGTCCTCGATGAACGCGAAATTCTCGATGATGGTCGCGATCGGGGGAAGCATCCGGGCCTGCGTCGTGCTGCGGGGGTCGGGGCCTATATAGGCGGCGCGCGCCCGCTGCGAACCGGGTCAGGTCCGCACGCGCGCCTCGGGCAGGTGCAGCAGGAGGGGATCGGCCGCCGTCGCGGTCCCGCTCACGGCGATCTCGGCCTGGGCCGCGTAGGCGGCGATCAGGCGGGGCCCGAGCTTCGGCACGTTGGGCCGGCCGGGCTGGTCCGCCTCGCTCGCGCCCGAGACGATCGAGAGCCGCACCGGCGCGCCGGCCCCGGCCTGGATCTCGATGGTGATCGGGCAGGCGACCGATTCCGCCGTGGCGTCCAGGCACTCGGCCACGACCTCCGCCACGATCATGCCGAGCGCGTTGGCGGTGCGCGGCTCGACGAGGCCGGTCCCGGTGCCGCCGACCTGCACGCTGATCCGCCCGGCGCGCCGCAGCTGGCCCAGGCCCGAGGCCAGCCGATGGAGGTAGTCCTTGAGGTCGATGCTCGCGATGTGGGGGGCCTCGTGCAGGTGCTGCTGCACCAGCGCGATCGCGCGGACCCGCTGGCCGAGCGCCTCGAAGGACCCGCGGCAGGGATCGGGCGCGGCCCGACCGTAGAGGCCGATCAGGCTGACCATCACCTGGAGGTTGTTGCGCACCCGGTGGTAGACCTCGGCGAGCAGCGTCTCCTTCTCGGCGAGCGCGTGCTCGATGTGCTCCTCGGCATGCTTGCGGTCGGTGATGTCGAAGCAGGAGCCGAGATAGCCCAGGAAGCGGCCATCCTCTACGAGCGGGCGTGCCGTATCGAGGAGCCAGCGATAGGCTCCGTCGTGCCGGCGCAGGCGGAACTCCACCGTGAAGTGCGCGCGGGCGGCGAAGGCGTCGGCGACCACGCGCGCGTGGCGCTCGAAATCGTCCGGATGGAGACCGCGGCGCCAGTCCTGGGCCAGCTCCTCGTCGAGGCTGCGCCCGGTGAATTCCAGCCAGCACTCGTTGTGGTGGATCGGCCGGCCCGATTCATCGGAGCGCCACATCATCAGCGGCACGGAATCGGCGAAGCGCCGGAAGCTGTCGCTCAGTGCGGCGGTCTCGCCCACCCCCGCGCCTCCTGGTGTCTCGACCGCCATGCCGTTCCCAACTCGGACGCCCGCGCCCTGGCCGCCATGCAGACCGGCATGCGCGGGTGGGCGCCGGTCAACGTGTCGGGATGAGCGCCGTTCCCCGCCTCTCAGGGCACCGGCCCGGACCGCGACGGGCCTAACATAGATCAGGGCGCCATGTCTTCGTCGAAACCACAGGGTTCAGCATGATCTGTATTTTGACCTATGATATGCTTTTTGTCATTGACAGCGCGACGCTCCTGGGTTAGGGTACAGGCATTCTCCAGAAGTGTGACGAGAGACGGCGATGCAGCGGGTCAGCCCCTACACGCCGGAGCAGCGTGCAGAGGCCGAGCGCCTCGTGCGCGAGTCCGCGCGCCCCATGACCGCCATCGCGGCCGAACTCGCCATCAAGACCGGCACGCTGCGCGGCTGGGCCGCCGCCGGTGGCTGGCGCGCAGCGCGGCCAGGCCCGGTGAACCCCGCGGACCAGCCGGCCGCCCGCCGCGAAGTGCCGACGCGGATCGATCGTGAGGCTCGGATGGCGCGGGCAGATCTCGCGCCGCCTTCGCTCGACCCGGCCCACGCGGCCGACGGGCCGGCGCTGCGGGCAGCGCTCCGCGGCCACGTCGCCCGCCAGATCGCCGCCTTCGACGCCGCGCTCGCGGCGGGCGGCCCGGCGGTGATCGACTCGGCCCGGGTGCTGCGCGACCTCGGCGGGCTCAAGCGGCTCCTCGACGAACTGGCTCTGCCTCAGGAGGGCGGCGATGCGGACGGGTACGGCGCCGACGACCTCCCCGCCCTGCGCGCGGACCTCGCGCGCCGCCTTGGCAGCCTCCCTGGCAACCGCGCACGCGGCGGATCTAGAGGATGCGCTGAGCACCCTGCCGCCCCCTGCGCTGCGGGCTCTGGCGCGTGACTGGCTGCTCCAGGCCAGGGCCGACCAGCTCCCCCCCTGCCCCGCGGCGGAGCCCTGGACGCTCTGGGCCGTCGTCGGCGGGCGCGGCTGCGGCAAGACCCGCACGGGGGCGGAATGGGTCGACGCGCTGGCCCGGGGCGATCCGGCCTTCACGGCCGAGCCCGTCGGGCGCATCGCCCTGGTGGCCGAGACCTTCGCGGATCTGCGCGAGGTGATGATCGAGGGACCCTCGGGGCTCTTGGGCATCCCGGCCCGTGGCCAGCGTCCCCTCTGGCAGCCGAGCCGCCGCCGGCTCACTTGGCCGAACGGCGCGGTGGCGCAGGGTTTCTCTGCGGAGGATCCGGACTCGCTGCGCGGCCCGCAGTTCGGCGCCGCATGGTGCGACGAGCTGGCGAAGTGGCGCCAGCCCGAGGCGGCCTTCGACATGCTGCAATTCGGCCTGCGGCTCGGGCGCCACCCGCGCATCCTCGTCACCACCACGCCGCGGTCGATCCCGCTGCTGCGCCGTCTGCTCGCCGACCCGCGTACCGCGGTGAGCCGCGCCCGCACCCACGACAACGCCGAGCACCTCGCCCCCGCCTTCCTGGAGGCGGTGATGGGGCGCTACGGCGGCACCCGGCTCGGTCGGCAGGAACTCGACGGCGAGCTGATCGAGGACCGCGCGGACGCTCTCTGGAGCCGGGCCGGGATCGAGGCCGCCCGGGTTGCGGCGGCGCCGCCGCTCGCCCGGATCGTGGTGGCGGTCGATCCGCCGGCGAGTTCGGGGGCCCGCTCCGACGCCTGCGGCCTCGTCGCCGCGGGTGTCGCAGGCGAGCACGCCTACGTCCTGGCCGATGCGAGCCTGCAGCGTGCCACGCCCGAAGCCTGGGCCGCCGCCGCGCTCGCGCTCTACCACCGCCTCGCGGCGGATTCTCTCGTGGTCGAGGTGAACCAGGGCGGCGAGATGGCGGCCTCCGTGCTGCGGCAGTGCGATCCGGCCGTTCCGGTCACGCCTGTGCGGGCCACGCGGGGCAAGTTCCTGCGGGCCGAGCCGGTCTCGCTGCTCTACGCTCAAGGAAGGGTGCACCATGTCGGTGCTCTCCCGGCCCTGGAGGACGAGCTGTGCGATTTCGGGCCGGAGGGTTTGAGCGGAGGCGGCTCACCCGACCGGCTCGACGCACTGGTCTGGGCGGTGACGGGGCTGCTGCTGGATGGCGGCGGAGTGCCACGGATCCGAGGGCTCTGACGCGGCGGATCGGGCGGAGCCGCGCGATCCGCGCGATGCAGTCCCCGCCCGGTCAGGCGAGGCGCTCCGCCGCCTTCCGCGTCGCCGCCCAGCGCTGCTCCTGCCGCCCCTTCGCCCGCGCCTCCGCCTGGGCCACCAAGTCCGGCCCGGCGCCCTCCGGCGAGCCCGCCGCGAAGGGCGGGGCCGGGTCGTACTCGATGCCGAGCTGCACCAGCTTGGCGGCCTCGGGGCCGCAGAGCTCGGCGACGACCGTGAGACCGAAATCGATTCCGGCCGTCACGCCGCCGCCGGTGATCCGGTCGCGGTCGCGCACCACGCGCTCGGCCACCGGGATCGCGCCGAGCAGCGCGAGCTGGTCGCGCGACATCCAGTGGCAGGCGGCCCGGTAGCCGCGCAGCAGGCCGGCCGCACCGAGCACCAGCGAGCCGGTGCAGACCGAGGTGGTGAAGCGGGCCCCCGCCGAGGCGCGGCGCAGGAAATCGAGCGTCGCGTCGTCGTCCATCAGCCCGACCTGGCCGCGGCCGCCGGGCACGCAGACCACGTCGAGGGGCGGGCAGTCGGCGAAGGTCGTGGTCGGGACCATGCGCCAGCCCGCGCTGTTCGCGACGGGCTCGCGCGTCTTCCAGAGTAGGTGCAGCTCCGCGCCCGGCACCGCGCCGAACACCTCGGCGGGCCCCGCGAGGTCGAGCTGCATCAGGTCCGGGAACATCAGGATGCCGAAGCGCAGGGGTGCGGCCATGATCGTTCTCAGCCCACAGGATCGCGAGCCCGCACGATGGCGCGCCGTTGCCGCGGCGGCAAGGACCTGCTTCCGCGACATGACGTGGTTGATGATCGTGTCGGCGTGGCCGGCCGAGAGGCGCGTGGTCAGGTCAGCTCGCGCACCCGCAGGAGGCTGGGCAGGCCGGCCTCCCCGCAGCGGATCTGCGTCTCATCGCGCCGAGGAGCGTCGCGCGCACCTCCGTCCAGGCGCCCGCCTCCGCGGCGAGCCCCTCGCACGACGCCGGATCGCGGCCGCGAGGGGCTTGGCCGGATTGCTCCGACCTCGGGGCGCACGCGTCCATGCCTTGTATCGCTCAGTGAGCGCGCTTCCGGCGCGTCCCGAAGGCGCTGACGGCCGCCAGGAACGCGAGGCTCCCTGACAGGCGGCGCCGGCCTTGTCCCGGGCGGGTGACGGGCGCGACGACGCGCCCGCCGACCTCAGCGCCCACCGCCGCCGCCCTGGGGCGCGACCCGCGAGGGCTGGCCGGCATTGCCCGCGGCCGCCGAGTCGTTCGAGATCACATCCGCGGGCCGGCCGGTCGGGGAGTAGTTGACGGCGCCGGGCTCGCCGGTCGCGCCGGTCTGGCGCGTCACCACACCCGGCGCACCGGGCGGGACCACGACCGCGGTGCCGGTCGGGGTCTCGATCACCGCCTGCGCCGAGGCCGGCAGGGCGAGTGCGGCCGCGGCGACGGCAGCCAGGAGAATCGTCTTCATCGGTCGGTCTTTCGATCTGTGGCCGCGGAGGAATTGCGTCCCCGCGTACGTCCCGACCAGGAACATCGATCGCGCACAAAGGATCCGCTGCATCCGTGTCGCACCCTTCACGGGTGCGAGATCGGCGTCCGCTCCGCCCAACCGAGAGAGGTCGAGACCCGCATGCCCACCCTGCTCACCCGGCTGGCGCGGGCCGCCGGCTACGGGCCCGCCGCGCGGCGCGGCGCCCCGGATATCGCCACGAAGGGGCTCGCCGGCCCGCAGGTCGCCCTCTACGGCGGCGGCCGCGCCTCCTGGACGGCGCGCGACGCGACGGCCCTGGCCCGCGCCGGCTACGCCCGCAACGCCGTGGTGCACCGCGCGGTGCGCCTCGTGGCCGAGAGCGCGGCCAGCGTGCCGCTGGTGCCGGCGGGCGAGGGCGGCGACGCGCTCGCCGCCCTCGTCGCCCGGCCGAACCCGCGCGAGGGCGGGACCCGGCTTCTCGAGACGCTCTACGCCCGGCTCCTGCTCGGCGGGAACGCCTATCTGGAGCAGGTCAGCCTCGACGGCGTGCCGCGCGCCCTGTTCGGCCTGCGGCCCGAGCGGGTGCGGGCGGTGCCGGGCCCGGACGGTTGGCCCGCCGCCTACCTGTACGGCGAGGGGACGCGGGGACGCCGCTATGAGCAGGCGGGCCCGGTGCCGCCGATCCTGCACCTCGCCCTGTTCAACCCAGAGGACGACCTCCTCGGCCTCGCCCCGATCGAGGCGGCGGCCACCGCGCTGGACATCCACAACGCCGCGGGCGCCTGGAACAAGGCGCTCCTCGACAATGCCGCCCGGCCCTCGGGCGCGCTGGTCTTCGGCGGCCAAGCCCACCTCTCGGAGGCGCAGTTCGACCGGCTGAAGGGCGAGCTAGAGGCGAACTACCAGGGCGCCGCCAATGCGGGTCGGCCGCTCCTGCTGGAGGGCGGGCTCGACTGGAAGCCGCTCGCGCTCTCGCCGAAGGAGATGGACTTCGTCGAGGCCAAGCACGCGGCCGCCCGCGAGATCGCCCTGGCCTTCGGGGTGCCCCCGCTCCTGCTGGGGCTTCCCGGCGACAACACCCACGCGAACTACGCCGAGGCCAACCGCGCCTTCTACCGCCAGACCTTGATCCCGCTGGTGCGCCGCACCGCGGAGAGCCTCGCGCACTGGCTCAGCCCCGCCTTCGGCGAGGCCGCCCTGAAGCCCGACCTCGACCGGATCGAGGCGCTCGCCGCAGAGCGGGAATCGCTCTGGCGACGGGTCGGCGCGGCCGATTTCCTCTCGGCCGCCGAGAAGCGCGAGGCCGTGGGCTACGGGCCGGCCTGAGGGAGAGCCATCATGGCGATGCAGACAGCGACGCATCTGGCGTTGCGCACGGACGGTCTCGTCACCGGCTATGCCAGCCTGTTCGGCCTGCCCGATCTCGGCCGCGACATCGTCGCGCCGGGCGCCTTCGCGGAGAGCCTCCGGGCTCGCGGGGCTGCCGGCGTGCGGATGCTGTTCCAGCACGACCCGGCCGAGCCGGTGGGCGTCTGGCTCGACATCCGGGAGGACGGCCGGGGCCTACGGGTCGCGGGCCGCCTCAACCGCGCGGTGCGGCGCGCCCGCGAACTCGATGCGCTGATCCGCCAGGGCGGGCTCGACGGGCTCTCGATCGGTTTCCGTACCCGCCGTGCCGCCCCTGACCGGGCCGGCTACCGGCACCTCCGGGCGATCGATCTCTGGGAGATCTCGCTCGTCACCTTCCCGCTTCAGCCGGAGGCGCGGCTCGACGCCCCCCTCGGCCTCAAGATGCGCGACCTCGCCCGGCGGATCGCGCCCGCCAGCCTCACCGGAGAGAGAGCATGACGCACGCCGAGACCTGCCCCTACGAGACCAAGGCCGGGCTTCCCGGCACCGTCGGCGGGGACGCTCACGCGGCCCTCCACGACCTCGCCCGCGCCTTCGACGCCTTCAAGGCGGAGAACGACACCCGCCTCGGCCAGATCGAGCGCCGCTCCGCCGTCGATCCGCTGACCGAGGAGAAGCTCGCCCGCATCGACCACGCCCTTGACCAGGCCCGCACCCGCCTCGACCGGCTCAGCCTGGACCGGGCGCGCCCCCCGCTCGTCGGCGGGCCGGCGCCGCGCGACGCCGTCGCCGAGGAGCACAAGGCAGCCTTCGATCTCTACGTCCGGGCCGGCGAGAGCGGCGGCCTCAAGGGCCTGGAGGCCAAGGCGATGTCGGCGGGCTCGGGCCCGGACGGCGGCTACCTCGTGCCCGGGACGGTGGAGCAGGAGGTGCTGCGCCGCCTCACCGAGCGCTCGCCGATCCGGGGCATCGCCGGCCAGCGCACCATCTCGGGCGGGCTCTACAAGCGCGCGGTCGCGACCGCGGCACCGGGCGCCGGCTGGGTGGCCGAGACCGCGCCGCGCCCCGAGACCGCCGGGCCGGGGCTCTCCGAGATCGCCTTCCCGGCGATGGAGCTCTACGCCATGCCGGCGGCGACGCAGACGCTCCTGGACGACGCGGTGGTCGATCTCGACGCGTGGCTCGCCGACGAGGTCGAGACCGCGTTCGCCGAGCAGGAGAGCGCGGCCTTCGTCACCGGCAACGGGGTGAGCCGGCCGAAGGGCTTCCTCGCCTACGACACCGTCGCCGAGGCCGCCTGGGTCCCGGGCAAGCTCGGCTACGTCGCCACGGGCGCGGCCGGAGCCTTCCCGAGCGCCAACCCGGCCGACGTGCTGATCGACCTCGTCTACGCGCTGAAGGGCGGCTACCGCCAGAACGCCGGCTTCGTGATGAACCGGCGCACCCAAGGGGCGATCCGCAAGCTGAAGGACGGTGACGGCAACTACCTCTGGCAGCCGCCCGCGAGCGCCGGCGCGCCCGCGACCCTGATGGGATTTCCCGTCACCGAGGCCGAGGCGATGCCCGACATCGCCGCGAACAGCCTCGCGGTGGCCTTCGGCGACTTCCGGCGCGGCTACCTCGTGGTCGACCGGGCCGGCCTCAGGGTGCTGCGCGACCCCTACTCCGCCAAGCCCTACGTGCTGTTCTACACCACGAAACGCGTGGGCGGCGGGGTGCAGGACTTCGCGGCGATCAAGCTCCTGAAGTTCGCCTGAGGTGGGGTGCGCCGCCGCTCTAGTGCGAGCGGCGGCGCACCAAGTGGCGGCCGATCTCGAGGAGCAGCGCGTCGATGAGGAGGCGCAGGAACGGCTTGCCGCTGCGGTCGATCGCCTCGCGGGCGGCGATGCAGTGGTCGGCCGCGACCTCGAGCCAGTCGCGCGGCTCCTCGCTCCCGGCCGCCGGGTCCCGGTGGCGGTGCGTGGTGTCGATGTACATGCCGTAACCGATGCCGCCCGCGCCCTCCGCGGGTAGGCGGCCCTGATTCAGAACCCAGCGCACGCTGCCGCCCGGCCCACGCACGCGGAATTCCGCCGTGAAAGGGCCGCCCGAGCGCCGGGCCCGGCGAATGTGCGCGAACACCCAGTCGCGGTCGTCCGGATGGATGCGTCCGAGTGCGACGTCGAGGGGAAGCGGCTTGCCGGCCAAGCCTGCGTCGCCCGCCATCAGCGCAGCGGCACCGTCGTCGAGGATCGAGCGGCCAGCCTCGACGTCTGTCTGCCATGTGCCGATGATGCCCGCCGCCTCCAGGGCCGGGGGAAAGGATCGGTCGGTCATCGGGGCACGTTGTCCGGGACTGCTCACCTCGCCCGGGAGAGCCGGGTTCCGCTTCGGAAAGTGCCACGAGACGGTTCGGACGGCCAGCCTAAATCTTGATCGCGCGCGGCAGGTGCGCGCATCGGTCTAGGATTTCGGACTATGCTAGCCAGAGCAGGGTCGCTGCTTCTCGCGAGGCCTTGCCGCATAGATGCATCTGCACCTATTAGGACCGGACATTTGCCTTTGTCTATCAGCACGCGATCGAGAGTGATCGCACACCAGGCGGGAGAGGCGCCGCGATGCGTGTGGACGGAGCGGCTTGCACATCTGATGACGGCTGCCGGCACGCGTGGTCCTGACGCGCGGAAGAGGCTAGGACGAGCGCCCGTGACGACCTCCGGCTCTCCCCGCCGCCATCCTGCGGCCGCGTAAGCGGAGCGCGGGTGACGGCGGAGAGCGGGGCCTGCGCGGCGAACGGCGCCAGGGACGGGCCTCAGCGCTGGCGCGGGGGCCGGGCCATCCAGTCGGAGGAGCGGCTGCCCCGCGCCGGCACGGCGGCGCCCACCTGTACCTGCGAGAGTTCGGCCGCGCGCGCGGCGATCCAGCCCGCATGCTCGGCCACCGGCGTCACCGCCGTGAAGCCGCCGCAGGCCGTACGGCGGCGGCCGTTCTGCTGCAGCGCGCCGCTCGACCAGCTCACCACGCCGACGATGCGGTAGCCGCCGGGGCCGCCGCTGAGAATCGGGCCGCCGGAATCGCCCAGGCACGCCCCGGCGCCCGCGGTCTCGGCGAAGCGGCGCCGGTCGGTCACGACCGTGACCCGGTTGGCGACCTGCAACGATCCGATCGAGACGAGGTGGGCTTGGCGGAGCGTCCGGGCGGTGTTGCGGCGGTTCTCGGCGACGACGCCGAAACCCGCGATGTCGACCGCGTCTCCAGTACCGATCGAGCCGGCGCCGCGCGGATCCAGCGGCATGAACTCCGGCCCGAGCGGCTGGGCGAGCTTCACCAGGGCGAGATCGACGCCCGGCTGCTCCTCCGGCGTGGTGCCGGGAACGAATTCGGGATGCATCGTGGCGGCGACAACGCCGATCCGGCGCTGGCGGAAGGCGCGGTCCACCGCGATCACGCTGTAGCCGGCCCGGTGCATCACGCAGTGGGCGGCGGTGAGCACGAGGTCCGGCGCGATCAGGGTGCCGGAGCAGATCTCCCCTTGCGTGCTCTCGACCCGCACCACGAAGGCGCGGGTGCCGTTGGGGTCGCGCGAGACCTCGCCCTGGATGACCGCCTGGGCCGAGCCCGGGAGCAGACCGAGCAGGGCGCCGAGCGCGGCCGTGCGAAGGGTGGTGGCGAGCATCAGGCGTTCCCCAGGATACGCTGTCGAGCCTAGCCCAAGCCAATTCCCTGGCCAAGCTGCGGTTCCGTCCGCCGGCCCCCCGCAGCTTCCCGCTCAGTCCTGCCAGCGCGCGGCGAGCCCCCAGCCGCCGAGCGTGCGGTCGATCCAGGCGCGCTGGGGGCCGAGCAGCACGCCCTGGGTCAGGCCGCCGCAGGCGCCGCCGATCCAGGCGCTCACCGCCACGACCGCGCCGCCGGCACTCGTGATCGGCCCGCCCGAATCCCCCGCGCAGGCGCCGGCCCGCGCACCTGCGGCCCGCAGCCAGACCAGGATCCGGCTGGGGCCGTGAGGCTCGACCACGGGCAGCGCCACGCTGCGGAAGGTGCCGGTGGAGCGCGGGTCGCCGGGCTTGGCCGCGCCGTAGCCGGCGAGGTCGAGGCTCGCGCCGGCCCGCGGCATCGCGGCGCTCAGGGTGGCGGGCGCGAGGCGCGCCGGCAGGGGGGCGGCCGTGCGCACCAGCGCGAGGTCGATCGAGCGGCGCCGGCCCGCGATGGCGCCTGCGTCGTAGGCCGGATGGACCGCGCGGGCCTTCAATTCGGCCAGCACCGGCTGCCCGGCCTCGTCCCGGTAATGCACCCGCTGCTCGAGGTTCGGCGCCGCGCAGTGGCCGGCCGTCAGCACCGCGTCCGGGGCGAGCACGACGCCCGTACAGAGGCTGCCGTTCGAGGACAGCACCATCACGGCGCTGCCGGCCGGCACCTCGGCGCCCCCGACGACGGCGCCGGCCGGCCCCGAGGCCAGTCCGGCGATCACGATCCCTGCGCCGAGCGGCCGCACGAGGCGGCGCGTGGTCCGGGTCATTCGACAGTCCTTGCGCAAGCTGAACCGGAGGAGCGGCCCGATGGTCCCGATACGCGTGGAGGCCGGCGTCGTCGAGGCGCCGGAGCCGGTAACGCTCGCCGAGATGCGGCTCTACCTGCGGCTCGACCCGGACGACGCGAGCGAGGACGCCCTCGTGACGGGCCTTGTCGCGGCGGCACGCGCCAGCCTGGAGGCGGAGACACGCCGGCTGCTCAAGCCGGCGCGCTTCCGGGTGGTGCTCGACGCCTGGCCGCGCGACCGGCGCATCCCGCTGCCGCTGAGCCCGCTCGTCGGCGTCCTGCGCCTCGGACTGGCGGGGCCGGACGGCTCCGTGGAGGCGCAGGAGGCGAGCCTGCTGCGCGTCGGCCCGGACCCGATCGAAGCGCCCTGCCTGCTGGTCGATCCCTTCACTCCCGCGCCGGTCGGCCGCACGATCCTGATCGAGGTGGCGGCAGGCTACGGCGGCGGCGGCCCGGTGCTGCCCGCGCCCTTGCGCCTCGCGATCCTGCGGCTCGCCGCCGCCTGCTACGAGCACCGCGGCGACGAGACCGAACCGCCCGACCCCGCCGCGCTCGCCACCCCCTTCCGCCGCCTGCGCCTCTGAAACCCGGGAGAGACCCATGCCCCACACTGAGGCACGCCCGCCCCTCGGGGCGCGGCGGCGGCGCTTCGTGCTCGAACTCCCGGTTGAGGAGCCCGACGGGTTCGGCGGCGTGCTCCGGCGCTACGTTGCCGGGCCTGTGCTCTGGGGGGCGATCAGCCCGGTCGGCGCGGCCGAGCGCCTGCAGGGGGGCCGCGCCGATCGCCTGCCGACCCACCGCATCACCCTGCGGACACGCCCGGGCGTCACCCCGGCCGCCCGGCTCGCGGCCGGGCCCCGCCGGTTCGCCGTCCGCCAAGTCGAGGCGGGGGCGCGCGACCTTGTCTGCCATGTCGAGGAACTGGTCGAGGACCGGACCGGAGGTGCGTGGTGAGCGGTCCGCTGCTCGCGTTGCGCGCCGCCCTGATCGGGCTGTTCGCGGCCGACACGGGCCTCGCCCGCCTGATGGGCGGCCGCGTCCGGATCCACGACGAGCCGCCCCCCGGGGCGCCACCGGTCTACGCCCTGTTCGGCCCGGCGGAGATGCGCGACGATTCCGTCGACGGCGCGCTGCGCCACCGGCACAGCCACGCGCTGATCCTCGTGGCCCGGCCGGGCTCCGCCCGCACCGCCCTCGACGCCGCCGACCGCATGGCGGCGCTCGTCGCCCAAAGCCCTCTGGCGCTCGCCGGCCACACGCTGGTGCTCTTGCGCGCCGCCGGCATCGCGGTCCACCGCGACGAGCGCTCGGGCGAGGCCCGCACGACGCTCATGCTCGAGGCCGTCACCGAGACTCCGTGAGGCCAGCGCCCGTCCCGGTTTCGAAAGGCCTGAGGCCTTTTGCGGGTGCAGGGCAGAGCCCTGCCGGCTTCCCGCATCCGGCCCAGCCGGATGCGGGAAGCCGACACCGGGGCTACGCGCCCCGGACCCCGCCCAAGAGCCTCAAGGTCCTTGGGCCTCCCCACCACGTGGAGACATCGATGAGTGCGCAGAGGGGCAAGGACCTCCTGATCCGGGCCGGGGACGGCGCGGGCGGATTTGCGGCGGTGGCTGTAAAATGACCCAAAGTTAGCCCGTAGCAGCTCCAGCGGAGTACTCACGATTGCGTCTTGTAAATCGCCCGCACGAGGGCTCCTGGGTCACTTGGCACGCATAGGTGTAGGCGTTAGCCCGCAGAAGCAGGCCAGCATCGTGAGGTCAGCCGGATCGAGGACTCGCGAGCAGTCGCACTCACCACCATCTCGGGGACTTCCGCTCGCCGAAGCTTGGCAGCCCACCATCGTGTCCCCAAGGATGGCATTGCCTCATCCTCGCACCAGCAGCCACTTTCCTGACGCACGCCCGGCCACTGCATGGCGCTTTCCGCCGGGGCCACTGGCCATTGAGAAAAAACCTCTGGTGGGAAGAAGAAAATCAAGGCGAGGGACGCCTGAACGAACCCCAAGAAGAGTAGGACGAAGGCTGATGCCAACCCAGGGGGAGAGCAGCGAGGGTACCTCGCCTCGATTCCAGATGCAGGCCTCAGCCGACACATGAGCTGGTTGCGTGGAGAGGCACATATTGCTACGACGCGCGAACCATCGCGCTAACGAACCGTTGAGAAGGGCGTGTTCAAAGAGCGACAGGAATCGGAATGGCCTTCGGCCGGCCGATTTCCGCTCGACAGCGCGTACCTGAGTGATACACTTTCATTACCAGCACCCAAGAGGGAGCAGGGAAGAATGTCCGAGAAGCCGAAAACAACCGACGCGCAATATCTCGCCCAGTTTTCCGAATCGCCCTACGGCTTCCGCGCTAACAAGCGCGTCGTGGTCGAAGGCAAGTCGGAGCTGAAAGGCTCCTGGCGTCGTGCCTTGGCTTCGGGTGAGGCCAAGGCCGCCTGACACCATACCTGTCGTGTAGTTCCGAGGTTGGGGCGCAGCAATGAGCTGCGCCCTTCGTATTTGTGCGCCTGAGGCAAGTGATGGAAGTCCGGCTAAGAGAAGGTCTGACGGGAGATTTCTTCGAACGTATCCAAAACAAGGATGTATTTGAAGCGGAGCTCTACGTAGATTTCTTTGACCGAGCCAATGAAATGGGCGTCCTTGTCAGTTGGAACAAGCGAAACGCGCTAGACGCCTTTTTTGAATGGACCCAGGATCTGAAACGCCTGGATTATATTGAGAAAAAACTCGACAGACCAGATCATCTGAAATGCGCAGCCTATCTTATTTATTGGCTGTGCCGCTCTTCTCCGGTATCGAATTTCGTATTCGAGGACGATATTAATGAAGAAAAGGAATTCATGCTGAAATATGGGCGCGAGTACCTTGCGTTCGATCTTGGTTATCGCGCCGCACAGCTCTACGAGCGCAAGGTAAACAATCGAGATTTAAAAGAGGATGCTTTTCCGCTCCACTCCTCAATGAATGACGTTTGTAGAACGGACTTCATCGAAACGGCTTGCCACGTCCTAAAACTCAAATTTGTAACTCCGGACGCAATACTGCTTGTCCTCAAGGCTGTCTTCTTGCGCCCCTGATAGGGCAAGATGGAGCGAACGATACCGTTCCAAGCGCCTGATCGCCGGGTATCCCGCCACAATCCCGACCCTGTGGATGACCGGGATTTTCGTCGCCTCTCGCGAGAGCGGCAGCATCACGCTTGATAACGGCCTCCCCGTCGAGCGCATCGTCCGAACGACAGATCCATATCGTCAGATTGCGATCACGGCCCCAAATCCCGATCGTCTAAAGCCGACGCGATCCACGCCGCGATGAGCGCAGACGCCACGCGACGCATCGCACGTCGGGTCGCCTTCGGGAGCGATGTCGGCGTGCTTGAGGAGGGCCGAGCCCAGCTTCAGTTCCGATCGAGATCGATCGGATCGACGCGGTCCCGAACGCACATCGGGCCAGCCCGCACACATCCCTGATGCAACGCTATCGAAGCGCCGTCCGAAGCCGGGAGCCGATCACTCAGCGGATCGCAGTCACGACCGCCCTCACAAGGCGATATCGGCGCCCATTCCCTGCCCTCCAACGAGTGCTGACGCAGCAGCGCCTCGAACCAGCTCTTGACTCACGCAGTCTCACTGGCGCGGGAGCGGGTTCGCGTCTCGCCGACTCGGCGGCGATGGAAGGTTCACGAGGCCGAGCGATTGTCCCACTCCTTTGGACGACGCCTAACCACGACCATTCCGGTGCCGCTCAGGACCGCCTCCTCTCGCCGCTGGGCGTGTGGCCGGCGGAATCCATGCGCCCGGATCAGCGCCGGGCCGGACCGTCGTCGTTCAGCTCCTTCAGGGTCGCGATAGTTTCCTTGAGGCTCGCGTTTCCGAGACGGAGAGCGATCAGGGCCACCTTCGCGGCCGCCAACCTCGCCGCGTCGTCGCCGTGAGGGTCGAGCGTTCCGGCGATCCGACGAATCAGCTCCGTCATGGTCCTGATATCGCGTGCGTTCCAGACGACGCGGACGGGATCCATGAAGATCAAGATCGCGGTGACTGCCGAGCCGGTGATCGCGACCGCGGCGGGCCAACTCGGCAGCAGTGACGTCAGCAACAGCGCGCAGAAAAGCGCCATCGGAGCGACGACGTAGTATGTCGCGGTACTGGGGTTCACCTTCACGGCGTCAGCCGCTCCAACGCGTAGGACGTCGCCGTGCCATTCGAGGAGCTCCCGTCGTGCCTCCATCTCGGCATCGGACGTTTCCCTGGCCAGAACGTCGACGGCGTCCTTCAGAGACGCCATATCCGCGACGGTCTCCCGCAGGATCTCCGACACCTTCGGACCGGCGATCAGATAGGTCAGCGTCACCGCCACCCCCAACTGGAACACCGATTGGTAGCTGGTGGCGTCGACCCACCCGGAAATCGGATTCATGTCGTTCGGCCTCTGCCTCTTCACTTCGACAGACGGCATAGGACCGCGGTACGGAACGACCGGTTTCCGCTGGCGACCATCCCCAGGTGTTTTGCGGGTCGAGCGGCGCGTCGACGCAAACCGCGCTTCCAGGCCGGACGACCGACGTGGTCGCGGGATAGACATCCTGCCTGTCGACGAGGAGTCGGGTATTCGTACCGCACGCCGCAGGTTTCCCGTCCGACGCAGCCGCGCGTCGGTCGGAACCGGAACGGCGGACGTCCCACCGACGGTCAAGGCCCCGGATCGTCAGCGCCCGGTTGGCACGCGACGCGTCCGCGTCGCCGACGTGGGTGACACGAAGGCGTCCTGGGTCGAGCTCGCCCACGATCCGAGACCGCGATCGGCATCCGTGCGCGTTCCGACGGAGCGTGGGCGCCTCAACCCGAGGATACGATCGAAACCCGTACGTAGAATCTCGATACGACGAGCGGCGGGGTCCTCCATGAGCGTGCCCCTGAGTGCCACCAGGCCATCCATCCCGTAAAGCGCGGTCACGAGGCAGAGAAGGAGTTCCAATCCTCCGTCGGCCGCCAACGGCCAAGTCGGCGCGCGATTCGAGATCGGGAGGGCGACTTCGATCTCGTCGTCCTTGCGTCCCATCGAACGACAGGGTTGAGCGTGATAGTAGTTGTGGTTGTCTCCTTCCTCAGGTGTCTCGAACCGGTAGCCGACGAAGGCTGTGTGGCGCTTCTTGCGCGGCGCGTCCTCCGTTTTGGGAAAGACGGCTTGGGCGGACCACAGGCCGTAGTAGAAGTCGAACGTCGGAGACGCACCCGCGCAATCCCACCGATAACGGTCAGGGACCGTCCCGACCCGCGCGTCGCGACGCATCGGCCGAACCGGAGAAGGCGTCCGGCGCTTCGCGCGAATGACGTCGGCGTCGTCTCGTCGAGCGGCCGACACGCGGAAGTCAGGCGTCGGCGGTCCTACACTGTCGAGAGGGCGCGGTCCGGATGACGGAGATGCAGAGGTGACTCAGACGACGCAACGAGGGATCGAGGTGCTGGATCCGGCCCAGCTGGTTCGGATCGAGGCCGTGCATCGCGGATTTCTATTCCAGCACTTGTACACCGTGCAGTGCCTACTGTCGGCAGCTGCATTATCGATGGAGCGCATCTGGGTCGAGAGCGACGAAGACGTCGAAGTGCGACTACCAGACCATCGTATCTACGTCCAAGTGAAGCACCGGAAAGCGTCGCTCGCCTGGAACGACATCGAGGGAGCCCTGAACCGCTTCCACGACTTGCGCGCCTCGCACGAACGCGGCGAGCGCGACGGGAAACCTGCCTTCCTCATCATCAGCAGCGCCGCCCCCACTGCTACCCTAGCCGCCAAGCTCGCCGCGGCCGATTGGCCGGACGATGTTCGCATCGACTGGCCGGCCTCCGATCGGGAGGCACGAATCCTACCGGCCCCACAGTCGTCGCTTCTCGAAGCAGCCGAAGCGGCCTGTGAGATGGCAGAACGCGTGCCTTTCGCCACGCTAGCTCCGGAAACCCTCGTCTGGAAACTGGCCGGCCTCGTGTCGCTCGCGGCGACGGGCGACGCAGGCAGCCTGGATCACGTATTTCGTGTCGACGAGTTGCCCGGTCTGTTCGAGCAACTCGTCGTGCAGCTGCAGGATCTGCCACTGCCACCGTCCCCCTATCGGGTCCAGAGACACGAACCCGAATTGTCCACGGGAGAACGGGTCAGGCTGATCGTCGGCTATTCGGGATCCGGAAAAACCTCATGGCTGGCGCAATCCGCGCGACACGCCCCGGGCGCCTTGGTCTATCTCGACGTCGCCGACACTCCTGGCGCCGCTCTCGCCAACACCATCGCGCGGGAAGTCGCGGGTCGGCTCTACGGGACGGGGCGCGGCCTAGGCGAAATTCTCCTGCCTGGCGCGTCCGGACGTGAAATCCTCCAACTCCTGTCCCGCCGGGTGGCCGAGCGAGGAGAAGCTGTCACGGTCGCCCTGGACAACGTCCACCGGCTGCCCGCCGACGATCTGATCGGGGCGGTCCGGTCCGGACGGGATGTACGCTTCGTCCTCCTGGCGCGTCCGGAGGGCGAGATCACGACGATAGAGGCCACCCTCGGAATCACTCGCGAAGCCCTGCTGGGTTGGACCCCGGATACGGTCGCGGCGATCGCTCACGCCCAAGGCTGCCGAGGCGATGCAGCCGATTGCGGACGCCTGATCGAACTTACCGGCGGGCTTCCGCTGTTCGTCCTGAACGCGATTTCGGTGGCCGGATGCGATTACGACGGATCGGTAAAACGGCTGTGTGCCGAGCTCTCCCAGTCGGCTCATAGCAGGGAAATCGCCCAGGACCTCGTGCTCGGACGGGTTTTCGATCGGTTGCCCGAGGCGGTCGCGGACGTCGCGGAGCTGCTCAGCCTCTGCGACACACCGCTCACAAGGGATGAGGTACGATCCTTCGGCGTGGCGGCGGGCGGCCCCGATCGGCCGATATTCGACAGCGCCCTCCGTCGCCTGACGAGCCAAGGCCTACTGCAGGTCTTCGCGGAAGACCGTATCAAACTCCACGATGCGGCACGCACGGTGGGGAAGGGTCGACTGCTCCTTCACGGCCCCGAGATCGTTAGAGCGAGACAGGAAGCGTTGCGAGTCGTCGTCCAAGCTAGCCTCATGGAGAGCTGGCATCCCGCGAAGCTTTCGCTCTTCCTCCGACTGACCGGAGATGTCGGCCGCTTCGACGTCCTGGTCGAGTTGGCTACCGAAGAGCTTTTCCACGAGATGGGCGTCTGGCCCGAAGTCGAACCCTATCTGGAGGATGCGGCGCGGGATGAGGCCGTTCCACCCGAGCAACGGATCAAGGCGCTCGACGCCCTCGCGTTCGCCGACTTGAAGTCGGGATCGGGCCGCGCCGCTGCGAGGCTCGATCGGATGGATGCCCTGGTCGTGGCTCACGATCTCGGCGTCGAGGAGCAACTTCGGGTGGGCATGAAGCGGATGAACCTCCGTGCCGGCGAAGGCGATCGCGGCGGAACCATGCGCCTGGTGGCGGACCTCGCCCCCGTCGTCAGAGACATCTCGCGCACGCACGAACGTGTGTTCGAATACAATGTCGCTTGCGCGGAGCTCATCCTCGGCGACGCCGCCGCCGCGGAAGAACGAGTCCAGCCGCTGATCGCCGAATACTACGAACTGATCGGTCTGACGCCCGAGATGGTAATGGGAAACAACGCTCCCGATTTGGAACCGATGCTTAGGAAGGGGACCGACGTCGACGACGTCAAGCATCTCGCCGACTCTCTGGACGTACTCGCCAAAGCACGTGACGCTCAGGGATTGCCGGCGCCCTTCGTTCGGATTCACGCTCTGAAGTTCTACGATTTGGCGCGCGCCCCGGATTCCTTGTTCCGCGTGGGCCAGGATCTCGTGGATCAGTTCGTACGCATGAGCGACTTCCACGGCGCGCTCGGGATCCTGGAGACCATCATCCTCCCGCAGCTGCAGCAATGGAAACTGGCGGATTACCTGATTTCCGTCCGGTCTCAATACGCGGTCGTTCTCGCCTATTGTGCACGCCATTCCGCCGCCGCAGCCGAGCTGGAGCGCCTAGAGCCCTACAGGGCCGGTCTCCCTCTCGAAGCGCAGCGCGAGTTCGAAAGTCAACGGGAGTTGATCGAAGAACTCCGCGAGTTCGGACCGCCGCCGGAACGGCCCCCCCGACGGGACCTAGTCGAAAGCCGGGCGAGTCATCGGCGCAATGCGTTGTCGACCTCGTACTCGCTGCCTCTTACCGCCAGAGAGAAGATCGGCAGAAACGAGCGCTGCCCTTGCGGCTCGGGGAAGAAGTACAAACTGTGTCATGGCCGTCGCGGCTAGATCCAGCGCTGGGAGCGGCTCTCCTACAAGCACGGCTTGCTCGCATCTCTCGAGGGCACAACCCAATCGCCAGTCACTCCTTCGTTGGCACCAGTCTCAAAAAAATCGGGCTAGCGGCAAAATAAGGTCGTGCAAAGAGGTTCGGAGATGAGTTATGTTATCTCTCGCGCCGATGAAGCAAGGAGTGTAGCAATGAATTTGGCAAGCATTGTCGAGCAACATAGGGATAACAACACTACCGCCGACGACGAGCAAAGTTACGGTATCGTCGTAAAATGTTATACGAACGTGGGCAGCATATCGGCTTGGGGCAAGATTTCAATTGACGCCCGCGAGATCATCAGCATCGATGCGCGCACTTTGAGGCACGTCGCCTTGGTGACTGTCGAAACGGGCGGCGACTACCCGCAAACCGGCATCGCGGCTATTGACTATGACGATGTTGAAAAACTTTGCGCGGCAATCGAGAAAATAAAATCGATCGATCCAAAATCGACCAAGTTCGGCTTCATCGAAGCTGAGATATCCCAAGATGATTTAAAGGTAGTCGTTTTCAACGACAACCGCGGTAAGATGCACTGCTCGATCGGCGCCGACGGGCATTCGGTCCATATGGAACTTGCTCGCCTTTCCGAGGTGATACATCTGCTAAAGAAAGCGAAGTCGACTATCGAAGCCTGTCGAAGTGCGGCCGCCTAGATGATCATACGGACCGTACTTGCGTAAGTCGGCGCTTCCGAGGCGCGGAGCAAGCGAAGCTGACGAGGCGTAAGCTCGGCAGGTTGCTGATGTTGCGTTCTCAGTGCCTGCCGAGGCGGCGAAACGAATGGCGATTATGCATCTTGCAAACCCGCGCGTGATCCGATACACCTAGGGTATCGGAGCCGCAGTCATGTCCGTCCTCAGCCAGCCCCAGTTTCATTGCGAGGAAGCGGCCTTCACGTGGCTTGAGGAGACGCTGTGGCCGCAAGGTCCGGTGTGCCCGCACTGCGGCGGCATGGGCCGCATCAGCAAGATCAAAGCGAACCCGGCCAAGCGCATCCGGCTCGGACTCCACAAGTGCGGCGATTGCAAGAAGCAGTTCACGGTGAAGGTTGGCACGGTTTTCGAGCACGCTCGCATCCCGCTCAACAAGATGCTCCAAGCCGTGCACCTTCTGTGTTCTTCCAAAAAGGGCATCAGTGCGCATCAGCTTCACCGTATCCTAGAGGTTCAGTATCGCTCCGCGTGGTTCCTCGCCCATCGTATCCGCGAGGCGATGCGGTCTGGCGAGCTTGCCCCGTTCGGCGGGACGCCCGGCGCTGCCAACATCGTGGAGGTGGATGAGACCTTCATCGGCCGCGAGCCCGGCAAGCCGAAAAAGCGCGCCTACCATCACAAGATGAAGGTGCTGGCCCTCGTGGACCGCGAGTCCAAGCAGGTGCGCAGCATGGTCGTGGACGACCTGAAGCCCGCCACCATCGTTCCGATCCTTGAGGAGAACATCATCAAGGAAGCGACGCTGCACACCGACGAGGCTGGCGTGTACCCCAAGGCTGCGCCGAAGTTTGTGGACCATCAGACGACCGTCCACGGCCAAGGCGAGTACGTGCGCGGGATCGTCCACACGAACACGATTGAGGGCTACTTCAGCGTCTTCAAGCGCGGCATGAAGGGCGTGTACCAGCACTGCGGCAAGCAGCACCTGCACCGCTACCTCGCGGAATTCGACTTCCGGTACAACAATCGGGTGAAGCTGGGCGTCAATGACGTTGCGCGCACGGCTGCCGCCATACACGACATCCAGGGCAAGCGTCTGACGTACCAAACAGCTAGTGCATAGTCGGAAGCGACGATGAATGCTCTAAGGCAGAAAGAGGAGCCGTGGCGTAGCCGCCTGTACCTCCCCAACTATAACGTTGGTGAGGCGGCTCGCTATGCGCGCGTTTCTGCTCAGACTGTCTCAGCGTGGCATAAGGCAAGCAACGAGCCATTGCTTTCGCGCAAAGATGACCGCGAAGCACTCTCTTATATGCAGCTAATCGAAGTAGCCGTTGTCGCTAAATTCCGTGCAGCCGGCATCACGATTGCCGCCATTAAGAAAACTCGCGAGTACTTAGCAGGTCGGTTCAATAGCAAATTTCCATTTGCGGAATATAAATTCAAGACCGACGGCAAGTCTATATTTATGGACTACGATCAGATTGTTGGGAAAAAGGGCGCTGGGACGTTCATGCGACCTGACCGCAATGGCCAGTTAGCGTGGGAGATCATAATCGGGCGCTTGGAAGAATTTGAGTATGAGCATAAAGGCATCGTGATCCGCTGGCATCTAGCGGGGTTAGGGTCTCCGATTATGATTGACCCGCGCGTAGCATTCGGGGCGCCTCAGATAAACGGTACGCCGACATGGACAATCAAAGGTCGCTGGGACGCGGGCGAGAACTTAGAGGACATAGCCGATGACTTCGGGCTAGAGGCACATGAAGTAAGGCGTGCACTTGAATTCGAAGGCGCAGAAGTCGGCACAAAGCTGTGGAAGCAATAACGATATATTTTGATCGTTGCTTTGGAACCCGCCTTCCGCGGGCGCTTGAACATGCAAAACCGCCATTCACCGTAGAATGGCAGCACAGCCGAACCAACCGCTTTCGAGAAACTATGCCAGACGATGAATGGCTAGCAATCTGCGGACAGCGCGGGTGGGTTGCTTTCACTCACGACAGAAAATTTCACAGTATAGAAGTTGAGGCTGCCGCTATGCTTCAGCATAAAGTGGCTTCATTCGCCCTTTGCGGTGCAAACGATACGACCTTCCAAAAGTTGCGATATTTCATCCGTGCGTATCCGAGGATGATCGAAATTGTTCGCAACGAGCAGCCGCCGTATCTCTACCGGATTGATGCCAAGGCGGGCTTTCACAAGGTTCAACTTCCATGAAAGATAAGAAGCCAGATCCACTCACCCAATCCGAGCGCTTCATCAAAGCCGCTCAGGAACTCGGGACCGATGACGATCCCGAGCGGTTCAAAGAGCGGGTGCGGAAGCTGGCAAAGGTACCAGTCAGTAAAGATGCGGCGCATCCGTCATCAGACAAAAAGGATGGCTGAGATGCGCCTTCATCTGGTAATTGCGTTCGCCAAAATCTTGCGCGTTCCGATCAAAGTACGTGAAACGTACTGGCGGACATACGATGCATCTAAGACCGAAGATGCTGCTTCAGCCAATTGATGCCATTTGGCATGGCTCTTACTGTTGCCCACATGGAGCCTTGCTTGAGTTCAATGACAGCCAAAGAGTCGTCTTGATCTATATAAGACTTTAGATGATCTCTTACTTCCGTTGTGCTATTATTGATATCAAGCAGCCAAAGCGACTCCAAAAGCTTGGCAGCACCCAGTTCTTCTAGGCGCTGCCAGATGCGGGGATAGTCACGCTGGTTGTGGAGATCATAGCTGATAACAAATAACGCCACGCTTCCCTCCCTAAGCGACTCACTTCATCGCTTAGGTTAACAAATGCGAAGCGGTTTGCAAAGTGCATAATCGCCAAACGAATCGCCTAGGCAGGAGGAGAGTTCCGCAACCCGACGCCCGGGCAGCGACGCGAACCCGAGACCGACCTCGCGCAGCGTGTCACGTTCCCGTCAATGCCGTGCTCGCACTGGTTCATCTGGATCTTGGCCTGGGAAACCTCGGCGTTCAGGCCGGGCAGGATACGCATTCCCTATCGGGTCGGTTGGCACGATGCGAGAACGTGGGGATGCGAGTGATTCGCGGCTATCGGTTTCGGCTCTGCCCGCTTGCGGTCCGGCGGGAGCACCGCTTCCAAGGCTGCCGGTGGTTGCCGGGGCCGCCTGCCGCACGGCGCGGGCAGTGCCCTGCGACCCGAGCACTACGACCCTGGTGCCCGTGGGCACACGGCGGTGCAGGTCGATGACGTCCTGGTTCAGCATGCGGATGCATCCCGAGGACACCGCCTCGCCGATGCTCCAGGGCTCCGTCGTGCCGTGGATGCGGTAGAGCGTGTCCTTCCCGTCCTTGAACAGGTAGAGCGCGCGCGCCCCGAGCGGGTTCCTGTCGCCGCCCGGCATGCCGCCGGCCCAGCGCCCGTTCCGCTCCGGATCACGTCGAAGCATGTCTGGGGTCGGCGTCCAGCGTGGCCAAGACGCCTTGAGCGCCACGGTCGCCTCCCCGGTGAATTCGAAGCCGGCCCTGCCGACCCCGACGCCGTAGCGCATCGCCTTGCCGCCCTCCATGACGAGGTAGAGGAAGCGCTTGTATGGGTCGACGACGAGGGTGCCGGGCGGCTCCTTCGACGTGTAGTCGACCAACTGGCGGACGTTGCGCGCCTTGAGGTCGCGCGGGTCGACCGCCTCGACCGGGAAGGGTTCGTCCGTGACGGCGGCGTACCGGCGCAAGACCTCCGGGGCGATCTGCGGCCGAGCGTCCGCGATGGGAGCCGGAGCCCCCACCGAGGCCGTGCAGGCGCCGAGCCCCGAGGCGAGCGCGATCAGGGCCGGGAGACGTGAGGCCCGCCGCATCATGGGCGGCCCTTGGCGCGCGCCTGGGCGACCGCCTGCTTGAAGCCGTCGTAATCGAGCGCCGCAGCGACCTTGAGTTGACCGATCAGGAAGACCGGCGTTCCCCGGAGTTCTAGGGCGTCCGCCTGGTCTAGGTTGCGCTGGAGCAGGGCGGAGATCTCACCCTGGTGGGACGTCCGGTCCGCCTCCAGGCGGGCCATGTCGACGCCCGAGGCGGCCACCGCCTCCAGCATCCGCTCCTTCGGGATCTTGCGGCCGGGCATGCCCATGAGCGCCCGGTGCACGGCGTCGTAGCGGCCCTGGTACTTCGCCGCGAGGGCGAGCTGGGCGCCGTAGACGGAGGCGTCGCCCAGGATTGGCCAGTCCTTGTGGACGAGGCGGATGCGTCCGTCCGACTTCACCAGGCGAAGAAGGTCGGGCTCGGCCTTCTTGCAGAAGGGGCAGTTGTAATCGAGGAAGGCGACGATGGTCAGGTCGCCCTTCGGGTTGCCCCAGACCGGCGCCTCGGGGTCGTTGAGGATGGCGTTCGGGTCGACGCCCTGGGCGAAGGCCTCCTCCGTGTGCGGCGCCAGCGATAACAGGGCGGGCAAGAGCGCGACGGCGGGCAGTAGGGCGAGCAGGGTCCTGCGGTTCATGACGGTCTCCGGGGGTATGGGTGGGTCGAATGGGGCGGCTCAGGCGCCGACGAGGGCGAGGCGGCGCTTCAGGTCATCGACCGTGAGCTCGCCTTCGGTGCGGGCCTCGCGGACCTCGCCGCCGCCGGGGCGCATCAGGATGAGGGTCGGTGGTCCGACGACCGCGAAGCGCCGCATCAGGGCGCGGGTGGCATCGTCGTCGCGGGTGACGTCGGCGCGGATCACCGTGACGGCCTTCAGTCTCGCCCGGATGCCGGCATCGGCCAGGACCGTCCGCTCGTTCGTCCTGCAGACGCTGCACCAGTCAGCGGCGAACTCCACGAGCACCGGCTTGCCCTCGGTCCGGGCCACCGCGAGGGCGACCTCGAACGCCGGGACGGAGGAGACCGTTCGGCCGTCCTCGACGCGGACCGCCTGCGCCCGGACGAGTCCGGCGAGCGGCCGGAGCGCTTCGGTCCCGCCGCTCGCGGCGCCGACGACGAGGGCGCAGCCGTAGGTCACCGCGACGATGCCGACGCCCTTGCCCAGCCGGCCCGCGGCGCCCGCCGTGACGACGTCGAACGCCCCGATGAATACGCCGATGCCGATCGCCAGCGCTCCCCAGAGCACGAGGGAGACCTCGGACGGCACGAGGCGGGAGACCATCGTGATGGCCAAACCCAGGAAGACGACGCCGAAGGCCTGCTTGGCGGCGACCAGCCACGGGCCCGATCGCGGCAGGATCCCCGCCCCGAACGTCCCGAATGCGACCAGCGGAAGGCCCATGCCGAGGCCGAGCGCGAACAGGGCGGCGGCGCCTCGCGCCACGTCGCCGGTCTGTGCGACGTAGAGCAGGGCGGCGGCGAGCGGCGGCGTCACGCAGGGTCCGACGATCAGGGCGGAGGTGAAGCCCATGATTGCGGCGGCGCCGAGCGCACCGTGCCTGCGCCCGCTCAGGCGGGACAGGCGGCTGGCGGCGCCGGCCGGCAGCGCGAGGTCGAACGCACCGAACATCGACAGCGCCAGGGCGGCGAAGGCCGCGGCGAGCAGTCCGAGCGCGACGGGAGTCTGGAGCGCGACCTGGAGGTTGCGGCCGGACCAGGCCGCGGCGACACCGAGCGTCCCGTAGGCCAGCGCCATCGCCAGCACGTAGGTGCCGGAGAGGGCGCAACCGCGTCCGGGCGAGAGCCGCTCCCCGGAGCGGGTCAGCATGCCGGCCAGCACCGGGACCATCGGGAGCACGCATGGGGTGAAGGCCAGGAGCAGGCCGAGCCCGAGGAAGGTCGCCAGCACGCCCGCGAGACGGCCCGAGAGCAGGCCGCTCCCGCTCTTAGGCCGTGCGTCCTTGGCGGGCGACGCGGCGTCCGCCGTCGCGGCCGCCGCCTGCGAAACAGGCGTGGGCACCTCGACGACGCGGGTGGTCGGCGGGTAGCAGATGCCCTTCTCGGCACACCCCTGATAGGTGATGCGCACCTCGGGCACCCCCGCGAGAGCCGCGCCCGGCACGATGGCCTCCGTCGCACCGTGATAGACTTCCGTCGGCCCGAAGTTGGGGTCGTCCTTGGTCTCGCCGGGCTGGGTGCTGACGGGAAGCTCCCTGCCGCTCCCGTCGGTGGCGGCGATCTTGTCGCGGTAGAGGTATGTGCCGGGGGCGATGGTCCATCGCAGACGCAGCGAGAGGTCAGGGTCGCGGGTCACGTCGAGGGTGAAGGGCGTCGGCCGTGCGCCGGGCTCGCGACAATGACCCGGCGACCACAGCGATGAGGCGGCCCAGACCAAGACGGCGAGGATGAGGTTGGCGAGGACGTTCGGCATGAGCGGGCGGGGTCCGGGCTCGGATCGGTCCGCCGCGGGTCGGAAACGCAGCTTAAGCCAGGCTTAAGCGAGGCCCGGAGGATGCCGGGCAGCCAAGGGAGACACGCATGCGCATCCTCGTCGTCGAGGACGACCCCATCCTCTCGGACGGCCTCAGGGCCGGGCTCGGGTTGTCCGGCGCGACCGTCGAGTGCGTCGCGACCTGCGCGGACGCCGATGCCGCCCTCGCCGCGAGCGGCTTCGGCGCCGTGGTGCTCGACCTGATGCTGCCCGACGGCTCCGGGCTCGACGTCCTGCGGGGGCTGCGCGAGCGGGGCGACCGAACCCCGGTGGTCCTGCTCACGGCCCGGGATGCCGTGGCGGACCGGATCGCAGGGCTCGACGGCGGTGCCGACGACTACCTCGGCAAGCCCTTCGACCTCGACGAGCTCGCGGCCCGCATCCGCGCCGTCGTCCGGCGGGCGTCGGGACGGGCCGCGGCCTGCCTGGAGCATGCCGGCCTCCGCCTCGACCCGGCCGAGCTCGCCGTCACGCTCCACGGGCAACCGGTCCCGGTGTCGCGACGCGAGTTCATGGTGCTGGCGGCGCTGATGGAACGCCCGAACGTGCTGCGCTCGAAGGCGGAGTTGGAGGAGCGGCTCTACGGCTGGCAGGAGGAGGTCGAGAGCAACGCCGTCGAGGTGCACGTGCACAACCTGCGCGCCAAGATCGGCCGGCACGCCATCGAGACGGTGCGCGGCCTCGGCTACCGCATGAGGGCAGCCGCATGAGGTCGCTGCGCGTCAGGCTCTTCGCCATCCTCGTCCTCGCCACCGGCCTGATCTGGCTCTGCGCGGTCGCCTGGATCTATCTCGGCTCGAAGCACGAGGTGGAGCAGGTCCTCGACAATCGCCTCCAGGAAGCCGCGCGCATGGTCAGCTCCCTGGTTGGGGCGGTCGGCGGCACGGCCCCGGACGGGACGCCTCGAACCTTCCCGGCCCCGACGGCCTACGAGCGGCAGCTTTCCTGCCAGATCTGGTCGCTCGACGGGCGCATGGTCGCGCGATCGGCCGGGGCCCCGGAGCGGCGCCTGACCGACGCGCCGGCGGGCTTCTCGCAGCGCGAGGTCGACGGCGAGACTTGGCGGGTGTTCACCGTGGAGGATGCAGAGCGGGGCGTGCGGGTCATGGTGGGTGATCGTCTTGGCCTCCGCGAGCGCCTCGTCACCGACCTCATCATGGGCTTGCTCACCCCCGCGCTCCTCGTCGTGCCGCTACTCGGGATGCTGATCTGGGCGAGCCTCGGGCGCGGCCTGCGACCCTTGCGGCTGATGGCCCGGAACCTCGCGGCCCGCGATGCCGACGACATGGGCGCCATCGACGTCGGACAGGCGCCGGCGGAGGTCCGTCCCCTGGCGGATGCCCTCAACGGGCTGTTCCTCAAGGTCGAGGCGGCGCGGCGGCACGAACGGGAGGTGACGGCGTTCGCCGCGCACGAGCTTCGCACCCCGCTCGCCGGCCTGAAGACCCAGGCCCAGGTCGCCATGGCCGCCACCGACCCGGCGGTCGCGAAGGCCGCGCTCCGGCAGATTCTCGCGGCTGTGGACCGAACGACACGCCTCGTCCGCCAGCTCCTCGACGCTGCCCGGCTCGACGCCGCGGAGGAAACGCCGTCCCTGGCGGAGGTCGACGTGGGCGCGCTGGTGACGGAGACCGTGGAGGGCATGCGGACGCCACCCGGGGTTCGAACGCAGATCGACCCGGGCTTGCGCGGCTATATCCTGCGAGCCGACCCGGAGGGCTTGCGCCTCGCCGTCCGGAACCTGCACGAGAATGCCGTGCAGCACATGGAGACCGGCACGGTGGCGTGGGCTGTGCGGTCGGATGGCGAGGGCATCGTCGTTCGCGACGAGGGACCGGGCATCCCGGAAGACGAGCTGCCCCACGTGACGACGCGCTTCTTCCGTGGGCGACACAAGAGCGAGTTGGGTAGCGGCCTCGGCCTCGCCATCGCCGAGATGGCGTCCCGCCGGAGTGGCCTGAGCCTGCGGCTGCGCAACCGGCCGGACCGTCGGGGGCTTGAGGCGGAGATCGCCCACAGCTGAGACTGTTCAGCCGAACTCCGGGCAGAAGATGTCCTTGAGGGTCGCCAGCACCCGAGCGGCTTGGGGATCCTCAAGCCGGCTGCGAATCGTCTGGCTCTCATCAAGCGGTCTCACCGACAACGTTGGCTGCCCAAAGGGCCGCGCAGCGCTGCCGGCGGATGGCGCAGCGTGTCGTCGGTGAGCGGTACGCGTTTCCAGTCGCTCACCTGCCTGTCGATCCTGGCGACACGCACGGGTCGCGACCGCAGGGCGAAGCCCGCGGCCTGCTATCACGGCAGAATACGAACACGTCCCGACGCGATGCTCAGTACGTATCCGTCAAGTAGGCGGCGATCGCTTTGGCCTGCGCCTCGTCGATCGGCGCGCGGTATACCTTGATCATCTTGGTCACCTCGGCCGTCCAGAAGGCCTGACCCTTCCGTGGCGGCTGCATCGCGATGTAGTCGACGGAGTGGCAGACCATGCAGTTCGCCTGTGCCGCCTCGAAGCCCTCCGCGTGCATGCCCGCCTTCGGGGCGCGCAATTCGACGGTTGGCTCGGGCAGATCGTAGGTCCTGGGAGCCGCTTGGGCGTTGCCCGCGACGAGCAGCAAAGCCGCCGCGAGGGTCGTGGAAAGGCGCTTCGTCATCACATTCTCCCTCATGAAGCGCGCACCCGCGTCGTCTCGACCACGTTGCGCAGGTACCCGGCCGGGTTCCAGCGCGGCTCCATCGGCTGGCTCGCCCCGTCATTGGCGGTCGCCCGCACCCGGATCGCGTGGCTGCCTGGCGGTAGGTCGAGGCCGAGCGTCCAAGGACGGAAGGCGAAGCGCCCGAGGTCCTGCCCTAGCTTGGCCTCCATCCAGGTCTTGCCGTCGTCCGTGGACACGACGACGGAGCGGATCCCCGAGCCTCCGTCGAACGCGATGCCGCGCAGGTCGGTCCGGCCGGCCTTCACGACGGCGCCGTCCGCGAGGTTCGTCAGGAAGGAGCGCACGGTGAAGCGGTTGATCGGCACCGTCGCCATCGCCGGCTGGCCGGGCTCGGTGCAGCCGCATTCGTTGTCCGGGATGCGGTAGGCCGTCTTCATCCAGAAGCCCTCGAAGGGCTTGTCGAGCACAGTGAGGCTCGACAGGTGCTTGACCCAGTAGGTGCCGTAGAAGCCCGGCACCACGAGCCGTAGGGGAAAGCCGTTGAGCCAGGGCAGGTCTTCGCCGTTCATAGCCCAGGCGAGCATCACCGTGCCGTCGCGGGCGTGGTCGAGCTTGAGCGACTTGGCGAAATCCGGCGTCTCGGGCAGGACCGGCCCGTCGAGGCCCTCGAAGGCAACCTCGACGGCTCCCGCCCTCACGCCCGCCTTGTCGAGCACCGCCTTCAGCGGCACGCCGGTCCAGCGGGCACAGCCCATGGCGCCGTTGGCAAGCTGGCCGCCGGCCATGCGCGGCTCGAAGAAGCCGCGCGAGTTACCCGAGCACTGGTTGACGGCAACGGTCTCCGTAGTGGGCATCGCCTTGAGGTCGCCCAGCGACAGCGAGACCTCCGTCTCGACATGGCCCTTGATCGCGAGGCGGTAGGTTGCGGGATCGATCTCGGTCGGGATGTCCGCGAGGTGGTAGCGCACGAAGAAGGCGTCGTTGGGCGTGATCGGCCCGTCGTCGAAGATGGCGAACGGTGTTTCCAACTGCGGCGGGCGCGCGGTCATCTGCAGGAGCGGCCGCTTGCCAGGATAGGCCACCAGTGGGCGCTCGCCGTTGCCGAAGGGGAGCGTGACCGCCTCTCCTGCCAGGGCGCGCATCGGCCCCAGACTGGAACCGCCGGCGCTAACCAGCGCGGCCATCCCGGTGCGTCTCATCAACTCACGTCTGTCCAGCATCATCCGACCTCCCTTTCTCGACCCCGCCAGGAGACGGGGCTCCCGGCACCGGGTTGTGAGGAGGAGGAGGAGACGCGCGAGAGGATCGCTTTATTCGTGAGCCAAAAAAGATTTCGCGGCATGCCCCGTCGCGGGCAGGCCATGCGATGGCCGATGCCCACACCCCCTTGAGGAAAACCAGCCGAAGGAAGGTTCGCCAGCACCAGGCGATCCTGGCGGCGAGCGACGACGAGCGAGCGGAAGCCTCACCCGGTGCAAGGGCGCTCCGCGAGCCGTGCCGCCCGAACCGAGGCGATGCGGCGCTCGGGCTCCCCTGGCCGGATCAGCCGCTCGGCAGCCGCCGCGAGCAGGGCGAAGCGCCCGGCCGGCATGTTTTCGGACAAGAGGACGTAGCGTTGGCCGTCCAGCTCCCAGCGGGCGACGCGGAGCCTGCCGTCGGCAAGCGCCGTCCCGCTCCCCGGGAGGGGCGGACCGTCCCATAGCGCGAGGCGGCAGCCGTGCCGTCCCAAATAGCCGGCGAGCCGCCCCGTCCCGGTTCCGGGCGGCGAGAGGTACGCCAGCTGGAAGCCGAGCGCGTCCAGGTCGGGCGCCCCGTTCCGCAGGGGAGTGTCCGGGCCGCGACTCGCGCCCGGGATCGCGGACGAGCCTACCCATTCCATGTAGGCCGCGACAGCAGGATCCTGTGATGGACGCCCGACAAGAAAAACGAGCGTGCCGGCTCCGATGACCAGCGCGACGGCGGCAACCGCCCAGGCAAACCGGCCCTTCCACGGCGCGGCGCGCCGGGCCGCGACGGAAGCTCCGACCGCACCCTTCAGGCGTGACAGGGTCGCGGCCCGGGCCGCGAGGGCCGGGTCGCGCCGGAGCGCCTCGGCCACAGCCATGCGGGTCTCCGCATCGAGCTCGCCGTCGACGTAGGCGTTGAGCGTCTCCCAGCCGATAGTCATGCGCCCGGCCCGTCGCTCCCGTCCGCGGCGATGCTGCGCAGCATGGCGCGGCGCGCCCGGTGCAGGCGGCTCATCACCGTCCCGACGGGGATGCCGAGACGCTCGGCGGTCTCCCGGTAGCTCAGGCCCTCGACGTCCACGCAAGCCACGACGCGGCGGCAGGGCCCGTCGAGGCGCTCGAAGGCCTGCCGGACCGCGATGGCATCGATCAGGCGGTCGTCGTAGCCCTCGTCGGGCAAGTCCTCGGCCGCGGCCTCCCGGCGCACGGACGCACGGCGGAGCCCGTCCACGAAGGCGTGGCGCACGATCCGGAACAGGTAGGCGCGGGCCGCCCGCTCCTCCCGCGGCCCCGCCGGAGCGGCGAGAGCCCTGAGTGCGCTCCGCTGCATCAAGTCGCGCGCCGTCTCCGCCTCCCGGGTCAGGCTGAGGGCGTAGCCGAAGAGGCGGGGCCAGAGCTCCACCAGGTGCTGGCCGGTCGACCGCATCGTCAAGACGGTTCCGAATGCCTCCCGAAAGATCGTCCTCAAACGGTCGCGGTGCGGCGTTCCCCGCCGATACCGCCTCCCAGAAAGGGTGGATCCCGGCGGGCGCGTCAACCCCGCATCAACCATCGGCTCGGCGAAGGCCCAGGGACAAGCCTCGGAGGTCACGATACTGGTGACGGCGCTTGCAGTCCTCGTCTCGCTCATGCGGAGCGAGGGGAGCTGGATCGTTCCCAGACGACGCCGCTCGCGATGACGCCGCGCGGGACCTGAATCGCCCTCAGAATAGTTTGACAGCCTCGAGCTAGTCTCACCTTCGGTTATTTTAAAACGACGACGGCGGCAAAGGAATGCCACCCGTTTCCCTTCGATTCCTTCCACCCCCGATGCCGACCAAGCCTTGAGGCTTGCAGTATCTCCGCAATGGGATATGGTCGCAGGCGCCATGTCTATTTCGGGTCGCCACCTCAACAAGCGCGCAGGCCGCCTCGTCGCAGGCCGCTAGCCCCCGAGCCGCCGACGCCATGCGTCGGCCGCCCCGGGGAGCCGACCCGACTTCCTCTCTTCAGACATCTCCCAGCAGCGCCCGTTCGCGCGGTGACGGCACAGATTCGTCCGCTCCCACGCGGGCGGGCCGGCCAGTGGCGTGTGAACGAGCCTGACCGCATCCGGAGACAGACCGATGACACGTCCCGCCGCCCGCGATCCCGAAGATTTAGGCCTCGCTCTCTCCCGACGCCGAGAGCCGACCGGCGCCGTAGGTCCGCCGCGTCCTCCCGAACCCGCTCACGACGGCGTGCGACCGCCTGCGGCGGAACGGAAGCCAAGGTCGCCGGCCCTCAGCCGAGCCGAGCTCCGTCGCATCGTCATCGACATCCTGGGCTGAGGCTAGCCCGGCCCCCGTCTCGCCGAGAGGGAAGGTTCAATGCGTATCCTCGTCGCCACGGATTTTTCGGTCCGATCCCACCGAGCGCTGCGCCGCGCCGGCCTGCTGGCCGGCCCGCATCGCGGGAAGCTCATGCCGATGCATGTCGTCGAGAGTTTCGGGACGCGGCAGGTCGCGCAGGACCTGCGCGAGGCCCAGCGCATGATCGTCGAACAGGCCGCGGTCGTGCCAGAGCTGTTCAGGGCGTGGTGCGAGCCCATCGTGATCGGCGGCGAGCCCGCCGGTGCTGTCCTCGCCGCGGCGATCGCCTGGGAGGTCGACCTCATCGTCGTCGGGTCCCCGTCCGTCTCTCCCGAGCGGACTTCCGGTGACACCGTCAGGGCCCTTTTCCGCAGGAGCCCGTGCCCCGTTCTCGTGGTCCGGCAGCCGGTCGAAGGACCCTACGGCAAGATCCTGGCACCCGTCGATCTCTCGGATACCTCTACCCGGGTCCTGCGAGGCGTGGGGTCGCTCGGACTGGCCGACGACGCCGAGGTGACCGTGCTGCACGCGTTCCGGGCCCCGGCCACGACGAAGTTATGGGCGACAGGTGTTTCTCAGGAACACCTCGATGGCTACGTCGAGAGCTGGCGCGCGGGTTTCGCCGGAGAACTCGACGACATCCTGACGCGGGAAGGCCTCGGAAGGCGGGGCTGGCGACGGCGAGTCGAGGAGGGCCGGCCCCGGGACGTGATCCCTCGTGTTGCGATGGAGCACCGGGCCGACCTCGTTGCCGTCGGCACGCAAGGGCGCACGGGCCTTGCCCTCGCGCTTTTTGGCAGCGTGGCCGAGGATCTGCTGTTGACCTCCGGGCCGGACCTACTGGTGGTGCCGCCCCCGCGCACGCCCACACGGCCGGCCTGGCTGCGGCCCGGGGCTTCGCGACGGCCTGACGCCAAACCCGCACCCGGGATCGCGGTCACCTAGGCCGTGCCGTGAGGCGCAGCCCCATCACAAGTCCTGCAAGCGAGCAAGGCGGAGGCCGGCATGAACACTCGACGCATCGTTGCACCCGTCGTCGTACGAAGCGCCAGCATCGTGCTGGGCGCCGCCTTGCGAGAGCGCGCGTGTGCCGGCGTCGAGCGGACCGCCGCGAAATATTTCGGCCGCCTGAACGCGGCGACGGTCTACTTCAGCCGCGACGGTCGGGGCTACCGCTGCACGGTCAACATCGACATGGGCGCGTTGAGGATCGTCACGGGAGAGGCCCTGGGCTTCTGCTGCCACGCCGTCCTCGACACGGCCATGCGTAAGGCGGCGAAGCAACTGCGGCGGTTGAAACGGTCCCTTCGAGACGACAAGCTTCCCAGATCCGGCCGGATGACGGGAAGCTCTCCGGCACGGCGCCGGTCACGTGCGCCCCGAGGGCGCAGAGGGGAAACCATTCTCCTTGCCGACGCCCTCGCCCTGGGGGGCTTTCGCGGCTCGGGTCCGGACGGCGGGCGGGAGGCCGATGCGTGGCCGGACCAACCGTTTCGCGGAACCGACGGTCGGGACCGGGCCGGCGCCGCGTCCGGCGATGGCGGGTCGTCGGCGACCGGGCCGCGCAAGATCGGGCAAGCCTGTCCCGCCCGCGCGGAGCTGGACATCAAGCCCGCGCCTGAGGCGCTGGTGGGAACGCCGGGGGACCTACCATGAGGGACCGACAGCCAAGCCCGGGCGGGAAAAGCCCGATGGGCATCCTCGCGGCCCGCGCCGCGGCGCTGGGGCTCATGTTGGTCGTCCTCGGTTCGGCACGTGAGTTGGAGCGATGGGGTCTCCTCCCGCCGGCCCTGGCGTGTCTCATGGCCGCCGTCGCCGCCACGACGGCACTCCTGCTGATTCGCCGGTAAGCCGCTCGCCGCCAGACCCGAGCGGATGGGACGCCGCGACCTTATCCGCCATCCCGGCGTGGCCCCCGACCCGCACCCTTCCGGACAGCTCCTGCCGGGCCCGGCACGGAAAGGATTCGAGAGACATGCCGCAGCCACGGACCGACCCGCGCGACCGCCACTTCGCAGGCACGCTCATCGACCAAACCGTGTACATGCTCGATCCCAATGGGCGGATCATCAGTTGGAACGCCGTGGCGCGGCGTCTGGACGGCCTCGCCGACGACGAGGTCGTCGGCAGCCATTTCTCACGCCTCTACACCGAGGCGGAGCGGGAGGCCGGGGTGCCGGTGAGGGTTCTCGAACAGGCGGCCCGTGAGGGACGCAGCGAGCGGGAAGGATGGCGCGTTCGCGGAGGCGGCCGCCGGATCTGGGTACACGCGCTCGTCAGCCCGATGCGGGACCGCGAAGACGCCTTGGTCGGCTTCGTCAAGGTCACCCGCGACATCACCAGGCAGCGGGAGATGCTGCTGCAGGCTCATCGGATGGAGGCAGTCGGCCACCTGACCGCCGGCTTGGTCCACGACTTCAACAACCTGCTTGCCGTCCTGCTGGCGAGCCTGCAAAGGCTGCGTCCGAGCGTGAAGGACGAGGGGAACGCCACGGACCTGCTGGATACCGCGGTGCAGGTCGCGCAGCGGGGAGCCGCCCTGACCCGGCGCATGCTAGCCTTCGCGCGACGGCGGGAGCAGGCGCCGGAGCCGGTCGATGTGTCGGCGCTTATCTCCGACCTGCTTCCGATGCTCCGGCAGGCCGCCGGTCCCTTGGCACGCGTCGAGACCCGGTGCCCAGTTCCGATCGCGGAGGCGCTCGCCGACCCTTCCCTCCTGGAAATGGCGCTACTCAACCTGGTGATCAACGCGCGGGACGCGATGCCGGACGGTGGGTCGGTCGTCATCTCGGCCTGCGAGGAGGCCGTGCCGGTGCAGGATGGGTGCGGATCTGTCCGATGCGTCTGCCTGACGGTCGCGGACCAGGGGCAGGGAATGGATGAAGCGACGCTCGCGCGCGTCATGGAGCCGCTTTTCACGACGAAGGCCGAGGGGAAGGGTACCGGGCTCGGTCTCCCGATGATCCGCGATTTCGCCGAGCGATCGGGGGGCCATTTCGACCTTAGGAGCCGCCCGGGGGAAGGCACGTGCGCCGAGATCCGGCTGCCCGTCCAGGTCTCGGATCGCCCTCGGGGGATGGTATGACTGATGCCGCATGGAGGGACGCGCTATCGACAGGTTCTCCAAGGCAGCGCTGACCTGATCGGTATCTTGGCCTCAGCGGACTGAGAGGCTTCTGCATGGCAGCTGCCATGGGTAGCCGGAACGGCAGATCGGAGAAGCTGACAGGCGCAGGCAGGAGGTCACCCAGGGACGCATGCGGCCGAACGCGGTTGTCGGTGTTCTGCCAGAAAGTGATGACGGCCTGGGCTTCCTTGAGCGAGTAGAAGATCTCCTGTCTCGGGCATGCGTCGCGCAGCTTGCCGTTGAAGCTCTCGCGAGTCACCGTTCTCCCACGGCGACCCAGGCGCGATGGACTGGATATGCGAGCCAGCTTTGGCGACCCACTGGCGCAGTGCCTTCGGGATCGTCTCGGGGCCATTGTCGCAACGGATGTGCTCCGGGACGCCATGCAAACTCATGGCGATCGCCAGCGCCTCGATCACACCCAGGCTGTTGAGGCGCCGAGCCACCTTCAGCGCGAGGCAGGCCCGGCTGTGCTCGTCGATCAGCGTCAGGACCCGAAGCGAGCGTCCATCGTGGGTCCGGGCCTGGACGAAGTCAAAGCTCAATGTATGGAGGCGCCGGTGTCAAGCTGTGCTGTCACAGGCGCTTGAATCGATTGTAGCCATGTATCCGCTCCTCGGGAAAAGCCTTTGGCCATCATGGATATCCGCGGATCAGCGCCCCATCAGACGTGCGGATCACGAGGTCCTGGGAGCTTCACGGGCTGAGCCGACCACGGTCCGACCGTTGTGCCAGGAACGTCAGCAGCCTGAGCAATCGATAACGGTATGTACCTCAGTCCATATCAATGGGCTGGCGCGTAGGGCTCGTCGCGCGTCATTACCGCCCAGACAATCCGGGCCATCTTGTTGGCCAGCGCCACAACCGCGACGTTGGCGTGTCGTCGGCCGCGCAACTGCTCCACCCGTTGATGAAGTCGCGTCGGGCAGGAGCTCTGCTAGGAGATCTCCGCCTCCTTGCAGGCGGGGGCCAAGCCCTTGCCTTGGGCTGTCTGCACCTCGATCTGGCACAGCTTGAGCACGACCTATTCCCCGCTCGTCTTCTGACCTCGCCTCATCCCCGCCTCCTCCAGTCCTGACCGATCCTCTCGATCAGCCCAGTCCAAAGCCGGCCGGTCAGGTCAGCGACCGGCCCCACTCGGTGTCGGACCGGTCAACGTAAGCGTGGATCACGCTTCACAGGTCGATCGTGATGCTGCGAAGGCACATACGAGGTCGACACGAAGCTCACTTGGCGCGAGGCCCCTCACTCCGGATGCCCCAAAGCCCGATCAGCGGACGCTTACGCAGGCCTTATCTGGGGATCGCTGGACCGCCGACAGGTGGTTGAGGACGGCGGTCCCTGTCCGCCCCACGTGATCACAGAGCAAGGCGCCGGCACGCAGGGCATCCCGAGCCTCCAGGGCATGGAAAATCGCGCGATGCTCCGCGACGGACTCGTCCCACCGCTCGGGCGTCCGCAGGGCGCGGCGACGCACGAGTTCGGCACGCCCATACAGACTCTCGTGAGCTTCCTGCAACGGCCTGTTGCGGCTGGCGCTCACGATCAGCCTGTGGATCTGCTGGTTGATCACGAAGTAGGGCGCGAGATCCGTCGCGCGGTAATAGCCTTCCATCTCGTCCTGCAAGGCACGGAGATGGGCCAACTCCACGTCGGTGATCCGGACGGCGGCGAATTCGGCCGCAATCCGCTCGATGCCCGCGATCGCCTCGAACAGCTGCGTGATCGCCTCGGCCTGCAGGTCCGGCACGCGGGCCGAGCGATTGGGGCGTAGCTCGACCAGCCCCTCCACGGCCAGCAGCTTCAGCGCTTCCCGAACCGGCGTGCGCGAAACGCCGAGTGTCGCCGACAGATCGGCCTCGACGAGTTCCTGGCCCGGGGCGAGAACACCCGTCAGGATCAACTCGCGCAGATGCTGGCTCGCCCTCTCGTGCAGCCCGATCGGGACGAGAAGCGGCTGTGCATCCTCCGGCTTTACCTTGCGAGGCCTGCCCCTCGGGCGTCGGATCTCGGTCATCGCAGCTGTCCGGACGCGGTTCCAAGACCGGGAGCCGCCCCCCCGGTGCCGACGCGATGCCGCGCCGTGGGCGGAAGCCAGGGTCGGCAGGATTTTTCATTTAATTGCATGCAGCACGCAGAATATGTCTTGCCAATCCGAGGGCAACGGCTAACCTGATGCGATCGCGGCCAGAACAGCAAGCCGCCCGCCCCGAGAACAGCACATTGGCACATCCGCGCCGGGCACCGATCCCGATCGCGCGGGCATGCATCCGTGCGGGCGGCGACCATCATGGGGCATCGCGTCCGGTGCCCCCGCAGACATGGAGGATGCGCACATGAGCACCACCGCCGTCGCGGCCGTCAGAGAAGGACGCTCGACCGTCCGCTGGAAGCTTTTCCTGCTGATGCTGGGGTTGATCTCCATCAACTATATCGATCGCGCCTCGCTCTCCGTCGCGATGCCGCTGATTGCCAAGGAGTTCGACCTCGATCCCGGCATGCAGGGCTTGCTGCTCAGCTCGTTCTTCTGGACCTACGCTCTGATGCAGGTCCCGGGAGGCCTCCTCGCAGACCGCTTCAAGCCACGCCTCGTGATCGGCTTGGCGACGATCGGTTGGGGTTTCTTCCAGGGCATCGCGGCCCTGTCCACGAGCTGGTTCGGCCTGCTTCTGACTCGCCTCGGCCTCGGCGCATCGGAAGCGCCGATCTACCCGGCCGGCGGCAAGCTCAACGCCATCTGGATGACGCGCCACGAACGGGCGCGCGGCGCGGCACTGCTCGATGGCGGAGCCCCCCTCGGCGCAGCCCTGGGCTCGATCGTCATCGCATGGCTGATCGGCGCCTTCGATTCCTGGCGCATGGCCTTCGCCGCCGCCGGCATCGGCACGGTGCTGTGTGGCATCGGGGCCTGGTGGTACATCCGGAACACGCCGCGCGAGCATCCCGGCGTCAACGAGGCGGAGGCCCGCTTCATCGAGGACGCGCACGCCCTCGAGGATGCAGAGGGGGCGCAAGCAGGTCAGGCCTCCTGGCACGCCTACTTCCGCTTCCGGTCCATGTGGTGCATGTGCCTTGGCTGGATGTGCTTCAACGCCGTCTTCTACGGCCTGCTGACCTGGATGCCGACCTACCTGTTCAAGGTTCACGGCTTCGACATCAAGACCTTGGGCGGCGCCTCCTTCATCATCTTCTTCAGCGGTTTCGTGGGTGAGATCGTCGGCGGCTTCATCTGCGATGGATGGCTCGCCCGCGGCGGGCGACCGAATCTCGTCTTCCGCACCATGTTCGCGATCGCCGCCATCCTCGCGACCGTCGCGATCTTCTCCGTGGCCTACGTCGAGGATCCGCTCACCGTCGTCGTCCTCCTCTCCGCGACCCTGTTCTTCCTACGCTGGTGCGGGATGTACTGGGCGATCCCGCCGATCCTCGGTGGCCGGGCCCGGGCCGGCTTGCTCGGCGGCTGCATGAACCTCGGCGGCAACGTCGCTGGCATCACCGTCCCCGTCATCGTCGGGTTCGTCGTGCAGGCGACGGGGTCGTACTTCCTGGCCCTGATGTTCTTCGCCGGGGCCGGCGTCGCCCTTCTGATCTGCTCCACCCTGATCGACTACCGCGGCAGGCTCCCCGTCTGACCCGCCCCTCGAACGAGGACAGGAGATCCACGCGATGAACACCGCCACGTCCCCCACCGTGCGTCTCGGGATGCTGACGCCGTCTTCCAATACGGTCCTGGAGCCGACGACGGCCGCACTGCTCGCGGGCGCGCCGGCCGGAGCGAGCGACGTCTCCATGCACGTCTCCCGCTTCCGCGTGACGGAAATCGCACTCTCGGAGGCCGCCCTCGGGCAATTCGACGACGGCGACATGTTGCGTGCCGCCGAGCTCCTGGCCGACGCGAAGGTCGACGTCATCGCGTGGAACGGGACCTCGGCGGGCTGGCTCGGGTTCGAGCGCGACGAGCGACTGTGCGAACGTATTACCGCCGCGACCGGCATCCCCGCGTGCACGACCGTGCTCGCCTACAGGGAGATCTTCCAACGGACAGGTGCGACGCGCATCGGCCTCGTGACGCCGTATCTGCCCGATGTCCAAGCCCGCATCCGAGCCAATTGGGCGGCCGCCGGGTTCGCTTGCCCGGCGGAACGCCACCTCGGCCGACAGGACAACTTCTCCTTCGCCGAGGTCAGCGAGAACACCGTCGCGTCTCTGGTCCGTGAGGTCGCGACCGAGGGATGCGACGCGGTGGCGATCGTGTGCACGAATATGCGCGGCGCCCTTGCCGCGGCCACCCTGGAAGCGGAGCTCGACCTTCCAGTCTACGACTCCGTCGCCGTCACGCTGTGGAAGTGCCTCGCGACGACCGGTCTCGATCCGACCCGCTGGCGCGACCTCGGCCGCGTCTTCGCGTTGCCGGCGGAGAACGACTCTCAACCGGTCCGTACGCCGATCTGAAGGAATCCCGGATGAACGTTCTCGTTCTCAATCCCAACACCAGTACGGACGTCACGGACCTCCTGATCGCGGCGGGCCGCGCCGTCGCCGGCGCTGGAACCACCCTCGTACCGGCAACCGCGGCGTACGGCGTGCCCTACATCGCCACGCGAGCCGAGGCCCAGATCGGCGGTGCCATCGTCCTGGAGATGTTGGCCGAGCGGCACGCCGAGGTCGACGCGGCGATCGTCGCGGCCTTCGGCGACCCTGGCCTGCACGGTGCGAGAGAGCTGTTCGACATCCCCGTCATCGGCCTGGCCGAAGCGGCCATGCTCACCGCATGCATGTTGGGGCGGCGCTTCGCGATCGTCACCTTCGCCGATGCCCTCGGGCCTTGGTACGAGGACTGCGTGGCGGTGAACGGACTTGCGGGACGCTGCGCCGGAGTACGCACTCTCGACGGCTCCTTCCGGACGTTGTCGACGGTTCAGGGCGAGAAGGAAGGTCTGCTGGTCGATCTCGCCCTTCGCGCCGTCGAGGAGGACGAGGCGGACGTGATCATCTTGGGAGGCGCGCCTCTCGCCGGCCTCGCGGGCCGCGTCGCCGATCGGGTGCCGGTCCCAATCGTCGATCCGGTCGCGGCCGCGGTGAAGCAGGCCGAGGCACTCGTCGCCCTATCGCCGCGCAAGGCCACGGCCGGCACTTTCCGGCGCCCGGCCGCGAAGACCGCGACAGGGCTGCCCGACGCGCTCGCGCGACGGATCCAGCATCGGGACTGAGCGAAGCTCGGCCCCGGCCCCATGGCCGAAGGGACAGGAGGTGCACGATGGCCAAATTCGATCTAATCATCCGAGGTGGGCGTGTCGCGACGGCGGCCGACACTTTCGATTGCGACGTCGCGATCCGCGACGGCCGGATCGCCGCCCTCGGTGACGACCTCGGCACTGCGGATGAGATCGTCGACGCTCGCGGACGTCTCGTCTTGCCCGCAGGCATCGATAGCCACGTTCACCTCGCCCAGCCCGGCGCCCCCGGGCAGGTCATGGCCGACGATTTCGAGAGCGGTACCCGCTCGGCGGCCTTCGGCGGCAACGGCACCGTGCTGCCTTTCTGCCTGCAGCGCCGGGGCGAAAGCCTGCGCGCGGCACTCGAGGCGTATCACGGGAAGGCCGCGGGCCAGTGCTACGTCGACACGGCGTTCCACCTCATCGTCACGGATCCGACCGAGGCTGTGCTCGGCCAGGAACTTCCCGCCCTCGTCGCCGACGGCTACACCTCCTTCAAGGTGTTCATGACCTACGACGGCTTGGCGCTGAGCGACCGGCAGATGCTGGAAGTGATGCAGGTCGGTCGCGAGACCGGTGCCATCGTGATGATCCACGCCGAGAACGACGACGCCATCCGCTTCCTGACGGACCGGCTCGAGCGGCTCGGGCACACCGCGCCACGCTTTCACGCGACGTCGCGTCCCATTCCCGTCGAGCGGGAGGCTACGCACCGCGCGATCGCCCTGTCCGAGATCGTCGACGGGCGGATCATGATCGTCCACGTCTCGAACCGTCCGGCGATGGAGGAGATCCGCCGCGCCCGAAGCCGGGGCCTGCCGGTCCACGCCGAGACCTGTCCGCAATACCTCGTCCTCACGGAGGCGGATCTCGAGGGCATCGGCATGGAGGGCGCGAAAGCCGTCTGCTCGCCTCCGCCCCGGGACCTCGCGAGTCAGGAGGCCTGCTGGGAGGGACTGCGGACCGGCGTGTTCGACGTGTTCTCGTCCGATCACTGCCCGTTCCGCTACGACGACCCGGCCGGGAAGCTCGCGCCCCGCGGGCGATCAAGCTTCCGCTGGGTCCCCAATGGCATACCGGGCATCGCCGCCCGCCTGCCGATCCTATTCTCGGAGGGGGTCGCCAAGGGGCGGATCGACCTCAATCGTTTCGTCGCACTGACGGCCACGAACCACGCCAAAATCTACGGCCTGTACCCGCGCAAGGGCACCATCGCCGTGGGCTGCGACGCGGACATCGCGATCTGGGACACGGACCGGCCGACGAGGATCACCCACGACCTCCTCCACGACGCCTGCGACTACACGCCCTACGAGGGGATCGAGGTTTCCGCCTGGCCTGTCTCGACTCTCGTGCGGGGGCACTTCGTGGTGCGCGACGGGCAACTCGTCGGGCGAAAGGGACATGGCGCGCACGTCGCCCGGGCGGTAGCGCCGAACTGATCACCACGCGCCGGCCCGCGCGTGACGCGGGTTCGCTACGGCCGCGCTTCCAGCTCGTCACTCGCGCGTCGCGCGGATCGCCGGATGCTCGGTCATCTGAAACGTCACGTCTCCAGCAATGCCCAAGACGGGGAGCGCCATGTCCCGATCCATACGGTCCAGATATCTCTGCTTCGCACTCTCCCTGGCCTTGGTCGCCGGCCCGGCGACCAACGGGTCGGCTGCGGAGTCCTCTCCCGAGCCCGGCATCGGCATCGCCTCTCCGGAGGATGTCGGGGTCGACTCCACCGCGCTGGTGCGCATGTCCGAGTGGATCCGCAAGGACCGTCTCGACGTGCGTAGTCTGCTGGTGATCAAGGACGGCAAGCTGATCTTCGAGCGCTACAGTCACGGCCTGGATCGAGATTACAACTACGAGCTGTATTCGGTCACGAAGACGGTCACTGCGCTCAACGTCGGCATCCTCGCCGACCAAGGAAAGATCGGGATCGAAGACGAGGTGGCACCTTGGATCCTCAAGCAGCGGCCCGAGTTCGGGGCGGCCGCGCGAGACAAAGCGGGCATCCGACTGCGCCACCTGATGTCGATGTCGAGCGGCCTCCTCTACCGACAGGTCGAGGGTTCCGACCCGCTCTACTTTCAAGCGCCGGACCGGGTCAGCGTCGCGCTCTCCGCGAAACCCCGGATCCCGCCAGCCACCGAGTTCGAGTACACCGACGCCAATCCGGTTCTCGTCGGGATAGCGATCCAGGCGGCCTCGGGCGAACCCGAGCACGAGTTCGCCGAGGCTCGCCTGTTTCGGCCTCTCGGCATGCGGAACGCGCGTTGGACCGGACGCGACGGCACGGGATCGGTCTCGGGAGGATGGGGCCTGCGGTTACGCGCGATCGACATGGCGAAGATCGGCATGCTGATGCTTCAGGACGGCGAGTGGGAAGGTCGCCGCATCGTGTCGAAGGCCTGGATCCGGCAGATGACGGCGGCCTCCGAGACCGCGATGGACTACGGCCTCTACACGTGGATCAACCATGTCGTGGAGTCCGAGCCGGAGTTCGGGGCAATGGGCTTCAAGGGGCAATTCATCACCGTCCTGCCGAAACAGAACGCCGTGGTCGTGATGACCGGCATCTTGCCGACGGACGGCGGACTACGCACCGCGACCTACCTCAATCTCTATCGTCGCATGGTCAACGACTTCGTCTTGCCGGCCATGCATGCCGTACCGAAGCCGGCATTCGACGAGGCGCGACGCAAGGCGCTGAAACGAGAGTTGGAGTTGGCGGCGCAAACGCGGGGAGAGCCGGGCACAGGCCTGGCCTTCAACGACGGCCCGGAGCGGTAAGGCTAGGCCGGGCCGAAGCGAGAAGTCTCCCCCCCCATCTATCCAACAGCTCGCGATCGAGGTGAGAAACATGCGCCTATCGATGCAGAAGTCATGCGCCGTGATCGGGGCCACCACCCTGGTAGCGGCGGCCCTGAACCTCTCCCAGGCAGCCCCAACGGCGCCGCCCTCGAGCGAGGACCCGGCCGAACTGTCGTCGGCCTGGCCAGAGGAGGTCGGCGTCGACTCGACCAAGCTGGTGAAGCTCTCGAAATGGATTCGCGAAAACAAGTACGACATCCGTAGCTTGGTCATCGTCAAGGACGGCCGGGTCGTTTTCGAGCGGTACAGCGCGGGCCTCGGCCGAGACAACAACTACGAGATGTACTCGATCACAAAGGCCGCGACGTCGGTGCTCGCCGGGAAGCTCATCGACGAGGGCAAGATCTCACTCGACAGCAGCGTGAGGGACGTGGTCGGCGCCTGGCGCCCGGATTTGAAGGAGGCTGTCGCCGACAAGGGCGCTATCACGCTACGGAACGTCCTCAGCATGACGACCGGCCTCCGCTACGACTTCAAGCCTCCGAAGGATCCCATCTATTACGAGGCCTCCGATCGTCTGAAGCTCGCCGCCGGCACAACACCGGCGCTGACGCCAGGCAAGGTGTTCCAATACATGGACGTCAATCCGGTCATCGCGACCGCGATGCTGAGTGCCGCCGCCGGAAAAAGGATCGAGGAATACGCCGAGGAGAAGCTATTCCGTCCCCTGGGTATGAAGCGCTACGCTTGGACCCGCGCCGACCAGGCCGGTCTCGTTTCGGGGGGCTGGGGCCTGCGCCTCCGAGCGCTCGACATGGCGAAGCTGGGGATGCTTACGCTGCAGGACGGCCGATGGGAGAACCAGCAAGTGGTCCCGGCCGACTGGGTCAGGCAGATGACGAGCGGCCAGAGCACGCCCTTCTTCGGGTATTACTGGTGGATCAACAACATCGTCGAAAGCGGGGGTCAAAGAGAATACGACACGATGGGATTCAAGGGGCAGAACATCGTCGTGCTCCCCGAACACAATGCCGTCGTCACGATGACGAGCATGCTCCCCGTGGACGGTGGCCTTCGCGACGCGAAATGTCTGCAGATCATGCGCTACATGATGAGCGCCTACCTTCTGCCGGCGCTCGGTGGGAGACCGTCTTCCCCGGACGAGGCGCTGAAGCGTGAACTGGTCGCGGAGCTGCAAGTGGCGAAGGACAGCCTAGGGCAGCCTGGCGTCGCGGCGGACCCGACGGACACACCCCAGTGAACCGAACGCCGCATGGCGCGTGCTTCACTAAGGTAGATCCGTGCGGGGTTCACGAAACTCGCGACTGGTCTTACCGTTCGGGTTCGACGCGTAGAAGACCTCACCGAACTCACCGTGCCCCCCGATAGGGGTGGAGGGGTCACGCGCGGGACGGCCTTCGAAGACGTGGCGCGTAACGCTAAAGCATAGGTCAGTGGGGACCGCGATTTATCGTTCTTCTCGCGAGAAACCCCGGCGTTCAAGCCGGAGAGGTAAGCGAGGGCGGCCAGAGGTCGCTTCAGCTCGCTGGTTGCGGCTCGTCACGCCCTTGAGGCTGTTGACGAGCTTCGATAGGCTCACCTTCGGCGGATAAGTCATGAGCAATTGAACGCAATCGTGCTCGCCCGAAAATTCCACAAAATCGACCTCGAAGTCGCGATATACCCTGACGAAGATCGTTCCAATTTCGCTAATAGAGAGTTCGTACAGTACATCGCGATGGAATGTCGCGAGGAAGGCCAAGTGAGTATGAAGCTCAGCAACGACAAGACGCCTTCTGCGGATGTCCACGTTGCGGCTCCTGGGACCAAACTGTAGCTTCGCAGGATCAACGTTCGCGGCTACCGCTAAAAGCTGGTGCCTGAGGCTGAGCAGGATGACGTCCTAAGGCAGTTCGCGGGCATGTGCCGCCTCGTCTACAACCGCACCCTCGAACAGCGCGGTGCTCCGAAGATCGATTGTTTTCAGTCCAGCGCCGCGTAAGCCGTTGATAACATTGGAAGTCGAAATTCATTGCCACTCCCATCTGTCAGTTAGAAACGTCATATCTGCCAGCAAAGATGGCGTCGTGGAGGACGGGACGGAGGACGCTTCGTCCGGCGGCAACGCCAACCCCGCGATGACTTAGCAACCCGGAGGAGCTGAGGACAGGCGGGATTCCGGAGGCCAGCAGGGCGCCGAGGGAGCCTCCATCGGCGAGGAAGACCCCGTTCGCTACTACGAGAGCATCGACCTGGTGGACGCCTTCCACCCCCAGACCATCCTCGCCTACGAGCTGAACGGGAAAACCCTGCCCGTGGCGAACGGCGCTCCCCTGCGGCTGCGCCTCGAACGCAACCTCGGCTACAAGCAAGCCAAGTACGTGATGCGCATCGAGGTGGTGGAGAGCTTCGCCGAAATCGGCGAGGTCGAGGGCGGATACTGGGAGGACCAGGGCTACGCCTGATATGCTGGAATCTGATCTCCTGCGGCGAACGGACGACCGGTCAGACGCCGCGGCTAGCGCTCCGCGATGAGCTCCTTGATGCGGGTGGCGAGCGTCTCCAGCACGAACGGCTTGGTCAGGACCTGCATGCCGGGTCGGAGATAGCCGTTCCCCAGAACGGCGTTCTCGGCGTAGCCGGTGATGAACAGCACCTTCAGGTCGGGGCGCCGCTCACGGCCAGCGTCGGCCATCTGCCGCCCGTTCATCCCGCCCGGCAGGCCGACGTCGGTCACCAGCAGGTCGATGCGCACGTCCGACTGAAGTACCTTCAGCCCGGCGACGCTGTCGGCGGCCTCGATGGCGGTGTAGCCGAGATCCTCCAGCACCTCGGTGACCAGCATGCGCACGGAGGGCTCGTCGTCCACGATCAGCACCGTCTCGCCCTGGCCGGCCTGCTCCACTTCGGCAAGCCTGCGAGCCACCTCGTCCTCGTCGGCCTCGCCGTAGTGCCGCGGCAGGTACAGGCAGACCATCGTCCCCTCGCCGACCTCGGAGTAGATTCGCACCTGCCCGCCGGACTGCTTGGCGAAGCCGTAGACCATGGACAGGCCGAGACCAGTGCCCTCGCCCGTGGGCTTGGTCGTGAAGAACGGCTCGAACACCTTTCCGATCAGGTCCGGCGCCATGCCGGTGCCGGTGTCGGTCACGCAGACGCCGAGGTACTGGCCGGGAGCGAGATCGTGCTGGCGGCCGCCGGCCTCGTCGATCCACCTGTTGGCGGTCTCGATGGTGATGCGACCGCCGTCCGGCATCGCGTCGCGGGCGTTGATGCACAGGTTGAGCAGCGCGTTCTCCAATTGCCCCGGGTCGATCAGCGCCGGCCACAGGCCCGCGAGGCCGACGACCTCAAGGTGGACGGCCGGGCCCACGGTGCGCCGGATCAGCTCCTCCATGTCGGTGACGAGGCGGTTCACGTTGGTGGGCTTCGGGTCGAGGGTCTGGCGGCGAGAGAAGGCGAGCAGGCGGTGGGTCAGGGCGGCAGCCCGCTTGGCCGCGCCCTGGGCGACGGTCATGTATCGGTCGAGGTCACCCATCCGCCCTTGGGACATCCGGGTCTGCATGAGTTCCAGCGAGCCCGAGATGCCCGCGAGCAGGTTGTTGAAGTCGTGCGCGAGGCCGCCGGTGAGTTGTCCGACCGCCTCCATCTTCTGCGACTGCCGCAGGGCCTCCTCCGTCTTTGTCAGCGCCTCGGCCTGCCGCTTGCTCTCGGTCACGTCGCGTACGGACGAGTAGATCAGCCCGTCGCGCGGCACGGCGTTCCAAGACAGCCAGACGTAGCTGCCGTCCTTGCGGCGGTAGCGGTTCTCGAATGTGAGCTGCGCCTCCCCGCGCGACAGACCCTTCGCCGCCGCCACGGTCGCCTCGACGTCGTCGGGGTGGACGAAATCGAGGAACGGGCGCGCCTTCATCTCGGCATCGGTCCAGCCGAGCGTTTGCGGCCAGGCTGGGTTGAGGCCGACGAAGTAGCCTTCGAGATTGGCCACGCACAGCAGGTCGGACGAGGCCTGCCAGATCTGGTCGCGCTCGGCGGTCCGGGCGGCGACCTGGCGGGCGAGGTCGGCTTCGGTCTGCACCCGGACGGTCACGTCCTGCACGAAGACGTGGAAGCCGTCGACGCGAGCGTCTGCGTCCCGGCGCGGCAGGTATCGGATCTCGGCGACGCGGGGACGTCCGTCGCGGTGGGGCCAGTCCATCTCGAAGGTGACGGGTTCACCCGCGAGGGCCCGGTCGATGTACGGCCGACGTGCCGCGTAGGCGTCCGGCCCAAGCAGGTCCCGGACGTCCCGGCCGACGATCTCGCCGGCGGGGATAAAGAACCAGTCGACATAGGCCTCGTTGGCGAAGCGATAGACGTGATCCGCGCCGATGAACGCGATGAGAACCGGAAGGGCGTCAGCGATAAGGCGCAACTCGCGCTCGCCGGCCTCGGCGCGCTGCTCGACACGGCGCCTCTCGGTGATGTCCGAGAAAAAGATTGCGACCCGGTGCGCGGAGGATTCGCCGGTGCGCAGGGCCCTGACGTCGAACCAACGCCCGAACACGTCGGCGTAATGCTCGAAGTGGGCGGGCTCGCCGGTCAGCGCGACTTGGCCGTAGGTGTCGAACCAGTGCCGCTCCAGGTCCGGCGCGAACTCGCTCACCCACCTGCCGGCGACGTCTGCTCCGGTCTGCGCGACGAAGGCGGGGTTGGCCTCGACGATGCGGTAGTCGATGGCGCGTTCGCCCTCGAACTTCATCTCGACGATGCAGAACCCGACCTCGATGCTCTCGAACAGGGTCCGGTAGCGCGCCTCGTTCTCGCGAAGAGCGACCTCCGCGCGTGTGCGCTCCGTGACGTCGTGGCCCTCGACGAAGATGCCCTCGACCCGCCCGTCCGGGCCGGCGACCGGTTGATAGACGAAGTCGAGGTAGCGCTCCGTGATCGCCCCTCCCGCGACGGGCTGGAGGTCGAGCCTGGCACCCGTCGCCGTGTGAGGCCGGCCGGTGCGGAACACCTCGTCGAGCAGGTCGACGTAGCCCTGGGCGGCAGCCTCCGGCAGTGCCTCCGCCACGGTACGGTCGGCCACGTCGCGACCGTCGACGATGCGTTGGTAGGCGGCGTTGGTAAGCGTGAAGCGGTGCTCGGGGCCGCTCAGGAGGGCGATGAAGCTCGGGGCCTGCTCGAACATCTGCGCGAGGGAGGCCGAATGCCCACGCAACCGGCGAACCTCGGCTTCCAGTTCCTCGCGGGACATCGTTCCCGGGTCCAGTGTGGATGCGTGCATGATGGCTCGATAGTTTCCGACCGCTTCGCCCGCGACGGGTCGGAAGACGCAAACTCAATGATGTGGCGGCCCGGTCGGAGATGGCGGCCGAACGCAGCGGCGCGTGCGGTCAGGACGCGTTGATCGGACCGGGTGGCTGCGGTGCCGGCGGCTCCGTCGGCGGATCGCCCTCGGGCGGCGTCGGGTCCGGCGGCGGGTCGCCGATGGGTGGCAACGGCTCGTCCCCCGGGCGTGGCGTGTCCGATTGCATGGCGTTGTCCCCCTTGGCGCGTCCGGCTGGCGCCGGACGACAACGCGCGCGGTCCCTGGCGGATGCGCACTCGGCCGACGCTTTCAACCGCGTGCATCACCCGTCAGCCGAACGTCAGTGCCAACCGCTCCCGCAAGGCCTTGCGCAGGGCCCGGCTCAGGTCGGCCACCGAATAGGGCTTGCCCAGCAGCGGGAAGCCGTCGGTACCTTCGAAGGCCAGCACGTGGCTGTAGCCGGAGGTCAGAACGACCGGCAAGTAGGGCCACCGCCGCCGGATCTCCCTGGCCAGGTCGACCCCGTTCATGCCGGGCATCACCACGTCGGAGAAGACCACCTCGAACCGCTGGCCTGAGGCTTCGATCTCCGCCAGGGCGGCCTGGGCGTCCTTCACCCAGACGGCCTGGTAGCCGAGTTCGCCGAGCGCTTGCGTGGCGAAGGCGCCGACTTCGACGTTGTCCTCGACGACCAGGACCGGGGTGCCGTGGCCTTCGGGTAGCGGTCCAGGATCGTCCCGCGCGGGTTCCCGAGCCCAGCCATCGGCGGACCGGGGGAGAAACAGGGTGAAGGTGGTCCCGGCGCCGACCTCGCTGTCGACCGCGACGTCGCCGCCCGACTGCTTGGCGAAGCCGAACACTTGGCTCAGGCCCAGCCCGGTGCCGTGGCCGACGCCCTTCGTCGTGAAGAACGGCTCGAAGATGCGTTCGAGCAAGTCAGGCTCGATGCCGCCGCCGGTGTCGGAGACCGACACGGCCACAAAGTCGCCCGGCACTGCCGGGTGCGAGCGCAAGGTCGGGATGCGGTCGGCGCGCCTGACCGCGATGCGCAACCGACCCTCGCCCTGCATCGCGTCGCGGGCATTCACCACGAGGTTCACCAGCGCGGTGTCGAATTGGCTCGGATCGGCATCGACATGGCAGGGTAGCCGCTCGCCGTCCGCATCCTGGCCTGCATCGGTGTCGGTTTCGACGCGGATGCGCGCGCCGGTGAGCGTGCGCACCATGTCGGCGATGGCGGCCACCGACTGCGCGGCATCGAATACGGTCGGGCGCAGCGCCTGCCGTCGCGCAAACGCGAGCAACTGGCTGGTCAACTTGGCGGCACGGTCGACCGTGTCGGATATGGCGTCGACGTAACGGCTCCGGCGCTCCTCACTCAAGCTCGGTCGCTTCAGGAGGTCGGTGGAGGATTTGATGACGGTCAGCAGGTTGTTGAAATCGTGCGCGACGCCGCCTGTCAGCTGCCCGACCGCTTCCATTTTCTGCGATTGCCGCAACTGCTCCTCAAGGGCCCGACGCTCGGTCACGTCCCGGCCGGTTGCGTGGAAGCGGTCCCCCTGCGGGATTCTGTGCAGGGTCACTCAGAGCGCTGAAAATCCAAGTGTTTTCCCATCAGCTCGTAGCATCAGTGTAGCACGCTTTCGTAGTTCCCATCCGAGTGGTCTACAGCCTGGAGGATAGCGGTTCCTACCGCATCGTGCGCCGGCCCGTGCACAACGCCTACGGCCCCCTGGGCGTCGCCGTGAGCGAGCGGTGCGCCTACGGGTGGCAATGGATCGACGGCCTCGAGCGCGCCGAGCTGGGACGTGGCGCGCTGCGCGGGCCGCTCGCGGTCTCACTGCGCGTCCTGCATTGCCGGCGGCAGCCGACGGCAGCCGAGGAGCTCCTGGCCGACCTGGCCCGGATACGGCTGGGACCGGTCGCCGGCACCGTCGCGGGTGTCCGGCGCCCCCGGCTCGCGGTGCAGAAGCCGAAGGCCGCGGACTCCGCCGGGATCGCCGCGCCCGCCGTCCCGGCCAATCCCTCGCCCGCCGCCCCGACGGTCGCGGTGAACGGCAGCCGCACCCTCGTGATGCTTCCGCAGAGGCCGGCGACCCCGCAAGGCTTTTCTCGCTGCGCTGGCGTTCGCCTGCGCCAGCGTCTCCATCCTCGTCCCGCTCGCGGCCTTCGCCGCCGAGGTCGTGACGGCCCCGGCCGCGCCTACTGCCGTCGTGCTGCCCTGAGGCGACTGGATCGTGGCCATCGGCTAGGCAGCCACTGCCGTGGTGCTGCCCGCCCTACGCGTGATCTCGCCTTGCTCGACCCTTCAGCCCCGCAAGTAGCCACCGCGCGGGGCTTCTTCGCCTTCAGACGCGATCAGGCCGACGATGGCGGCGGGACGTCTGCGCTCAGCGGCCCGGGGTCGGCGGTTTGCCGGCACTACTGGCGACCCGCGAAGAGCAACGGGTCCGCTTCACCTTGTCCAAGCGACTGTCGGAGCATGAGGCCTGCTCCGATCATCGTACCGACCAAGCCTACGGCGACCAGGACAATGAGAAGCGCGCGAATCATGGCCGACTAGTATCATGAGTACTCAAACGGGCGCCAGCATCGCATGCAATTGGTTCGCAACCCGTTTATGCGCCGCCGGGGCGGCTAGGGCTGCCCGTGCCTGTGGGACGCCTGTACGTCTTCTGACAGAAGCCAGGGTCGAAGACCCATTCCGCCCACAGCCAATGCCGCGATGAACAAGGCTGCCCCAACCGCGGCGAGAACCATGCGAACCATTAAGGAGCTTACACGTGTGTCCGGTCACGGCGTCCCCAACTGGTGCTGAGACGCGTTACCGCAACCTGCGGGACTTTGGCGCATGACCCATGGCCAGGGTCGCGGCGATCCCGCTCAGCCCCAGGGTTAGGAAGGCCATGGCAGAGAGGTCCGCAGGTTCGACGACGATGCGGCCGGTCCCCCGCATCGCCGGCCAAATTATCATTACCGCCAAGCCGATGGGCGCCACGAAGATCGCCGTGAACAGTGGAAGGGTGAGAAGACGGCCCATGAGCCTCAGCTTAGACGTGCAGATGGGGCCAATAGGACACGGACTTCTGGCCTAGGCAAGGGGCTGGCCATGGCGGCGGCGCAGCGTCTCAGCCTCTGCGGCGAGCCGCCGGATCACCGTCCCGAGCCGCGCCAGAAGCATCCGGCGCTGCCGGAAGGTTGGCGCATTGTAATCCTGGCGCCACGCCGCCAGCGCCTCCTCCAGCGTGTGATCCCCTAGGTAGAATGCGGCGGCGGCGCACCGCACTTCGCCAGGATCGGCAGGCTGATCCGAGCTCAAAACGGCCACTCAGCGGCGGTTGCCTCGCGCGGCTCGTCCTGGGTGTCCGCCTCGAGCCGCTCGCCTGGCGCGATCAACTCCACGATGCTGTCGAGCGCCTGCGGCACCCGGATCGTGCGCCCGGCGGCGGTGATGAAGGTCTCATTGCGCAGCGGGTCCGTATCGCTGAGGGCTTGGACGCTCGTCACGCGCAGAAGATGCCGGCAGTCATCGCCGTCCTGCACCTGCAGGTCGCTGCCCACGCGTCGCACGGCCGTCATCCTGGTTCTCCGCACCAAGGCCCGAACAGGCGTTATCCACGGTTTCCACAGGCACTGTCCCCTGCGGTGACCCGGAACGGCCCACCTGCATGTTCTATTTTTGTTCTAGCACGGAGTGACGTAGGAATGCACGGGCAGCCCCAGGAGGTTCAGCCCTCAGAGGCCGAGCGCATCGCCTTCGCCTATCGGGTGGCCGCACATGGCGATGCCTGGGCGGCGTTGGTGCAGGCGGTCGAGGACGCGCTTACCGATCTGGCCGAAGCTGAGCGCCGCACGCTGCGCCGCGACCGGCTGATCTCGCGCGGCTACATCCGCGCGGGCGCGCCGCGCTCCTGATGGAGCGGCTGTGCGATCTCCGGAGCCGGCGCCTGATCATCTCCTGCAGCCCCTGCCGCCGGTCTGGCTCGTACTGCCTCGACAGGCTGAGGCAGCGCTTCGGCGAGCATGCCTCCCTGTATGAAGTCTGCGTGCGGCTGACCCAGACTTGCCGGTATCAGCATGAAGTTGGCGCCCGGCAGCCGAACCCGTACGGCCGGGCATGTCGGGCTCAGGTCGACACGGACGACACCGCGCGGCCTGGAGCGCTGCCGTCCCGCACTTGAGCCGGCTCGCGCCCTCGGCGAGCATGGCGGCATGTGCAACCTCTACAGCCTCATCCATCCGCAGGCCGAGATCCGCGATGCCTTCGGCGTCCGACGTGACGATGCCGGCAACCTGCCGCCGCTGCCGAGCATCTTCCCGAACACGGCAGCACCTGTCGTCCGCGTGCGGGAGGGCGAGCGCACGCTGTCGATGATGCGCTGGGGTAGGGGCCGGACACCCGCGTGGCAGTGCCGTTCGGCAAACCGTCCGTTCACACCGTATCTTGCCAGCTGCTGCTGGGAGCTTCTTATGAGCCATATAAAAGCTCAACTGATTCATTAAGGTCTCAATATATTCTGCGCTAGATCCTCAGAAGTGGCGATTGAAATGCTTATTTTAAAGAGACACGACAGATTGATTGAGTACAATATAGGGTGCGCCCTAGACTATATTCTCGATGAATCTCATAGCCGCATGTCTCGAGCTGTCGAATTCTATGGACTACAAGTTGCGATATCGCTCGGAAAAAAACTTTACCCCTACCAAGCCAAGAGGAAAAAATACCCCGACAACTGGATTTTGGTTTCACGTGCGGCACTTTCGGCAGCTCATACGCTCAGCAGCGTTCGATTGCTGGAACATGTGGTTGCAAAGCGCCATCCCAAAGCCAGGCTGCAAATGCCTTTCGAAGCGCTACTCAAACAAACAGAAACACGATACTTATTAAATCAAATAATTAATCCCAGAACATCGAGAAAAACATCATACAGCCTTTCTTGGGGTGACCTCGACCGTCTGCTGGTGAACAAAAGGATTGCACAAAGAGCCTATGCGCCATTATATGACGTGTCATTAAGATTTCATTCTTATAAAGACGGAGATAATCACTGCAATTTTTCACGCGCTGAGAATTTATTGAAAATTAACAAACGAGAGGCCGAATTTGCCGTCGTCCGGGGATATTATAGGCACCTGGAAACGCGTTCTACAGCGTTTGCTTTAAAAGGCAAAGGTAATTATTTTGCCGCATTTATTTGGCTCGATCATTTTGGCGGAGGATATCTTCGACCATTGCATCCGATTGGCAACTCATTTGCGGAATATTTATTATCTATGACTGATGACATGGCGGATTTGCGCAGATATCTCGGCCAATACGAATTTGTCCGCACTCGGCTCAAGCAACAGGATTATGAGATGCCGGAGCTGAGATTGGCTGCCCCAATACAGCCAGAGGAAATCCAAATCGAGCCCCTTCCGGATGAAATATCGGAGCTAGTTTGATAGATTGATCAAAGGGTTAGCTTCACTTTGCAAGGCCGCAAAATGACATGCATCCAGCCCAAGTTTAAATTCTCTCCGCCCTCATTCCGAGGGTTGGAGGGATGTTCATGCTCGATAGCGCGACGCAAACACCTGTGGCGGAGGAAGCTCCGACTGCCGAAACGGCAGTTTTCGCCCCAGATGAAAACTTCGACAAACTGAACCAAACGCCAAACGTGAAGGCGGACATCATCGAGGAGATCCGAGCCGCCTGCCGTGAATGCAAGTCGTATGGTAATGGCGAAGGCCATTTTGGAAACGAGTGGCACGAGCGCCTGCTTGAGTTGCTGCACCCAAGCTACAAAGTGCGTCTGCTCATCGCCGACGATCCTGACCGCCTCGCCATCGTCATCCGCATGTCTGGGGTGAAGACGACGAAGGCGTCGCGCAAGAACGCTTCGCTGATCTGCGTGGCGGTCACTGCCCGGCCACAGGACACCCCCCAGAGAAAATTGTGCTCAAGCTGGGCTGAGATCCTCAACGAGGCCTACGCGAAGGGCATCTCGCTTGAAGAATTCGTTGAGTGGGTGAAGAGCCGTAACAAGCGGCGCACGGATGCCAACACGGCAAGTACGCCCACTGAACCGCGCAGCGTGACGGAGAACAAGATCCAGCCAAAGCTGCGCCTGACCGGCGTGGACGGCCGCCGCGACGAAATCCTCTCGCTGCCCTCGTCGGTGCACGCCGAGCTCCTCGACGCAATGAGAGCACCGTGCGCGCAGAGCGAGCGGGTGGAACGGATGGCGATGTCCCTGCTGACGCTCGCGGAGGAGCTCAAGACGGCTGAGAAGGCGTCTGCGCCGCTGACTTCGACGGCCGCGCCCGAGGCGAGCGCGGCGACCGAGGAGGTTGTCGATGCTTGAGCAGAGCGAGAAGGGGGGAGGGCCGTCCGCCCTTCCCCTCTCCGACCAAGCCGTCGCGACCTGATCACGGCCGCCGCAGCCCCTTCGGATCCCGGCACGGGCGACGAGGCGGGCGGCGCCAATGCGTAGGGCGGCGACGCAGGTTGCAACCCGCACCGCACCCGATGCGGCAACTCCCGGTCATGATGCCTGACAAGGGCACCATGACGACACCAACGGCTTCAGCGCCGACCGATCGTATATCGGCCTAAGCCATAGAGATCGAGGATTTCAATGAAGATAAAGTATCAGGGCAACCTTAACACACTCCCGGCTGATGTCAGAGCGTGCGGCGTGCCGGGCACCTGGCGATCGCGCAATGACGGAGCCCATCATCAGTTCAAGGCGGTGACCGGCGAGTATCTGAACTACTGGCCGTCCAAAGGCACGGTCATGTTCCAGGGCCGGTCCGGCGGGCCGCTTGCCCGGCGCTTCGCGAAGCTGGCCGCCTCGCCCACCCGGGCTACACCGAGCGCCGGTCGCACGGTCAAGGTCGTTCCGAAGTCCTTGCTTGATCTGGGACCTCGCTGCCCACACGACCCTATGGACTTCGGATGGCGCCATTCGGTGAACGGCGCTGACTTGGCGGCGTTGAACGAGCGTCAAGCTCAACTCCGTAGCGTCGTGGCTGGTTTGCCGTTTGCGGCTGCGGTAGCCGAGCTGATCCTATCGAGCGTGCGCCACGCGGTGGACTATCGTTCTGAGGACGAGGTTTCTGAGGCGCTGAAAACCGTTGCGGCTAAGATTTCATTTGGCGGCTACAAGTGGATCGACCTGCTCGCGCTGATCGCTGCAACGTTCCAGGCAGAGTCGGACGACGAGCTGTAAGAGCCGCAGGCCGCATTCCAATCTGCTGCAAATTCTAGAGATACCCATCCTCGCCGCAGTCGCCCCTTTGGCTTGTGCGGCATTTTCATGAGCAGATCCATGTTGAAAACCTCAAAAGGAGTGCCCATGCGCACTGAAACCTACGTGCCCTTCCCCAGCCTCCCGCGGCCTGCTGCGGAGGCACGCCGCGCCGTGCAGCACGGCCTGTCGGTGGTGCCACTCAAGCCGCGGTCCAAGGTGCCTAGCGTGCCCCACGGGATCGACGATGCAATCTCAACCCGTATGGGAGTGCGGGCGCACGCCAGGGCGCACCAGCACGACAACTACGGTCTGATCCTTGACGGCGAAATTTTCGCTGTCGATGTGGATGGCCCGGAGGGTGAAAAGTCCTTACAAAGGCTGATCGGCCGCTCTCGCGAGTTTCCCGCGACGGTTGAGACAATCACAGCCCGAGGGCGCCAATTCATCTTCCGCGCGCGGCCGGGACGGCCGGTGAGGTCATCCTGCGGTCGTCATGGCCCCGGTATCGACATAAAGGGGCAGCGGGGCTACGTCGTCCTCCCCGGCAGCGTGCACCCCTTGGGACCGACCTACCGGTCTGCCCCGGGACGCGCCCTCGGCGAGATCGCGATCGCGCAGGCCCCGGACTGGCTTCTCGACCTAGTAGTGCGATCGCCGGACGCTGAGAGGGTGCGTCCACTCACCGAACCGTTGACGCAGGGGCCTGATGCGACCCGCACAGTCGCATATGCGGCGGCGGCTCTTAAATCCGAATTGAACGCCCTCAGCCGCGCGACCGTGGGAAAGCGCAACTCCACACTGAATAAGGCCGCCTACGTCCTTGGAGCGCTCTGCCAGCCCGGCGTCCTCGATGAGGCCGAAGTCCGCGCCCGCCTGACGGAGACGGCCTTGGCGGTCGGCCTGACCGCAGAGGCAACTTCCAAAACCATTGCGAGCGGGATGCGGGCCGGCCGCCTCGAACCACGCAACCTCGGCTTCCTTGCGGATCCTGGTGCGGCGCAGCCGGGTGCGGAAGCCGTCATCCATGACCCTGTGGCCGCTAAACTCGCCGAGCTTGGCGAGACCGACGCGGACAACGGGCACCGCTTCGCACGCCGCTTCCGCAACGAGGTCGCTTATGTGCCGAGTCATGGCCTGCTCGTCTGGAACGGCAAGATCTGGGAGCCCGCCGCGGACACGGCGGCCTTGCGCCGTGCGGAGGAGTGCGCTCATGCTATCGCGCATGAAGCCGCCTATCTGAACGACGGGAAGCTCAAGGCAAGCCGTGAGGCCTTCTCCAAGGCCAGCCTGTCAAAGGGGGCGCTGGAGCGCGCGATCTTCCTGGCGCGTAGCCATCTCGAAACGCCGCTCTCGCGTTTCGACGCCGAGCCCTACCTGTTGTCGGTAGCCAACGGCACGCTCGATCTGCGCACCGGTACGCTTGGGCCGCACGACCCGGCCCATCGCCTCACCCGCCTGACGCCAATCGTCTACGATGAGAAGGCGCGCTGCCCCGTCTTCGAGCGGTTCCTGCGTCAGCGCCTCGGGCACGAGCCCGAGCTGATCGCCTTCCTGCAAAAGGCGGTCGGCCTGACGCTTACCGGCGTGGTCAGCGAGCAGGTGCTGTTCTTCCTGCAGGGCGAAGGCGGGACGGGAAAATCGACCTTCGTCAACCTGATCCGCGAGTTGCTTGGCAGCTTTGCCGTGCACACGCCGGTTGAAAGCTTCACGACGAAGCAGTTCGAGCCCATCCGCACTGACCTCGCTCGCATGGCCGGGGCACGCATGGTCACGGCCGGTGAGATTCATCCCTCACAGCAGTTCGACGAGGCGGCGATCAAGGGCCTGACTGGCGGCGACCCGATCACCGCCCGCTTCATGCGTCAGGATCTGATCCAGTTCATGCCGCAGTTCAAGCTGTGGCTGTACGCCAACCACTTCCCGAAGGTCCGCGCGACCGACAACGCCTTTTGGCGTCGGATCCGTGTGCTGCCCTTCATCAACGTCGTGCCCGAGGGCACGGCCAAGAAGGGGCTGCCGGAGCGTCTGCGGGCCGAGCTACCTGGCGTCCTGAACTGGGCAGTGGCGGGCTGCCTCGCTTGGCAAAGGGAGGGGTTGGAACCGCCCAACGTCGTGCGCGCGGCGACGGAAGCGTGGCGTCACGGCGCCGACCACGTCAGCCGCTACCTGCGCGAGCGGACAGTGCAGGATATCGGCGCCCGCGTTGGCGCGACCGATCTGCACTCCGACTTCGGGGCTTGGTGCACGGCAGCGGGCGAGCAGCCGGTCTCGCTCGCCACGTTCAAAGCGCGCCTGATTGCACTCGGACGGGTCAGCCGCAAAACCAACAAGGGTCACTTCTGGATCGGCTTGCGCTTGAGGGGCTGAGCCTAGGCTTGGAAACGGGCCCTGCCCGCTAGCCAGCCACTGCCCCGGTGACGGTGGTGACAGCTATTTATATCATCGTAAAATACTGAAAATACAGTAAAAAGGAAAGGAGAAGAGCCGTCACCACCGTCACGGCGGCGGTGGCTGGCTGGGGGGCTCGACTTCACTCCTCTCTCGGATGCGGTGATTTCGAAGACGCCCCGCGCTGACGATCGTCAGCGCGGGCGGTCGCGAACCGAAGGTTCGTGGCGCAGGCTCAGGCCCAAGGCGCTTTCAAGATCGTGATAACATGCTCGACGCTTCCCAACACATCATGGGACAAATCGCTGGCGGTTGCGCCTCGACTTGCACGGACTGTACGCTGATTGCCTCCAACCGTGACGCTTAGCTCAACGCTCGAACGGCCGGACCTCGATCAAATCGTCGCCGAACGAGTTCTTGCGCTGCGTAATCACCACGACGCCCCGCTGACCCGACGACCAGTCCACTGTGAAAATGCATGAGCGTCCCGGCGCTGGCTCAAGGCCGCTCGTTCGGCCGTTAGTCAGATCGATCAGCGTACGCGCTCCGTAGCGCGTTTGCAGCATTGCATTGGCTGCACTCATCATCTGTCGCCGCACTTCAACCTGGTTGCAAGAGTCGCTCGCCAGCCGCGCCTGTTCCTCTCGCCGGAACTTGTCCAATGCCTCGGCTTCCTTTTGTTGCCCCTCCTGCGCCCAGGCGATCATCTTTCTGTTGCGTTCAGGTTCCTGGGCGCGGTCAATTTCCCAGTGGTATCTTTCCCTCTGCGCGCCGACCAGCAGCCGCACTTTGGTTCGAGTTGCGTGCGGCGACTGTCGCTGCTGTTCGCATTCGAGCAGGCGATTCTCCAGCGACTGCCACACCTCGTCGTTCCAATACGCCACCGGTACAGTGAAGGGTGATCCCTCGATCTTGCCTGGCGTGCCGTTGCCTGCCCAACTCTCGATGGTTGCTCGGGTGAAGCGGTCGCAACTCATCTTGAGAAAGGTCGGCGTGTAATCCGGCGTGTCAGGATCGAGCTTCGTGCGAGGCCGCCCCTGCCCGTAGCCGGCGTACTCCTTCAGCTCGGCAACGCCCCGCGCGACGGCTGCACCCCATGCCTCGGCGGGGACATTGCCGCGCAAGCTCGGCAGCCTGCCCCCACACACCAGCAGAAAGTCTCGGTAGCGGCCGAAGTCCGCCTCCTCCCAGCGGTAGATCGACAAGCTGAACAGGTCCGACAGCTGTTCGAACGGGCCGCCGTGAGGGCGTTTGCGCTCATAGGTCTCGCAATTCGGCGGCGTCATCACGGGGTCCGTCGACTGCGCCCGCGCCGGGCCGGCATGGGCCGTAAGGATGACCGCGCCGACGACGGCACCGACCAACGACAAGGCCCGCGCGCGTCGCGCGCTCGCCGCGGCCGCGAGATCATCAATATCCCGCTCGCCAACATGGTACTGGCCGCCCGCGTCGCCCATCACCGCACCCCCCTCCCGGGCCTCGACATGCGTGAAGCTTGGGCTTGCGTTCGCCGCCCAGCGCGCTTCGACGTCCGCGACCATCGTCGGCAGCATCCCAATGGTTGGCAGCTCCGCCCAGCCGCGGCCAACAGCGTTAAGTCCCCAGCGGCGGGTCAAGACGTAGCTTGCCCTCCCGAGGATGAGGGCGACGAGGAGGTAGGTGCCGGAGGCGAAGAGCATCATCAGTAGGGGCTCCTTGGGACGGGGCCGACGACGCGACCGCTGCCCTGGGCTGCAGTGGAGTAAAGGGAATGTGGGACTGTTGGTCCGTCGATTGTCAAGCCGCTGTTCGGGCCTTCTCGCTCGATGGAGGCGCGGGCATTGATCGGCTGGAATTTGCGGCGGCTGCGCGTCGCCCAAGGCTTGTCGCAGGAGCGGCTGGCGTTGGCTGCCGGCATCGACCGCGCCTATGTCGGCCGCGTCGAGCGCGGCTCGGAGAACGTGACGATCTCGACGCTGGAGGCGATGGCCCGCGCGCTGACCGTGCCGCTCGCGGATCTGTTTGTCGAACCCGAAGCCGGGGCCGAGCGGCCGGCGCCGCTGCGGGCGGGGCGGCGTGCGAAGCCGGGGTGAGCACCGCAAGCCCCGGGCACTAGTCGCCTTAACGTGCCGATCTCAAGATGAGGGGCGACCCGTACGAACAGCGCCCAGGCCGCGTCCACCGCCGCGCGTGCGGGCCTCGAGGTCGCGCGCGCCGAGCGCCGGGGCGGTGAGCAGGTGCAGCCGCCCCGCGGCGAAGTCCGGCGCGGCGGCGATCAACCGAGCATCAGCCAGTCGCTGGATGCCGGTGGCGACGTGCAGCGGACACTCGCCTAGCTCGACCGGCGCGTCCCGCCGCACGAAGTAGGGCCATCCACTGGGTTGGTCGTGCCCCGCCGGCTCGATCCCGAGCATGGCCTGCGCGGGTGGGGCACCCAGCTCGGCCTCGCCGCGCACGAGACACGGCCCAGGTGCCGGCATGACAGACGCCAGCAATCTGCGCCCGGCCACCTCAGTACTCCCCGGCGAGCATGACTGTGAGCACGCGGCGCGTGACGCTCGTGTCGGCTGGGTCTGGGGAGGCGTAGCGCCCCGTGCGGTCGTAGCAGTCGATTTTGAAGAACACGCGCTCGCCAGCGGCCTCCAACGCGCCGAAGTCGTGCTCGCCGTAGGGGTCGTTGTCGGGCGTGAAGGCCACAAACGCGCCGACAGCGTCGAGGATAAGCTGCTGACGTTCGCGGCCGAGCGTGACGACCCCGGCGGTGGGCACGAGCGTGCCGCCGGTGAGGGAGCGGCGCAGGATGTCGTTGAGCGCAGCAATGCGCCCCGCATCGGTGATGACGGTCATGGGAACCTCGGAGGATGGGAAAGGATAGCGGCAGGGCGCGACCCAGCACGTAGGGGGCGCCGCTGAAGCGCCCGGGCGGCAGGAAAGTGACCCGGGCGCTGGTCGTCGGGCTTACGCTTCGCCGGGCGGCAGCAGGGCAAGCTCGCCCGCTTTCCTGAGGATGGTCGGCTCGGTCGGCCACCCCTGCCAGCGCAAGGAGAAGACGCGGCCGTTGATGCCGATGACCTCGGCCTCCCACCAGCCCTCGTCGGGGCCGTCATGGGCAAGCACGACGCTGCCCAGCCCGATCTCGTCCCGGCTTTCTGGCTTCGAGTCGCCCACGAAGGTGCGCTCGCCCGGCCGCGTGGCGGATGGCTCCGCGGCGGCCCTCGCTGGGGTCGCTCCCGCGATGGCCACCGTCGCGCCCTTCGAGGCATTCCCGTTCCCAACCGGCCGCGCTTCGTCGTCAGCCAGAGCGAGGAGACGGGTGTAAAGCTCCTGCTTCACGAACGGCACATGGGCGCGACCGCTTGGCAGCACGCGGCCACGCGCCAGATGCTTGGCCAGGTCTCGGGCCGCCTCGTCCGCGACCGTGAAGGTTCTCAGCTGCATGGTCGCGGCGGCGGCGGTGGCAGCCTCCGCGTCTGTGGCGCCGAACCAAGCGGCACGCGGCCGGTCGACGGTCCCCCGACCGAAAAGGATGAGGTCGGGGTGCGGGCGGTCGAGCGGTGTTTCGGCGACCGGCGCGGGCGGAGTGGTGCAAGGTGAGTCGTGGGCGGTCATAAGCAGGCTCCTAAAACGGCGAAAGCCCCCGTGATGGGGGCCTTCTGAGGAGATGCAGTCGCGGTTGGCGCGGCAGTCTGGCTGAGCATCGGCGACGGCCGAGCTGGCATTGGCTGGATCACCCGCGGCTACCGTGCTGCATGTCAGCCGACGCCGCTGCGGCGCAGCGGTTCGCTGGCTGATACACCGCCTATGGCACAGCTCGATGCGAAAATCAAGAATATAAACCTATTGCGGGGCGGATTACGGTGAATTTGCCTCGCATCGATAGGGAGACTGAGCCGCGATAACACGCAGACCACAATCGAAGGAATGAGATTGGCAAGGATCCACTCGGGACAATAGGATCAATTGCCTATATTGAGCTACGAAGGATGCTCGCCGCGCCTCTGCCATCCATTGCTTCATTGGCCCCGACAGCCGGCATCTGGCGGTGGGCCGCCTTACGGAGGATTAGGGCGAGCGCACCGAGCGCCCGGGCTTTTGGTCGTTGATAGGTTGCAGGATTGGGCCTGTCGCTAAGCTGTCGGACGGCCCGCTGCAGTGCTTCATCCATCGGCCGGTACAGGTCGATGCCGTGTGGCGGGATCGGCGGAGTAGACTAACTATCGTAGAGCGCCTTGCCCTCGGCGCTCGTGTAGAGCTTGGCCGCGGTAGCCTCGGTCACCCCCTTGCAACGGGCCATCTTCCCCGCGGAGCATGAAGGGGTGGGACTCGGGCTTCGAGACCGCCTCGCTCGAAATCTCGTAGGTGCTCGGATCCTTCGCGCTGGCGACCGGTGACGCCAGCAGCACGGCTTCCATCACGGAAGCCGCGGCCCACCCGTTCTGGATCGCCAGGAATACCACGGCATGGTCGATGGCGGTCAGTATTGTCGACTAGAGCTTGCGTACCGGGTTCACCTCATCGATGTGGCGCAGATCGATCGTGCCCGAAGTGTACCGGGCGGCCACGATGTTCCTCGTGGGGCACCACGATACTTGGGCCGTCGCAGATCGCTACCTTAAGCGATCTGCATTGCGTATAAGCGGGCGGGTTGAGGCTGGCTTCCCACGTAGCGCGCACAGCGCTGCCATCGCGAAAGAACCGTCACGCCGATGAAGTTCATGACCTTCAGCCTCTGGGAAGTGGCATCTCACGTCTTCGATCTCGCGGTCGCCTATACACTCGCGGTGCCGATCGGATGGGATCGTGAACAGGAGGAGCGCTCGGCCGGCATCCGGACCTTTCCCCTCGTCGCGGTCGCCGCCTGCGGCTTCGTGCTGGTCGCGATCCGCGTCCTCGGGGCGGAGTCGACGGGACAGGCCCGCATCCTGGAAGGCTTAATCACGGGCGTGGGCTTCATCGGCGGCGGCGCGATCCTGAAACATGCCGGCCGTGCCTCCGGCACCGCGACCGCGGCGAGCCTATGGGCTACGGGGGCTCTGGGAGCAGCCGTGGGGTACGGCCTCTACGACATCGCAACCATCCTGAGCCTCGTCACCTATCTGACGTTGCGTTACCTCCTGCCGCTGAAGCAGGTGGCCCGCAACGAAGACAAGTCGCCCGACGGGAGCGTCGAAGCAGGCTGAGAAGCGGCGCGCAGTCCGGGTGGCAATAGGGCGGGCGCACCTCTCCTGAGGCCGGCCTCGACGGAGGCGGCTGTTCCCCTCAACTAGAGCGCACTCCACCGAAGTGGACACCGGTTCGGCGCAAGAGAGCGCGTCAAAACAAGAACTTGGAGCGGTTCCCGATTGCAGCGCGGTCGGGAACCGCTCTACAGGCTGTTATGCACTTGTCATAAGTTTTTCGGCCTGTCTGAGCATGAGGCATACGAAAGCGACCATGTGTAGACCCGCCAACGTGCTGGCGTAGCGATCGTAACCCTTGACCAGCCGCCGACAGCGCGTGGCCCAGGCAAACGAGCGCTCCACCACCCACCGGCGCGGCAGCAGGACGAAGCCGCGCTTGGCCTGCGGCGCCTTCACTACCTCCAAGTCGATGCCGTGGGCACGCGCGGCGGCGGCGGGCTTGGGGCTGGAATAGCCCTGATCGACAAAGCCCAGTTCGACGCTGTCGCTCGTCTCCGCCTGAACCTCGGCAGACAGCCGGCCGGCCTCGGCCCGGTCGTCGGTACGGGCGGGCGTCACATGCAGCGCTACGACCTGACCTGGGGTGTCCACCGCCAGATGCACCTTCGCCCCGCGCTTGCGCTTGGCCCCGTCGTAGCCCGCCCGCTCGCCGCTCTCGGGCGAGGAGCGCAGCGTCCGGCTGTCGAGGATCACCGCAGACGGCTCCGGCTCACGCTCCGCCGCCATCCACAGCACCGCCCGCAGGTCGCCGGCCACGTCCGCGAAGCTGTCGGCCGAGAGCCAGCGCTGCGTCTGCTGTGGTAGACCGCGGCCCACGGCGGCAGATCGTGGGGCATGAAACGCCAGGGCGCGCCCGTCTTCACGATGTAGCGCAGCCCGTTGAACACCTCGCGCAGGTCATGGTCGCGCTGGGCCGAGTCCTCCCGCAGCAGCACGAGGTAGGGCGCCACCAGCGCCCACTCTTCGTCGGAAACGTCGGACGGGTAGGCGGGGCGGATCACCGACGGACGGGTGCAAGCCGGGCACGAGGCGCGACCTCGTCGTGTACGTGAGCAGCACGCCGCCCTCCATCTGCCACGACCCGACCTGCATCTCGCCTCCGTAGCCCTCATCTGCGCTCTTAACCGTCGGGCATGGGCGATCAGGTTCTATCCTCGACCCTAATTTTGGCGCCTGTGCTTGCGGCCCTCGCGCGCGCGGAGATCGTTATGCAAGGTCGTTGCCGCGATTGCGGCGTGTCCCATGGCGACGCTGATTTGATCGAGCGCATAGACGATGTCGCCCGCCGCGTAGATGCCCTCTCTACTCGTACGCTGCTTCCGATCGACCGCAATGCAGCAACCGTCGGCCATGTCCAAGCCGAGGGCGTGGGCGAGCCCGTCGTTCGAATCCGATCCCAGCGCCGGGTAGACGGTGTCGAAGCGGCGTTCGCCGCCTTCTTTCAGTAGAGCGGAGACATGTTCTTCGTTGAAGACGAGCCGCGCCAGCGGACGCTCCTCGATCCTGATGCCCGAGTGTTCGAGCATCAGCCGGTCGTCGGCCGAGACGTCCATCGAATCGACCGCGAGCAGCGTGACGTCTTTCGAATAGGTGCGCAGGAAGAGGGCCTCTGTGACGCCGCGCGCGTCTCCACCAATGACGCCGATCGTCTGGTCCGTCGCCTCGAACCCATCACATACGGGGCAATACCGAAGCCGGCCGTTGTCGAGGGCCGATCGATGCGTTGCCGGATCGACGTCCGGGCGCCGGTTTACCGTCCCGGTCGCGATGATGATCGTGCTCGCCTCCAGGGCGATACCGTCCCCACGGGCGTGGAAACGGCCGAAATCTCCGTCGATCGTATCGATGTGCCCCTTCACGAACTGCGAGCCGTAGCGTCGAGCCTGCGCCGACATCCGCGCAAGAAGTTTCTTCGCCGCCGATGCCGTCGGGAAAGCCGGCATGGTTGTAAGAACGCGGGATCCACTTGGCGCGGCTGTTGCCGTCGTCGACGACCGTGACGGCACGGTGATAGCGGGCCAGATAGATCGCGGCCGTCAGCCCAGCCGGTCCCCCTCCGATCACGAGTGTGTCCATTGGTCGTTCCTTCATCTCTTTCTATAGCCGTCCATAGCCGTCGCTGCGATCCGACCGCGCGAACAAGGACACATTCAGGCCGCGCGTCGGATCGGGTCGCGGCGGACCAAGAGCCGCATGCGGAAGACCACCAGCAACGCCGAACTCCCGCGGAAGGCGGCTGTCATGTGGATCCAAAATCCAAGGACGATCGCCGGGAGGAGTAATGCTGGGCCGTCGAGGCCGACGTCGAAATCTGCCGGATTGCTGAACAGATCGTCCGGCTGAGTCCGATGAAGAAGGACGTTTGTTAAGGTTGTCGGCGATCGGCACCACATCCGTCGTTCAGGGCTTTCGCGAATGAACACGATGGATCAGTCTCGACTGCCAGCCGAGCAACTTGTGGAGATTGTTTCCATCCGTCGACAGACAGCGCCATCGGGACAAGCTCCATTGGTCAACCTCATCCTCGTATAAGGCAATAAAGATTCTCAACATCGACAAGCCCGTCTCGCCAAGTGAGGTATCTACGAAGAATTATTGTAAAAATTGGCAATAACACGAAATCATATAGAAGTCAGTCTCACGATTGCGTCGGACCAGTTGCTCCTCTATGGACAATCCATCTGCCTCGAAAACCATATCGATCCAGTCCATGTTTCACGGAGCAAGGAACTGGATGATACGGCAGAAATTCGACTGGATCAGGTCGGATTGGATGCCCGCAATGCTTTGTCACGAAGCCGACAAATGGCGGCCACCTGCCACCGCAGCCAGTCGAGCTCGCAGGGGATTGGGATCCGTTACGAATCCAGCCATCCGGAAGTAGCGGCAAGACGATGGATGTCTGCGAAACCGTTGGCGTCCTTCCCGCAGCGCGTGGCTGCAATGCCGACCTCTCTCGGTTGACCCAGGGACACTCGAAGCCGGCTGCGGCCGTTGCAGGTCTACCCGGGACGGGCGGTCGGCATCCCGGACCATCCGCGTCCATCGTCTTCGATGCCCAGACCGACGTGACGGATCGCACTCCTGGACATCGCACTCCTGGACAAGGAAAGTAGCTTCCGGCACGCAAGGCGCTTCCCGGCGCATGCACGGCTCCGGCAGACGTCCTAGCGGCTGCCGCGGAGAGCGCATAGCGCTGGCCATGGCTGCGATGCGGCGGCCGTATGACGGCGGGCGCTGGGAAGGGCGCGTCCATTGAAGGACGAGGACCATGCGGTCCCGTGTCGCCGACCTTCCGCTCCCGGAAATCTGCAGCGACTTCGGGGAGGCGATGCGGACCTCCGCTTGGAAACGGTCTGGTCTGGCGAGGGTGGCGTCGCGGTGAAGGCTGCTACGCCGCCAGGGGCAAGGGGGAACGCGAAAGGACGGGCCGACTTAAACGGTCCCGCGAGGTTTGAGTCCGGCCGCTCCGACGGCCGGAACTCGTCATCCGATAACGAATGGCGGGAAGAGGATGTTCAGGCGGCCTTGCGGCGCCGATCCCTCGCTGCAGGCTGGCTCTCCGCGGAAGTGCCGGGACGGCCAAGACCGATCTGCTTGGCCAACGCCGAGCGCTTTGCAGCGTAGTCGGGCGAAACCATCGGGTAGTCGGACGGCAGACCGAAGCGCTCACGATAGGAACGCGGATCGAGGCCGTGCGTGGTGAGGTGTCGCTTCAGGGTCTTGTAGCTCCTGCCATCCAGGAAGCTGATCAGTCCATCCGGCGTGACCGACTTGCGAATCTGAGCCGCCGTCGGCTTGACCATCTCCTCCGCCGATCCGGCACCGGCTGCCGAGTCGGCCGTGATGCCGATCAATGCCGTATGGACGATCCTGATCAGGGCGCCGAGCTCGGTCGCGGGAACCGAATTGTTGGCTACGTAGGCGGCGACGATCTTGCCTGTGAGGTCGACGAGTTCGTACGGAAGGCTCGCTGCTTCTTCTGCCATTGCCGTGTTTCCAAGATGCACCCCTCGGATCGTCGGTCTATCAATTGTGCCGCCAGGTCAAGGCTCTTGTTTTGCCGACGCCAGAGAAGGCAGCTACATCGGACAACGACCGGAAAGCTCCATGCCTGGTGTGATGTCTGCACATTTCTGCGCTTAGGATGGCCAATTTCTGGCAATATCCGTGGCCGTGGGGCGCGGTTTTTCGCCGACGCCGTGCGCCCGCTCATGGTCTCCGGGACGGGCCCGCCGGCGCGATGCGGGCCTCCGAACGAGCGGCTGGACCATTCTCTCGGTATCTCGTCCGCAGCAGGCGCAGGGCGTTCGCCGTAACCAGCACCGTCGCCCCGGTGTCGGCAAGGATGGCCGGCCACAGACCGGTGACACCGGCGATGGTCGTGACCAGAAATACCACCTTCATGCCGAGCGCGATGGCGATGTTCGCGCGGATGTTGGCGAGGGTCCGCCGCGACAGCTCGATCATGCGGCTCACGTCGACGACCCGTCCGCGCAGTATGGCCGCATCGGCCGTGTCCAGCGCGACGTCGGTGCCGCCGCCCATAGCGATGCCGACGTCGGCGGCGGCCAAGGCCGGCGCGTCGTTGATGCCGTCTCCGACCTTCGCCACGACCCTCCCGAGAGCCTTCAGGTCGAGAACGGCCCGCTGCTTGTCCTCGGGCAGAAGCTCCGCCCAAGCTCCAATACCGAGAGTTGCGGCGACGGCCTGTGCCGTGCGGGCGTTGTCGCCGGTCAGCATGACCATTCCGATCCCCTCCGCAGCCAGACGGTCTATGCCGTCCTTCGCGTCGGGCCTGGGTTCGTCGCGCATGGCGAGCAAGCCGGCCAAGGCGCCGTTCACGACGAGAGCGGCAACTGTCTTGCCCTCTTCCGTCAGTTCGGCGACCTTCGCTTCCTGATCGGGCGTCAGCGCACCGCGCCGGGCGGCCTCGCGCGGAGCGCCGAGGAAGAGGTCCAGACCACCGACCGTTCCCTCTAGGCCCTTGCCGCCGAGCGCCTTTGCCCCGGCGGCGGGCGGGATGGGCGCTCCGACTTCGGCGGCCTTCCCCAGGATGGCTCTGGCCAGCGGATGCGAGGAGCCACTCTCCAATGCCCCCGCAAGGGACAGCACGTCGCGCTCCGTTCGGCCGTACGCGAGCACGTCGGTGACCATGGGCTGGCCTGCGGTCAAGGTTCCGGTCTTGTCGAAGGCGACCGTCGTCACGGCGGACAGGCGCTCCAGGACGGCGCCCCCCTTGATCAGCAGTCCCTGGCGCGCCCCTGCCGCGAGAGCCGCCGCGATGGCCGCCGGCGTCGAGATGACCAAGGCGCAGGGACACCCGATCAGGAGGATGGCCAGGCCCTTGTAGACCCACTCGTCCCAGGATGCGCCGAGCAGCAGCGGCGGCAGCACGGCGACCGCGGCCGCCATCCCTACCACGGCCGGGGTGTAGATCTTCGAGAAACGGTTGATCAGGCGCTCGGTCGGGGCCTTCGCTTCCTGCGCCTCCTCTACCAGTCGTACGACCCGTGCGATGGTGTTGTCCCGCGCGGCAGCCGTCACCCGGATCCGCAGCACGCCGTCCCCGTTCAGGGTTCCGGCGAATACCGCGTCGCCCGCCACCTTGCGCTTCGGCACGCTCTCGCCGGTGACAGGCGCCTCGTCCACCGCGCCCTCGCCGCCGACGACGGTACCGTCCACCGGGATGCGGTCGCCTGGGCGCACGAGCACGATGTCGCCGACCTGCACGAGCGCGGCGTTAACCTGTTCGGTCGTTCCGCCGGCTTCCAGCAGCGCCGTGTCCGGCACCAATTCCTTGAGCGCGCGGATGCTGGCCCGGGCGCGTCCGGCCGCGACGCCTTCCAGCAGTTCGCCGACCAGAAAGAGCAGGACGACCGTCGCCGCCTCCTCGGTGGCCCCTATGACGGTGGCGCCGATGGCGGCCACCGTCATCAACGTTTCCATCGAGAAAGGCGTGCCGTGTCGGGCTGCGGACAACGCCCGCCCTGCGATCGGCACCAGGCCGACCGACATGGCGGCGAGGAACGCCCAACGTTCCGTCGCCGGCGCCGCGTGTCCCAGGGCGTAGGCCAGCGCGAGCGACGCGCCGCAGGCGGATGCCAGCATGGCCTTGCGCGTCCGCCACCAGGGCGCGTCCGGCGCGGTCGCATCGTACGTCGGAGCCGCGTCCGGGTTCTCCACGCCATAGCCCAGTCCGCGCACCGCGGCGGTGATCGCCCGGGCTTCCGCATCGGCGGCATGCCTCACCGTGAGCGTTTCGGTTGCGACGGAGACCTCGACCTGCTCGATGCCCGGCAGGCGACGGATCGCGGTCTCGACCTTCGCGGCGCACGATGCGCAATCCATGCCCGTCACCCGCAGGCGCGTGACAGCCGTGCCGGTCGAATCCAAAGTCGCTTCGTCGCTCATCGCGGCTGCCTTTCCTGACGTCCGGCACAGCCCTAATTCCTCTAGTCGCCAGAGGAGCAAGCGCGATGAAGCCGATTGCCATAGGAGATCTGTCGCGGCAGGCGGGCGTGAAGGTCCCGACCATCCGGTTCTACGAGGAGCGTGGCCTGCTGCCGAAGCCGGAGCGCACCGATGGAAACCGGCGGACCTACGACATGTCCGACGTCCGACGGCTGCGCTTCATCCGACATGCACGCGAACTCGGCTTCGAGATCGAGGATATCAAAGCCCTGCTCTTCCTGGCCGGACAGCCGGATCGCCCCTGCAACGAAGCGGATGCCATCGCGCGCAGGCACCTCGGCGCTATCGACGACAGGATCGCGCGCCTCACCGGCCTGAGAAAGGAAATGCAGGCAATGGTCGACCAGTGTGCCGGCGGCCATGTCCGGGAGTGCCGCATCATCGAGGTTCTGGCCGACCACGGCGAATGCCTGCACGCGGAACATTGACTCTGCCCACCAGCCGATTCCGCGTCCGATCGCGTCGGGTAATGGCACGGCTCCAGGCCCCCGCGTCGACCTGTACCGCTTTGCCGGACCAGCCATCGGCTCAGTGGCGACAACTCCGGGCGGGTTCTGGCTGCCCGGTGGGTCCGGTCCGTCCCATCGAACGCTGACTCCGGACCGTCTCGCGGGAGGGCCGTCGGTAACGTACCTCCCGAGCGGCCTGCGCCACCATGCCGGGCCGCGCCACCGGCGACATCGAGGGTTCCGGACAGCAGCGGTCCGGCCTCGATCTGTGCGCGTAGCTGCGGATGGGCGCCGATAGGCGGGGAGGAAGCCTCCGCGAAGTCGATGCAGCCATCACGCCGTGCCGCGCGAGACGCTGCCGGGTGTATCGCTTCGTCACGGCACCATCGAACCTCGTCGACGCGGTGCCCTCCCGATACGCCGGAGCATCGGCGGCGCCTGGGTTCCCAAGCGCCACACTTTGACACGAAGACGGCGCACCGCAGACACCCGACAATCGATATTGCTCAGCTAATGGATTTCGCAAGACGCGGCGATCGCAAAGATCAATGATGATCCGAGCGGAAGCGATGTTCTCACTGATCTCGCGCTTATGCCGAACGACATCGAAGATGTTCCGTTCTCCAGAAGCGCACGGATCTGAAAAAATGGAGAATGATCAACCGAATCTGGTCGAATCGACGAGCGTCGGGATCGTTGTATCGAGACGATGCCCGCTTCGGCCGGGTGGGGTCAGGGATTCGCGCACGAGGTGTCGGAAGCGCCACGGTTCCGTTTTCGAACGGCCCGTCGGCAGGGCATTCGACCGCCAAGGAGGCCGCCCGAAGAAACGGAATTAACTCTTGCCGGCGCTCGACCGAACCAGTGCATTCGAGCAACTCATGGATGCTTCGAGACCGAGAAATTAAAACTGCCATGAGTGAGTCCGGCCTTTTTATCTGGCGAATTCGCCCAAAAAGAGGCGAATAAATGGGTCTCTAAAAGCTGGAGAATGAAAGTGAATATTAAGCACCTACTGTTAACCGGCGCCGCGTCGCTGGTTACTGCAGGGGGCGCGGCGCAGGCCGCCGACCTTCCAGTCAAGAAGGCTGCGCCGATCGAGTACGTCCGCGTCTGCTCCGCCTACGGCGCAGGCTTCTTCTATATCCCGGGGACGGACACCTGCCTGCGCGTCGGCGGCCGCGCCCGCTTCGAATACGCCATGCAGGCGCCCCTTTCGCGTGGAACGAGCGTGGGCGACTACAGCGGCTACCGCGGCCTCGCCCGCATCAACATCGATGCGCGCACGCAGACCGCCTACGGTTCCCTGCGCGCCTTCGTCCGCCTCGAGGCGGCCAGCCGCACCGGTCTGCCGGGTCTGCATTCGGGCACGCAGACCCGCATCGGCAACGCCTTCCCGGCGCTCGGCGTCGACGGCTACGGCCGCGTGCAGCAGTACGTCAACACGGACAAGGCCTTCGTGCAGTTCGCCGGCTTCACCGCCGGTCGCGCGTCCTCGTTCTTCGACTTCTACGCCCACGACTTCGAGATCCAGGCCGGCACGCTCGGCTCGGACGTCTTCTCGACCAACGTCGCGGCCTACACCGCCACCCTCGGCAACGGCTTCTCGGCCACCATCTCGATGGAAGATCCGAGCTTCCGTCGCACGCCCATCTACTCGGCCCAGTCCGTCGCCCAGGCGACCGCCGTCGCGGGCAACTCGAGTGCCGTGATCTTCGCCCAGACCAACTCTTTGACACCGGTCTTTGCTGGCTTCGGCCCGACCGGTCTGCCGTCGGGCGTCGGTTTCGTCGACGTGGTCCAACGCAACCGCATGCCCGACTTCGTCGGCGTGCTGCGCTACGATCAGCCCTGGGGCTCGGTCCAGATCTCGGGCGCCGTCCACGAGATCAACACCGGCAACGCTGCGTTCGGGAACTTCGTCGGCAACAACGCCGGTACCCCGCTGTCGAACACCAACCTCGCGAACGTCGCCCGCACTCAGTCCGAATACGGTTGGGCGGTCCAGGGCGGCATGAAGGTCAACCTACCCTTCATCGCTCCGGGCGACACCCTGTACCTGCAGGGCGCCTACGGCGAGGGTGCCCAGCTCTACACCGGCTATTCGTCCTGGGCCGGAGGCTACGCCCAGACCACGACGGTTCTCCAGGGCGCGCCGTTCCAGCAATTCTTCAGCGACGCCGTACTGAATCCCTTCACCAACCGGCTGGAACTTTCGACCAGCTTCACGGCTGTAGCCTCGCTGCTTCACTACTGGAATCCGACCCTACGTTCGGCCCTGTTCGGCTCCTACGGCGAACTCAGCTTCGCACCCGGATCCCGCGCAGCCCAGTCCGCCTTCTTCGGCTATACCTCCACGGGCCCCGGCCCCTTCGGCAGCCAATTCTACAACCTGAACCAGCAGCTCCGCGACACCTACGCCTTCAATGTCGGCGCGAGCCTGATCTGGTCGCCGGTGAGGGACCTCGACATCGGCCTGGAGGGCACCTACCAGAACTATGGCGTCCAGACCGGCCGCGTGCTCGATCTGAACAGGAACCCTCTGCAGACCAGTGCCGCGTACGTGAACAACCCGGCCAATCTCGGCGCGCTGCGCACCGTGACCAACGCCGACGTGTTCCAGGTCCGCGCCCGCGTCCAGCGCGACTTCTAAGCCGCCGACGTCGAACCGCACTCCGTGCAGCCTACGGGCTGCACGGTCCCCGTGTCCCTGCCCGCGCCGGCGACGACCTCCGATGGCCCGCCCGTCTCCGGCACGGAGGATGGCCGCTGCGGCCGCAGTTGTCCGAGGACCGCGGCCATGCCGTACATGCTTCCACGCGCCCGGCCTTGCCGCGCCGTCCCTCCCGGACGACGGATCCGGATCGACGGCAATCCACCGCGACGCCGTCGGTTACGCCGAAGGACGCGTGAGCACGGACCGGCCCGACAGTGCGACGAGAATGTACCATACAGCCGCGGTTCGGCCGCCGAGCCGAGGTCGGGAAACCACTGCGCCATCGCGGATGCCGGGGGGCACGACGCGTCAGACCGTGACGAGCGGCAGCGGACCAAGCCATGGCCGGATGTCTTGCGGACCGCATCCGCACCCAGACGTCAAGGCGACACGGCATCGATGCGGCCGGGGTCCGAACCGCCTTCCGCGTGGCTGCTCGACCGCCCCATCTCCGAGGCATGGTCGACGCCGTCGCCCGATGGCACCCGCAGGCATCGCGAAGACCGGATCGGTCGACGCGGGGCCGTCCGGATGCATGCGTCCGCCCCATCCGGCGCTCCGATCGTCCTGTTCCTTTCGCTCGGCCTTGCTCCTCCAGCCACTGGAGGATGTAGGTCCGTAGCGCCGGGCGATCGGCATGCCGTTGCCGAAAGAGGCCCGATCAGGAGAAACGCGCTACCATGAAGGCAATCGAGGCGGCCCATGTGCTTCTCGTCGAGGACGACGACGGGATGCGCGTGCTCGTGACGCGCCTCCTACGCGAGAGCGGCTACCGGGTGACGGGCTGCCGAACCGGTACCGAGATGTGGCGATTGCTTCCCGAGACCTCGGCCGACATCGTTCTGCTCGACGTCATGCTGCCGGGCGCATCGGGTTTCGATCTGCTCAGGGCGCTTCGCGCGAAAGGGGGCATTCCGGTCATCATGTTGAGCGCGCGCAGCGAGGAGGCCGACCGTGTGCTCGGCCTCGAATTGGGAGCGGACGACTACGTCTCGAAGCCGTTCGGGCGGCCGGAACTGCTGGCCCGCATCCGGGCGGTGCTGCGCCGGTCCGCCATGACGCCGACCGCCGCCGCCCGGCCGGAGGTGATGAGCTTCGACGGCTGGCGCCTCGACCTGCGCAGCCGCACACTCACGGACCCGGTGGGTGCGGCCGTCGACCTGTCGGGCGGAGAGTTCGATCTGCTCGTCGTGTTCCTGGAGCATCCCGGCCGCGTGCTCGGCCGCGACCAGATCCTCGAAATGAGCCGTGGCCGCCTCGCCGCGCCCTCCGATCGCAGCGTCGACACCCTGGTCAGCCGCCTAAGACGCAAGCTCGAACCACCCGAGGGCGCTTCTCCAGTCATTAAGACGGTGCGCGGCTCCGGCTACGTGCTGGCCGCCAAGGTCGACCAGGCGTGAAGGACCTGCTCAGGCTCGCCCGCAGTCTGGAAGGGCGCACCGTCGCCGTCCTGCTGCTGGCCGTCCTTGCCGTCCACGGCGGGGCCCTCATGCTCTATCGGCAATCGGCGGCGGCCGCCGCCGATGAAGCCCTCGCCAGCGAGGTCGCACGACAGCTCGTCCTCGTACGGGAGGCCGTCCTGCGGCGCCCGGAAGAAGCGCGCGACACCGAAGCGAAGGCCTTGTCCTCAAGCCATTTCGAGGTCGGCTGGGACCGCAGCACTCCGACCGGCAGCGGCACACACCCGGCCCTTCGGGACCTGCGCGACCAGATCCTCGCCCTGGAACCGGTTCTCGGTCCGGGACTCGTCCTGAACCTCGATGCGCCGGACGAGTCCTTCCACCAGCAGGACCTCCGGGGAACCGTTCCTTTGCCCGATGCGAGCTCCCTTACCTTCCGTTCGGCGCATGCGCCCAGCTCGGTGCTCGGAACCCCATGGGCATCGTTGGCCACCGCGATGGCCGTTCTGGTGGGCGTGGCGGCCGTCGTCCTGATGCACCGGATCGCGGGTCCCCTGCGCGAGCTGACCCGTACGACCGGACGGATCGGACACGGCTCGACCGTGCGGGTCCCGGAGATCGGTCCGGACGAGACGCGCGGGATCGGCCGGGCGCTCAATGCCATGCAGGAACGCATCCATCGTCTGGTCGGAGAACGGACGCAGGCGCTCGCAGCCGTGTCTCACGACCTGCGGACGCCCATCGCCCGGCTCCGACTGCGCCTCGACCGCGTGGTGGACGAGGGTGAACGCCGCGCGATGGCGGCCGACCTCGACGAGATGCAGACGATGATCGACGCGACGCTCGCCTATCTGCGCGGCGACGCCGATCCGGAGGCGAGGCAGATCGTCAACGTGGCCAGCGTCCTGATGGGCATCGCCGACGCCCATCAGGACGCTGGCCGGGACGTCGAATACCGGGGGCCCGGCCGTGCGCTCGCCAACGTCCGCCCGGTGACGTTCCGGCGTGCGCTGGAGAACCTCGTCGACAACGGGGTGCGCTACGGGACGCGGGTCGGAATTGGGCTGATTGCCGATGGGAATTCGCTGGTGGTGCGGATCGACGACCAAGGACCGGGCATCCAGCCCGAGGACGTGCCGCGGGCGCTCGAACCCTTCAGCCGTCTGGAAGGCTCGCGAAACCGGAACACGGGCGGGACTGGCCTCGGCCTGACCATCGCCAAGCGTGCGATCGACGCCGAGAACGGCTCGCTCGTTCTGGCGAACAGACCGGAAGGCGGCCTGCGGGCCGAGGTCCGTCTGCCAATGGTGCAGGCCGCCCGACACACTTCGTAATGTGCCCGGCAATCGCACGCCAACTGGCCACGCTATCTTGATCCTCGCTGCGGCCGGTGCCGCCAGCAAATTGGAGACGAACGATGAACCGCACACGCGCTGCAGCGATCGCTGCCTGTATAGTATTCGGGGCCGCCATCCCGGCCCTGGCCATCGACGGGCACGGCAACGCCGAAAGGCCCGAACTGAGCGTGCCGAATACCGGGAGCATTTCAGGCGGCACGACCCACCGCGACGATCCGCGGTTCCGCGAAGCAAGGGAGAGGACTGCCGACGGCGGGCCGCTGCATTACCCCGGCGACGGGCACGCGCACGGGCACAGCCACTGAGCGAACAACTTCCGCGTCGGACTTCGGAAGGATCCGAACATCCGGCCTTGGCCTTCCTCGGCGACCCCTGGACGGTTCGACATACGTCGAACGGGCCCGCGACATGTCTCTGCCGGTTCCGGACACGACGCGGAGCGCACTCCGCGGCCCGAGGCGAGCCCAGCCCGGCAACGGCCGGGGCGGGCGATCCGCGTACGGGTGAGCCTGCCGCAACTGCGGATGCGGACGGCCGAACGGGTCACGCCGAGGCGTCGATCCGTTCGGCCGCCGCAACGACCGAGCTGGGGATATCGCGCTCCAGCACGTCGCGACGTCCCGTACCGTTGAAGTTCGGCGGAACGAATATCGAGGATGATCTTCCGATCTGGATCGAAACCGGTCGATCGACGGCCGGGCAGCAACATGCGCCACAGACCATTTCGCTTCGGAAAATCGGTGCCGGCCTCCCTGGGGGGGTTGGTCGACCTGTGGTGCCAGGGATTGGGTGCTTCGCCAAACTCGGCGCACCCTGACCTCGCGGTCACCGCACGGTGCGTCGGTGGAACGATCAATCTATGGACGGAACTCGGCCCGGACGCGCGCCGAGCCGTCGAGCTCGCAATCAAAGCCTCCGAGCGCTTCGAAATGGACCGTGGGACGCCTGCGGGCTGCTGGTCGCATCAAGCAGCAATGCAACAGATCCACCGGATGTGCGTCTACCTGCATGAGGCCGCGCCAAGCGTATATGCACGACGACTGAAACTTCCCTGGTAGCAATTGCCCTCCCATCGTGCTGGGCCGCCCGGGAGGAGGTCGGCTCGGCGGAGCAGGAGACGGGCCGCCTGACCTTCGGCGGCGACCTCCGGATCTCTCCGGAAGGGCCCGGTCACAGCGCTTCCTCCATCGGCGACGAGCATGGCGACGGAGTGGCGCGCGACCGCAATGAAGGCCAGGCGCGTGCTGAACGGCATGCCGTACCAGACCGGAGTCATCGACCGCGTCGGAGGTCACTCAACCCGACCTGCGCTTCCCGGCCCTCCACGCAGCGCGACGGGGTCGGCACCGTGTCGTGAGCCGGGCCGGCATGGAGGACGGCTAACAATGCCGCCCCCCACGAGGTCGATGGTACGAGACGCCGTCCGCGGAAGAAGATGGACGCGGATGCCTTCCCTTCCGAGTCGGCGAAAATGCGGCGGATCAGGGGCCCTTCGCCGTTCCGTCCGCACCGATCTCGATCACCTGCTCTCGATCCAGGAGTGCGACCTTGATCTTGTACTCGACCGCGTCGCCCTCGCGCCCGACCTCGGCTTCATAGGCCTTGCCGCCTTTCGCCATCCGCTCGGCGAGTGCGATGGCATCCTTGAGCGACGTCTTGGAGTTCCGGAAGTCGCTAGAGCGGGATCCGATCAGGTTGGGTCATATGCATCGTAGCCTGCGGCTGCCAAATAGTTGCGGCACTCACTTGGCGTGAAGCGTCTGAAGGCACGCTTGATGGCGCCCCAGAGGTCCGTGACCGATCGAGCAGCCTCGGTGCGCAGGATGGCCTTGAGCTTGGCGAAGGCGAGTTCGATCGGGTTGAAGTCGGGCGAGTAGGCCGGCAGGTAGAGCAGCCGCGCACCCGCCGCCGCGATCCGCTCGCGGATACCGCTGACCTTGTGGGCCGGCAGGTTGTCGAGCACGACCGTGTCGCCCCGCCTTAGAGCCGGCGCCAGGGTCTCTTCGACATAGGCGCGGAAGCGGGCCCCGGTCATCGGCCCGTCGCAGAGCGCGGTGGCCGTCAGGCCGCTGGCGCGCAGGGCAGCCGTGACGGTGATGGTTTTCCAATGCCCGAACGGCACGGCCACTCGGCAGCGCTCGCCGCGTGGTGCACGCCCATAGCGCCGGATCATCTTCGTGGTCGTGGCGGTCTCGTCGATGAACACGAGCCGATCCGGATCGAGATCGAGCTGGCCGTCGAACCAGGACAGGCGGGCCGCCTTCACGTCTTCCCGATCCTGCTCCGCCGCATGACCCGTGTTTTTTTGCGCGTGATGCCGTGTCGCTTGAAGAAGCGGGACAGGCTACTCACCCCAATTCGCAAGCCGCGCTCGGCCAGTTGGATGCGCAACTCGCGCAGGAACAAGCCGGGCTGTGCCTCGTCGATCTGTCGGATCAAGTCAGCCCGGGCCTCAACCGCATGTGAGCGCTGGTCACCACCCATCGGCTTGGCGTGCGTGCGGCCCTCCCGCACGAAGGCTTCGTGCCAGCGCACCGCGGTGGCTGGGCTGACCGCGAAGCGCCGCGCCGCCTCCCGGCGCGAGGCCCCGCTCTCGATTGTGGTGACGACCCGCTCGCGAAGATCGGCGGATAGGGCTGAGGGCATTCGGCTCTCCCATCGGAAAACCGCACATCGAATCACATCTCGGTCCGCGCCAAAACCCCAGACGATTCAAACCGATCGGACACCGCTCTAGCCTTCAAACGCGTGAAGTAGCGCTCGACGGGTCGATCTTCGGCTCTGTACGGTTTGCCTGAGTCGGCGTCGATGGCGTATTCGATCAGCTTGCCATCCGGATAGACAACCTTGATGGCATAGTGCGAGGGGTTCCCGCCGCCGGCCTTCCCGAAGTCGGCATCTATGGCGCGTCCGCCCTCCCGACCGCCGCCGGATTCCGCGGTCGCGATCGCCTGGGCGAGGCTGATCCTCGCGGATTTGGCGACCTGATACTCCCGCAGGTCGCTGTCGGTCTCGGCAGCCCGTGTCGCGGTCGCAGCGCGGCCTGTGTTCTCGGGGTTGGTCGTCAGATCCGGATTCTGTGCGGAGGCGGGCTCAGCCATGTAGCCGAACAGGCCGAGAATCGCGGCGAGACGAATCGCGATGGAATTCGACAAGATGTGTTTCCTATTTCCGGTTAGGGCGGACCGGGTAACGACCCAGGCGATCGCTGGGTTGCAAGGCAACATCTTCCGAAGTCGCGGGGATGATCCTACCTCACCGCCGCGAAGCCGCGGATCCCCGCCAAGGCGAGGGGCCGACCACGGGTTCAGCCCTCGAAGGGACCGCAGGTGCTCCCGAGGCCCGGGACACCGCAGTGCTGAGCGGGTTCGTCGTCCTCTCGGTCCGGCTGCGGGAAAAACGTGAGCGGTCGAGGATGCGGGTCGGCGACGTCGGTCAACTCTTCAGCAGGTCGATCGTCTTTCCCTTCACATCGTCCAGCGTCGCGATGGTGCGTAGGTTCGCCTCGTAGGCACGCATGGCGGAGCGCAGCTCGCCCATCTCCGTGGCAGGTCGGACGTTGGGAAGCATGAGGTTGCCTTGCGCATCGGCGGCGGGATGGCCAGGACTCTGAATCGTCGGAAAGGCGGTCCGGTCCCGCACGACCCGAACTGCCGGCGGCTCGTCGGTTTCGCCCGTGATCGGCTCGAAGACCGCAATCTTGCGCCGATAGGGTTCGCCGCCGGGCGTGGACGCCGAAGATTGCGCGTTCGCGAGATTCTCGACCGACAAGCGTATCCTTCCCTGATGGATCCGGAGCGCCGCCGCCGCCAGGTCGCCCCCGGACACTTCCCTTGCCATTGCCGTCGGCCTCCGCGATGCCGGCGTCGAGGTCCGGCAGCCGCAGGTTAGTCAAACTTAACCATATCGCGTAAGGCGCCGACACACTTTGTCACGGACGAGGCAACCTGCAGACAAACGGCTTCGCTATCTGGGTGTCCGTGCGGCAGCCGCCGTCTGGAATCCGGAGCTCAGCTTATGAAGCGCCTGTTCGCCGCCTTGATCACGTTCGGAATGCTGACGGGAGCGGTGACCCCTGTCCTCGCCGTCGACGGGCATGGCAACGCTTCGAACCCCGAGCGTGCAGTCCCGAATACGGGCGGCGTGTCGGGAGGACCGACACACAGCGACGATCCGCGTGTCCGCGAAGCTCAGGAGAAGCGCCCCGACGGCACGCCGGTACATTCCGAAAAAGATGGCCACGCGCACGGACACAACGTCGGCAGGAAGTGACTTCCGGACGATAAGCCCGGCTGTCCGGGACGGCGGAGCCGGAAGCGTTCGCTGCCCGGCGCCCTCCGCGTGTCGACTGCCTGCGCGGCCAAGTTCCCGGGGTGCCTCCGTAGGCGCCCGACATCGTTCACGGTGCAATCCAGCCCCTCAACCACACCGTGATAAGCCCGTCCTGGCGAGAGTCAGGACGGGCACATGCCTTGCTGCCCGAGTCTCGGATGCCGCCCCTCGGTTCTCGATCCGGGCGAGCGGTGCATCCGTGTTCCGACATCAGCCACCGACCTGCGGCCGGAAACCGCTCCTCGGCATTTTCGTCAAGTTCTCCGTCAATAATTTATGAGGCGCTCGCCCGTGCCGGCTTGTCGCCGCCACGAAGAATCGTACATAAGGGACGTGATGACTTCGGCGCGACGCCATAAGGCCTTCGGGGCGGTGACGGGTTGGTGGGCTACGGCAGCCCGCGCACTCGCGCTCCTTCTGGCACTGGCCGTTTCTGCCCCTGCCGCGGGCATCGCCGATGACGTCGCGTACCATCGCAGCGACAGGAGCACTGTCGGCATCGGGTTCGTGTCGGCTCCCGACACGACTGCCGGGGGGGGCCAAATCTCCGATCCCGGCTTGACCTGTCACAACCATTGCGGCTGCCACATTGTCGCGAACCTGGACGTGGCGGAGCTATCGTCGCTGCCCGAAGTTTCACGTCCGAGCTATGAGCGGATGTCCGAAACCGCGACATCCATTTTTCCCAATCGTCTGCCCAGACCGCCTCGCGCGTGAAGCCGTGAAGCGACGCCCGCCGAGGTGGGCGTCTCAATCCCGGATCCATCTCCGGGCCCTCCTTCACGTCACGTAACGGGTCCGACCGCGACGACCCGGCGTGCTTCGGACCCTGCTCGAGCCAACACCCATGCGCATCCTACTGACCGCAGCCCTCGTGGTTGCTGGCGTCCTCCTGGGCGCCACCCTCCCTACCGTGTCGAGCTTCGTCCGCGGTCTCCTGACTTCTGCAGGAGTTCCATCGTCCGCACTTACCTACGCGGCCGCGTCCGACAGTGAGCCTGCGAGGAAGCCTTCCGCGGGCGATGTGGGCCGTTCGAGCGGCGATGGTCGCGGAAAAAGCGCTGAGGGCGCCCAAGATAGTTCCCAGGGAGAACATCAACACTCCGAGGCCGAAGGTGAGGAAGGTCACGTCAAGTTGACCGACAAGCAGATCAAGGATCAGGAGATCGAAGTGTCCGCGGTCGAGGGAGGAGTCCTGGCCCGGCACATCGTCGTACCGGGCACGATCACACCGGACGCCGACCGCATCGGGCGTGTGCCGGCTCGAGTGGTCGGCACGGTGGCGGAGATGCGCAAGCGTCTGGGCGACTCCGTGAAGAAAGGCGAGGTCGTAGCCGTGCTCGACAGCCGCGAAGTCGCCGACGCCAAGAGCGAGTACCTGACCGCTTCGGTCAAAGCCGAGTTGGAGAAGACCAATTTCGACCGGCAGCAGGCACTCTGGGACAAGCGCATCTCGGCCGAATCCGTCTTCCTCAACGCCAAGGCCGTCTATTCGGAGGCGGCGCTTCGGCAGGATCTTGCCCGGCAGAAGCTTTCGGCGTTGGGACTGAACGCAGCGGAGGTGGCCAAACTGGCCAAGCAGGACGAAGCGACGGCGAACGCCTCGACCCTGCGTCAGTACGAGCTGCGTTCTCCGCTCTCAGGTCGGATCGTCGAGCGCAAGGTCGATGTCGGTACGGCTGTCGGCAAGGAAGGCGATCCGGCCGATCTCTACACGGTCGCCGACCTCTCCACCGTCTGGATCGAGCTTTCCGTTCCGACCTCAGACCTCGCCAAGGTCAAGGAAGGCGCGGAAGTCACCGTCGCACCGAGCGACGGGGATGGAGATCGTCGTGCGCGCGGCAAGGTGATCTTCGTCAGCCCCCTCCTCAACGCCGATACCCGTGCCGCCCGCGTCGTCGTGGCCCTACCGAACAACGATTTCGCTTGGCGCCCCGGAACCTTCGTCACCGCCGAGGTCGCGGTTTCGATGGACGAGGTCCCGGTACGAGTGCCCAAGGCCGCCCTTCAGACGATCGAGGGCAAGCGCGTCGTCTTCGTGCGCACGCAGGAAGGCTTCGAGAAGCGCGACGTCGAGACCGGCCGCTCGGACGACGAAGCCTTCGAGGTGACGACCGGCCTCAAACCCGGCGAGGCCATCGCGGTCGCGAACACGTTTCTCCTCAAGGCAGAGCTCGGCAAGGCCGAAGCCGAGCACGGCGACTGACCGGGAGAGTCCTCATGATCAGCCGCATTCTCGACTTCTCCGTCCACCAGCGCTGGCTCGTGCTGCTTCTGTCGCTGCTGGCGGCCAGTTTCGGCGTCTTCTCACTGACCAAGCTGCCCATCGACGCCGTGCCGGACATCACGAATAATCAGGTACAGATCAACACAGTTGCGCCCTCTTATTCTCCATTCGACATGGAGAAGCAGATTACTTATCCAGTCGAGACTGCGCTCGCAGGAATCAAGGGCCTTGAATACACTCGATCACTCTCGCGTAACGGCTTCTCCCAAGTCACGGCCGTCTTCGATGAGAATCTGGACATCTACTTCGCGCGCCAACAGGTCGGCGAGCGCCTGATCCAAGCCAAGGCTTCGCTCCCCCCGGGGGTCGAGCCTCAGATCGGGCCGATCTCGACGGGTCTCGGCGAAGTCTACATGTGGTCGATCCGCTACGCCGAGCGCGACAAGGATGCCAAGGTCGTCGACGGCAAGCCGGGCTGGCAGTCCGACGGCAGCTACCTGACTCCCGAGGGTCAGCGGCTGCGAACCGAACTGGAGCGGACGGCCTACCTGCGGACGATCCAAGATTGGGTCATCCGTCTGCAGATCAAGACCGTTCCAGGTGTCGCTGGCGTCGACGGCATTGGTGGCTACGAGAAGCAGTATCACGTCCAGCCCGATCCGACGAAACTGACCGCCCTCGATCTCTCCTTCGGCGATGTTGCCCGCGCGCTGGAGGCGAACAACGCGAACCAGGGCGCCCGCTACCTGGAGGACAACGGAGAGGGCTACGTCGTCCGCGCCGCCGGCCGTCTAGAGAACATGGAGGAAATCGGCAACGTCGTCGTTACCACCCGCGGTGGTGTGCCGGTCCGGATCAAGGATATCGCCGAAGTGCGCATCGGCCGCGACCTTCGTACCGGCTCAGGAAGCGAGAACGGCAAAGAGGCCGTGATCGGCACGGCCCTGATGCTGATCGGGGCAAACAGCCGGACCGTGGCCGCAGGCGTCGACGCCAAGATGAACGAGATCCGCAAATCGTTGCCGCCGGGCATCGAGGTGCAGACCGTTCTCAACCGCACCATTCTGGTCGAAGCCACGATCAAGACCGTGGCCCGGAACCTCGCGGAAGGTGCGACCCTCGTCATCGTCATCCTCTTTCTTCTCCTCGGCAATATCCGAGCCGCCATCATCACGGCATTGGTCATTCCGATTGCCATGCTGATGACCATGACCGGCATGGTTGAGGCGAAGATCTCGGCGAACCTGATGTCGCTCGGTGCCCTCGACTTCGGACTGATCGTCGACGGCGCCGTCATCATCGCGGAGAACTCACTCCGGCATCTTGCGGAGAAGCAGCACGAACTCGGCCGGACCCTAGACACGGAGGAGCGGCTGCAGACCGTACGGGCCTCTGCCGAGGAGATGATCAAGCCTTCTCTCTACGGTCAGGCTATCATCATCCTAGTCTACGTGCCGCTCCTCACCTTCACGGGCGTCGAGGGTAAGATGTTCCAGCCCATGGCGTTGACCGTCATCATCGCGCTGGTCGCTGCCTTCGTCCTGTCCCTCACCTTCGTGCCGGCGCTGATTTCCATCGTCATTACCGGCAAGGTCACCGAGAAGGACAACCTCATCATCCGCGCATTCAAGGCGGCCTACCGGCCAGTGCTGGGCAACGCGGTCCGCACGCCCATGATCTTCATCCTGAGCGCGTTGCTGCTGCTGGCAGGCGCCGGCGCGCTGTTCACGCGACTCGGCGCCGAGTTCATCCCGCAACTCGACGAGAAGAGCATCGCGCTCAACGCGCTGCGCATCCCCTCGACTTCGTTGAGCCAATCGCAGGCGATGCAGCTCAGGATCGAGCAGACGGTCGCGAAGTTTCCCCAGGTGGCCTACGTCTTCTCCAAGACCGGAACGGCCGAGGTCGCGTCCGACCCCATGCCGCCGAACTCGTCGGATACGTTCGTAATCCTCAAGCCTCAGGAGGAATGGCCGAATCCCGAACTGTCCAAAGCCGAACTACAGGAGCAGATCGAGAAGGCGGTCGGCGAACTCCCCGGCAACGTCTACGAGTTCTCCCAGCCCATCCAGCTACGCTTCAATGAACTCCTCGCGGGCACTCGGGGAGACCTAGCCGTCAAGGTCTACGGCGAGGAGTTCGAGCCGATGCTCAAGGTCGCCAACCAGATCGCGACGATCCTGAGGGGCACAACCGGAGCCGAGGACGTGAAGGTGGAGCAGACCGCCGGCCTGCCGTTCCTGGAAATCAAGATCAACAAGGCCGAGGCCGCCCGCTACGGCCTGAGCACGGGAGCCGTACAGGACGTGATCGGGGCGGCAATCGGCGGCCGGGACGCCGGCGTCGTCTTCGAGGGCGACCGGCGCTTCCCCATCGTGGTGCGCCTCACCGACAAGGTGCGCGAGGATCGCGAGGCCCTAGAGAACATCCCGGTGCCGCTGCCGCCGGGAGTGAATGGTCGGGCGTCCTCGGTCCTGCTGAAGCAGGTCGCGAGTTTTTCGGTGACCGAGGGTCCGAATCAGATCAGCCGCGAGAACGGCAAGCGCCGGGTCGTGGTGACGGCCAACGTCCGGGGCCGCGACATCGGTTCGCTGGTCGAGGAGGCGCAAGCCAAGGTCATGAGCCAGGTGCAGTTGCCGGCCGGCTACTATGTCACCTGGGGTGGACAGTTCGAGAACCTCGCCTCGGCCAAACAACGTCTCCTGATTGTGGTGCCGGTCTGCTTCTTCCTGATCTTCCTGCTGCTCTACTCCGCCCTGAACTCGCCGCGGGACGCCCTGCTCGTGTTCAGCGCGGTGCCGCTGGCGCTCACCGGCGGCATCGCCGCGCTGTGGCTACGCGGCATGCCGGTCTCTGTGCCGGCGGCGGTCGGGTTCATCGCGCTCTCGGGCGTGGCGGTGCTCAACGGCCTCGTGATGCTAACCTTCATCAAGCAACTCGTGGCTCAGGGTCGGCCGAAGCGGGATGCCATATTGGAAGGCGCCATGACCCGTCTGCGACCTGTCGCAATGACGGCGCTCGTCGCTTCGCTCGGTTTCGTGCCGATGGCGCTTGCCACCGAGACCGGAGCCGAGGTGCAAAGACCGCTCGCCACCGTGGTCATCGGCGGCCTGATCAGCGCGACCCTGCTGACCCTGATCGTGCTGCCCGCCCTCTACGCTCGCTTCGGCAAAACGGTCGCGCCGGAGGCTTCGGGAGGACAGCACGCTGACACGGCTTCGCGCCGCCTCAAGGCAGCGGAGTAGGCCCAGATGCGCCGATCGGCATGGGTAGTCGTGCTGGCCTTCCTCGCTTCGACGTCAGCGGGGTATGCGGCGGAGATTCGATCCTCGGAGGCGCCGTTCGGCCTCGCCTGGGGTCCGATCGACCAAGTGCCGCGTCCGCTGAAGGCCGACCGCGAGGCCAACCTGACCGCCTTGTACTACCCGCAAGGCTGGGGACCGGCGGTCGGGCCCGGAACAGCGCTGGTGGTCCTGGTGGTCTGCAGGGACGAAGGGCTGCAGCAGGTGGTCTGGGTCGGCATGCCGCTGGGCGGGGAGGAACTGGCGCAGGCGCGCCGGGCCATCCGCGAGGAGGGCGTGCGCCGCTACGGCGAACCCGAGCGGGGACCGTCTGCCGATGCCGAGCTCTGGCCCGGCGGGCGGGCGCTCCTGGCCAGCCGCGCGATCCCGGACGGACGGCGTGAGCTCGTCATGGCCGCCTACGGCCCCGGCTACGCGGCATGCTCGGACAGCCATCGGGGCCAGACGGGACACGTCGCGGGCGCGCACGTGGCCGACCTGTTCGGCTCGGCCGATCGATGAGGTCGAGGGCTGCATAGACATCACAACGGATGGGAATCGGATCATGGGTCAGGGACACTCGCACGGGGGCGCCCGCGGACATTCCCATGGAGGAGGCATCCCATCGGGCTCGGCCGCGGCGAGGAACAAGGGTCGGCTTGCCTGGGCACTGGGGCTGACGCTGACCTACATGCTGGCCGAGGTCGTGGGCGGTCTGCTGACGGGCAGCCTCGCGCTGCTGGCCGACGCCGCGCACATGGTCACGGACGCGGGCGGCCTCGCCCTGGCCCTGCTCGCCATCCACTACGCCGCCAAGGCGCCCACGCCGGGAAAGAGCTTCGGCTACATGCGCTTCGAGATCCTCGCGGCGCTCGCCAACGCCGTCGTGCTGCTCGGGGTGACGGCCTACATCCTCTACGAGGCCTACAGGCGCTTCGTCGAGCCCAACGAGATCCTCGGCTGGCCGATGATGCTGGTGGCGCTCGTCGGCCTCGGCGTGAACCTCGCCAGCATGAAGCTGCTTTCCGGCGGCTCGTCCGAGAGCCTCAACGTCAAGGGCGCCTACTTCGAGGTGTTCTCCGACATGCTGGGCTCGGTCGGCGTCATCGTCGCGGCCCTTCTGGTGATGGCGACGGGCTGGCGCTGGATCGATCCGCTCGTCGGCGCCGGCATCGGCCTGTTCATCGTGCCGCGCACCTGGCGGCTCCTCAACGAGGCGCTGCACATCCTGCTGGAAGGCACGCCGCCGGGTGTCGACCTCGCGGACCTGAAGGCCGAGATCGAGGTGATGCCGGGCGTGCGGCGCGTCTACGACCTGCATGCCTGGACGCTGACTTCCGGGTTCGATGCGATGAGCGGCCATGTGGTCGTGGACGATACCGCCGATGCCCCCGGCGTCATCAGGGCGGTCCGCTCCCTGATGAAGGAGCGGCACGGCATCGAGCACGTCACCGTCCAGATCGAGGACGAGTCTTTGGCAGCGGAAGCAGCCAAGCTTCCCGTCTGAGATCCTCCGGCCATGGCGGGAAAGAAGCTCGCTCGCGAGCAGCTGGAATGGGGCTCGAGTCCTCGCGGCAGGAGACGAGCCCGGCCGCACATCCGGAAGGCGGCGGGCCGCGATCTTCTCAAGGCGGGGATCATCGTCGCCGCCCTGGTGGGATTGCTGATGCTTCTGGGACGCTTCGCCTAGGCGGAGCGCCGGGGTGCCGATGCGGCGTGCAACCCGTCAGCGACCGTCAGCGGTGCGCACTCCGAACCAGAGATCCTTGACCTGGTCGAAATGCGCCTTCGGGCTGTAGGCCGCCACCGGCACGGCGGTGAAGCGCACCGTCAGCCGGCCGATCGCCTGCACGACGCCGTAGGAGAAGATCACGCGGTCGCGCTGCGCCGTGATCAGGTTCACGCGGGCGTTGAGCAGTTCCTGCTGCGCGTTCAGCACGTCGAGGGTGGTGCGCTGGCCGACGCGCGCTTCCTCGCGCACGCCGTTCAGCGCCACCTCGTTCGCCTGGACCTGCGCCTGGGAGGCGATCACGCGGGCCTTGGCCGCCTCGAGCCGTCCCCAGAAATCGACGATCTGGGCCCGGACCTGATCCCGGACCTGCTCCGCCTCGATGCGGCGCTGCCCGACCTGCTCCTTGGCCTGGCGGATCTGCGCGTATTCCTGGCCGCCCTGGTAGAGCGGGATGGTCAGGCGGCCGAGGATCGAGGCCGCGTAGCCGCTCGTGTTGGCGAGCTGCTGGTCGTAGGCCTGCTGCACTTGGCCCTGCACGCTGAGCGTCGGGTAGAGGGTGCCCTCGAACACCTTCACCTGGGCCTCGGCCGCGTCGACCGCGTGGAAGGCCGAGAGGATCTGCGGGTGCTCCTTGAGGCCGACGGCGACCGCCTGGTCGAGGCTCGCCGGCACGTAGCGGTCGAGCGGGCGGCCGGGGGCGAGCTGGCGCGGCTCGACGCCGATGTTCTGGCGGTAGATGCCGATCGAGGTGCGCAGAGCCGATTCGGCGGCGCTCACGTCGGCGCGGGCGCCCGCGAGGCGGGCCTCGGCCTGGGCGACGTCGGTGCGCGTCACCTCGCCGACGTTGAAGCGGTCGCGGGTCTGACGGAGCTGCTCCTCGAGCACCTCGACGTTGTTGCGCCGCAGCTCCAGCGTCGCGGTGTCCGATAGGACGTTCATGTACGCCTGCACGGCGTTGAACAGCACCGACATCTCGGTGAATCGCAGCGTCTCGCGCTGGCTGTACACGCCGAACTCGGCGCGCCGGGTGTTGTTGTCGGTCTGGAAGCCGTTGAACAGGGTCTGGTTGACGACGAGGCCCGCCGAGGCCGGCTTCAGGAGCTGCTGCCGGGTGCCCCCTTCGAGGCTGCCCTCCTGCTGGGTGACGCCGGCCTGCACGTTCATCGACGCGGTCGGGCGATAGCCCGACTGGGCGATGGCGACGTCCTCGTCGCGCACGCGGGTGAGCGCCCGGCTGGCGTTCAACTGGGGGTTGCCGCCGTAGGCCTTGGCCATCGCGCTTTCCAGCGTCTCGGCCGAGGCCGGCGAGAGGGACGCGGCTGCGACCGACGCGAGCCCGAACGCCGCGGATCGTGCGCAGAGCGATTTCTCGCACTCCCGGAAAGATCGACGCAAAACCATGAACTCTTGCCCAATTCGTCGGCTTCGACGGTTCATATGACGAGCCGGGCAGGTGATCCGGCGCGGCTCGGGTCGGCGGACCGGCCTACTGCTTCTCGAAGCGCGCCTGGATGGTGTGTCCATGCACCTTGGCGGAGAGCACGACCTTCGCGCCCGCGGCCAGCGGAGCCTTCAGGTCGCCGACGAGCCTGTTCGGGGCGGCGGGCTTCAGAGTCAGCGTCTCGGTCTTGCTTCCGGCCTGTACGAAGGCCTTCGCCGTGAGGCCAGCCGTGTCGACCGGCTTCCCGTCCTCGCCGGTCAGGAAGAACGTGACGCCGCTCTCGGAGGCGACGAACTCGATGGGATGGCCGTCGGAGACCGTGGTCTGACCGCCGTTCGGGCCTGCGGCGAGCGACGGCGACGCGGTGGCCAGGGCCATGGCGACGGCCGCGATGCGAAATGCAGAGCGCATGGTGATGTCCTTTCTCGGTTGGTTGAGTTGGCCTCAGAACGCCTCGACCGGCGTGCTACCCGGAGTGTCGGGAGAGACCTCCGAATGGCGTAGAGCATCGGTTCGCAGCCGTTCGAGCGGCTTGCGACCGAAGGTCAGGAACAGGACCGGCGTCAGGACCGTGTCGAGGAGCGTTGCGCTGATCAGCCCGCCGAAGATCGTCACCGCCACCGGGTGGAGGATCTCCTTGCCCGGCGCGTCGGCCCCGATCAGCAGCGGCACCAGGGCGACGCCGGCCGAGAGCGCCGTCATCAGCACCGGCGCCAGCCGCTCCAGGCTGCCGCGGATCACGAGTTCCCGACCGAAGGGGAGCCCGTCGTGGATCGCGAGGTTCAGGTAGTGGCTGATCTTCAGGATGCCGTTGCGGGTGGCGATGCCGGTGAGCGTGATGAAGCCGATCATCGAGGCCACCGAGAGCGGCTGCCCGGCGATCTTCAGGGCCGCCACCGAGCCGATCAGCGCCAGCGGAATGCTGCCGAGGATGATGAGCGTGAACACCACCGAGCGGTAGCGGCTGTAGAGCAGCGCGAAGACCAGCGCGAGCGAAAGGAGCGAGAGCAGGCCGATGGTCCGGCTCGCCTCCGCTTGCGCCTGGAAGGAGCCCTCGAGGCTGGTGGTGTAGCCGTTGGGTAGGTTCGTCGTGGCGACCTTCTCCTGGATGGCCTGGACGATCCTGCCCATGTCGGACCCGGTCTGCGTGTTGGCCTGCACGACGATGCGGCGGCGGGCGTTCTCGCGCAGGATCTGGTTCGGCCCGTCCGTCTCGCGGATGTCGGCGATCTGCCGCGCCGGCACCCAGCCGGACGGCGTCTCGACGAGGAGGTCGCCGAGGCGCTGCGTGGTGCGCATGGTGTCGGAGAGGCGCATCACGACGTCGAAGCGGCGATAGCCGTCCACCACCCGCGAGACCACCTGCCCGTTGGACAGGCGGCTCAACTGCTCGACCAGGGCGGCGGGCTGCACGCCGTAGAGGGCGGCCCGCGCGTAGTCGACGCGGATCTCGAGTTGCGGGATCAGCACCTGCTTCTCGACCTGGAGGTCGGCGAGGCCGGGGATCTCGGCCATGCGCTGCCGCAGGTCCTCGGCGAGGGCGCGTAGGGTGTCGAGGTCCTCGCCGAAGATCTTCAGCGCGATCTCGGCGCGCACGCCGGACAGCATGTGGTCGAGCCGGTGCGAGATCGGCTGGCCGACGTTCACGTTGACGGGGAGCACCGCGAGCCGCCCGCGGATGTCGGCGACGAGCTCGGGTTTGGGCCGGGCGCCCGGCTTCAGGTCGACCTCCAAGTCGGAGGAATGCACGCCCTCGGCATGCTCGTCGAGCTCGGCCCGGCCGGTGCGACGCCCGATGGATTTCACGTCCGGCATCTCCAGGAGCAGGCGCTCGGCGACGAGTCCGATGCGGTTGCTCTCGGCCAGCGAGATGCCGGGATTGAAGGTCATGTTGACCGTGAAGGAGCCCTCGTTGAAGGGCGGCAGGAACGTCCGAGGCAGGAAGGATGCCGCGATCCCCGCCACCGCCACCCCAAGGCCCGCGACCGCCATCACCAGCCGGGCGTGCCCGAGCAGGCCGCGCAGCAACGCGGCATTGGCGCGCTTGAGCACGCGCACGAGCCCGCTCTCGTGCTCCTCCAGCCGCTTCAGGCCCGGCAGCAGGTAGTAGGCCAGCACCGGCGTCAGGGTGATCGAGACGAGGAGGCTCGCCAGGATCGAGACGATGTAGGCTTGTCCCAGAGGCGCGAAGAGCCGGCCCTCGATGCCCGACAGCGCGAAGAGCGGCACGAAGACCAGCACGATCACCATCGTCGCGTAGACGATGCCGGAGCGCACCTCGTTCGAGGCGGAGACCACCACCTCGAAGACCGAGCGCGGATTGCCGGCCCGCCGGTTCTCGCCGAGCCTGCGAAAGATATTCTCCACGTCGACCACGGCGTCGTCGACGAGCTCGCCGATGGCGATGGCGAGCCCGCCGAGCGTCATCGTGTTGATGGAGAGCCCCGCGAGGTGGAACACGATGGCGGTGGCGAGGATCGAGACCGGGATCGCGGTCAGCGAGATCGCGGTGGTGCGCACGTTGAGCAGGAAGGCGAACAGCACGACCGCGACGACGACGACCGCCTCCATCAGCACGGTCTCGACGTTGCGGATCGAGGTTTCGATGAAATTGGCCTGCCGGAAGATCAGTTGGTCCGCGCGTACGCCCTTGAACGCGCAGGCCTCGCTGGCCGGCTCCGTCAGGGACGAGGCCCCGGTCTTTCCCGCACCGGCGCCGCAGGCGTTCAGGCTGGCGGTGATGTCCTTGAGCGCCGCTTCGACCTCGCGGGTGAGGCGGACCGTATCGACGCCCGGCTGCTTCTCCACCGAGACGACGACGGCCGGCGCGCCCATGTAGCCCGCATCGCCCCGCTTCACCCGGGCGGCGAAGGAGACCTCGGCCACCTGCCGAAGGTAGACCGGTCGGTTGTTGACCGTGGCCACGACCATGTTGCGCAGGTCGTCGAGGTTCATGGTCCGGCCGAGGTTCCGGATCAGGTACTCGCGTGCATACTGGTCGGTGAAGCCGCCGCCGGTATTCGTGCCGAACTGCGCGAGCGCCGTCTCCAGTTGGATGTGCGTGATGCCGAGCGCACGGAGCGCCGTGGGCTGGGGCGCCACCCGGAACTGACGCACCTCGCCGCCCATCGGGATCACCTGCGCGACGCCGGGGATCGCGAGCAGGCGCGGGCGGATGGTGAAGTCGGCCAGTTCTCGCAGTTGCATCGGCGAGACCGAGCCGCCGCTCAACGCCACCATGACGATCTGGCCCATGATCGAGGAGACCGGGCCCATCATCGGATTCACGGTCAGGGGCAGTTGCGGCCGCACCATCGCAAGCCTCTCTGAGACCTGCTGGCGGTTGCGGTAGATGTCGGTGCCCCAGTCGAACTCGACGTAGATCACCGAGAGGCCGACACCCGAGACCGAGCGGACGCGGGTGACGCCGGGCAGGCCGTTCATCTGCGTCTCGAGGGGGAAGGTGACGAGCTGCTCGACCTCCTGGGGCGCGAGGCCCTCCGCCTCGGTCATGATGGTGACGGTCGGCCGGTTGAGGTCGGGGAAGACGTCCACCGGCAGCTTCGTCACGACGAAGGATCCGTAGAGGACGAGCACGGCCGCGAGCGCCAGCACGAGCAGGCGGTTGCGCAGCGACTGCGTGACGAGGAGGGTGAACATCGGGCGCCTCTCCTCAGCGGACCTGGTTGAGGAGTTCGGCACCCTGGGTCACGATCCGCTTGCCCGGCACCAGTCCGGACACGACCAGAACGTGGCCTGCGTCGAGGGGCTCGACGCGCACCTCGCGCGGTTGGAAGCGCTCGGGGGCGGTGTGCTCGTAGACGATGTTCTGTCCGTTTCCGCCGCGGACCACGCTCATGCGCGGCAGCGACAATCCCGCCTGCTGCGCGTCGGTCGCGGCCAGCACCGTGACGAACTGCCCGGTGCGCAGTTCCGGCGGCGCGCCCTGCACCGCGAAATGCAAGGGAACGGCCTGGCTGCGGTCGGCCAGTCCCGCGCCCATGTAGGCAAGACGGAGCATCCGGCCGCTCGCCATGCGTGCGGTGGCGTCCTGCCCGCCGGCCAGCGCGTCGAAGCTCAGGGCCTCGACCCAGAGGCGCGTCGGATCGACGATCTGGAAGACCTGCACGCCGGGGCTCGCCATCTGGCCGGCGACCGCGTTCGCCTCCGCGATGACTCCGTCGACCGGTGCCTTGAGCGCCTCGGGCTGCTGGCGGATGTTGTCGAGGGCCGAGCGGCGGTCGAGCAGGCCTTTCAGCTCGGCCTGGGCGTCCTCGAGCTGAACCTGCGAGACGGCACCACCTGGCGCGAGCTTGCGGTAGCGCTCGACCCGCCGCTCGACGATCACGATCTGCTGGTCGAGCTCGCCCTGGCGCTGGCGCATGTCGGAGACGTCCACCGCCTGCACCGGGGGCGTCACGTAGGCCAGCACCTCTCCCTTCCGCACCTTCGTGCCGAGCCGTGGGAAGATTCCGGACTCCGGAGGGGAAAGGCGGCCGCCGACCGAGGACTGGACCACGCCGCTGGCGCTCGGATCGGGAACGATGCGGCCCGGGAGTTCGATCGTCCGACGGAGGGTATCGGAGGCGATCACCACGGTCCTGACCGCGAGGACACGCTGCGTCGGCTTCGGCACGAAGATCGATCCGTCCGGCTGGCGTCGCGCCAGGTCCTGGGAGCTCGGCGCCGCCATCTGAAGAATCTGGGGCGCAGGTGCGCCGGTCCCGCCATGGCCTTCGTCCGCGAAGGCACGGGGCGCGAATGCGAGGGCAACGACGAGCGCGACCAGGGCGGTGGCGGGCAGGTAGCGCCGTCCACGCATCAGAAGCGTGACGGCGATGCCCAGGAGAAAGCCGATTCCCCCGATCGCCAGCGGGAGCGGATCAGCCTCCTTGAGGTGGCGCCGGAAGTCGTGGGCCGCCGCGAGGCCGATCGTCCAGGCGGAAGCGCCCGCCGCCTGGGGCGCCGGTTGCGGCTCCGGAACGACCAGCGTGACCGGAAACATGTCGGCGGCACCGGCGGCCGTCACGGTGAACAGCACCTCGTGCTCGCCGGGATGGGCGCTCCAGGGAGCGTCGAACGCGTAGCTGCCGTCCGGCATCGGCGTGCCGGCGGCCGGTCCTTCGGGCGTCTCCGCCTGCACGGCGGCGTCCGTCACCGGCTCGTTCGTGCCCGCGCGGTCGAGGAAGACCGCCAGCCGCCCGCCGCGGGCGATCGCCACCAGTTCGAGGGCATCCGTGCTGGATGTACCGCGCGGCGCGGTCGACATCGGCGGACCCTGTGCTTCGCTGCCGTGGTCGTGACCTTCGTGGGAGAAGGAAGTCGTCGGCGCGCAAGCCCAAAGGGCGAGCGTCAGGACGGCCATCCGCAGAGCGGAGGCGGAGAGTGAACGCATGGAGAATCAAGCCTTCGCGATATGGGAGGCCGGCGGCGACCTTCCGCAGGCGACCGCTCGGAACGCGCGTCGAAGCGCGGACCTCAGGCGAAGGTTCGAGGGGGCTCGGGTAGCGTCTCGGGACTCACGCTGTCAAACGCGACGACGCGGATCCCGGCCAAGGTCCGCTCCAGACGCCAGGAGACGGGCACGGCCGCACAATACCAGCGCGCGAGCGAGGCTTGGCAGCAGCAGCTCATCCCGCATTGTGCGGCCGATGCGTCGCCGTTGTCCCGTTGTTCCACGTCGTCTGACAGGCCGCGCGACAGCTCGGCATCCGATTTGTCGGAATGGTCGACCACAGCCACCTTCGGATAGCCGGCGTGGCTGGCGCCTGCATGCGCATGACCCGCGCCCGCCATCGAGAAGGCGGCAAACATCACGACCTGGACGATCGTGAGGAGTTCGCGCCAAAGGGACCGGGTCGCCGACATGACGCGGCGTCCATATCACATCTTGGCCGTCCGGCCATCCGCTTTCTGTTGCCGAGCAGCCTCGCCCTGATCGGTTCGCGTGCCGACCTCGCATTCAAACCACCGCAGGACGGCGAGACCATCGGAATGAAGTTCCGCGCGAGGCCTTCCCGATGCCTCGCGCGGCCGCGGTGCGAGCCAGCGCCTTCCTGTGACGGTGGGGTGGACGGCGTACCGGATTCGAGCCGGGCATGCTCGGGGCACGTCCGGCGCTTCGCATCTCGGCGCCTGCGTGTCGGCGCTTCCGTGACGAACGGCGTCGGATCGCCGCGTCTTCGGTCCGGACGAACGGCCCTCGAGACGGCCGCGGCGCCGACCGGTCCGACCTCGAGGCATGGCGACTGGCGGTCGGAGGCGGGAGCGGCAGGTCGGCGGAGGCCGCATCGAGGCGGATCTCGGCGGTTCGGTCACGTGGCGACGTCGAGCACGTCCGGATCAGCGACGTTCCGGCAATCCGACCGGCACCTCGACGTACAGGCCCCGGCGGATCTGCCCGTGCCTCATGATGTGACGCTCCCCGCGCGCCGCCATCGTCGGACGATCCGTCGACGGCCGCAACGTTCGCCATGCCGAGCAGGGAGGAACTCGTGCGCTCGATTTGACCACGATCAAACTTCATTGCCGCGACGTCACGCAACATCGGATTCGGGGCGCCTGCGCCTCGATCGCCACCTTGATCGCGCTCGGGATGGATCGTGCCGGCCGAGATCGGAAGAGTCCGATATCACGCAGTTTCTCGCGCGAAGGGCCGTCGACATGCTCGCATGCCGGACAGATGAAGAATTCAGCATGAAGTTCACGCCCGTCGATCGAGAAAAACCGCTCGATACCATCGCCGCGCGAGAACGGCGGCGAACAACCAAGGCGGCCTGACGGAGAATTCGAGGATCCGAAGTCCGACATCGGCGGCAGACGAAGGCCAGGTGACAGGAATGGATATCGAGTACCGGTCCGACCTGGATGGGTTGCGCGCACTCGCGGTCAGCCTGGTCGTCCTCTTCCATCTCGGCGTTCCCTGGTTGGCGGGAGGCTATGTCGGCGTGGACATCTTCTTCGTCATCTCCGGTTTCCTCATCACGTCGATCGTCGCGCGCCAGATCGACGAGGGCCGGTTCTCCCTTCTAACCTTCTACGAAAGAAGGGCACGTCGCATCCTGCCCGCTCTGATCGCGGTTCTCGCCGTCGTGCTGGTGTTGTCCGCCTTCGTGCTTCTGCCGTCGCACCTTCGACCCGTGCCGCGCACCATCTGGGCCACGCTCCTCTTCGGCTCCAACGTGCTGTTCGCCCAGGAGGCCGGCTATTTCGCCAGCGACGTCCATACCTTGCCCTTGCTGCACACATGGTCGCTTGCCGTGGAGGAGCAGTTCTACCTTGCCTTCCCGCTGCTGCTCGCGGCGCTGCACGCCTTCGGATCGAACCGGCGTGCCGCGGTCGTGTGGACACTCGCGCTCGCTTCGCTCGTCCTCGGCATCGCGCTTCTCGCCGACCATCCGAACTTCACCTTCTACATGTTGCCGACCCGTGCTTGGGAACTGCTGACCGGCTCGCTGCTGGCGATCGGCGCCGTGCCGAGCATCAGCCGCCCGAGCGTGCGGCTCGCAGCGGCGGCGGCGGGTCTGGGCCTGATCCTCTACGCCGCATTCGGGTTCACGCAGGACACGCCGTTCCCGGGCCTCAATGCGCTCTATCCGGTACTGGGCACGGCGCTCGTCATCCACGCGGCACCCGGCACGCCCGTCGGCCGAGCGCTCGGGTGGCGGCCGGCGGTCTTCGTAGGGCTGCTTTCGTATTCCCTCTATCTCTGGCACTGGCCGATCATCGTATTCGCCCGCTACGTCCTCGACCGCCCGCTGCAAGGGGCGGCTCAGGTCGGCGCGCTCTGCGCGATGGTCGTGGCGGCCTTCCTGTCGTGGCGCTTCGTCGAACGCCCGTTCCGTTCGCCCCGTACGATCCGACGCGGCCGACTTCTCGGCCATGTCGCCGTGGCATCCTCGGTCCTGTTCGTTGGATCGGCCGCGTTGCGCCTCCTGGACGGCTGGCCGGGACGCTTCGCTCCGGAAGTCGTGGCCTTCGATGCGGCCGCCGGCGGTTTCAGCCCGCTCCGGGAAGCCTGCCACGGCGCCGTCGGACGGATCGTGGGACAGGTGGAACCCTGCGCACTCGGTACGCCGAACACCGTTCCGACCTATGCTGTGTGGGGCGACAGTCACGGGGTGGAACTCTCATACGCGCTGGCAGAGCATGCTGCCCACAACGGGACGTCCCTCGCGCAGCTGACCGCATCGAAATGTCCGCCTTTCCTGCTGGTCGATCTGCCGGAACTCCCTGGATGCGCGGAGCACAATCGAGCTGTCCTGGGATGGCTCGGCAACCAGCCGCAGGTCCGTACCGTCTTCATCGTCGGTTTCTGGGCAAACCGAACCTACGCGGAGCTGGACGATTTGGACGACGGCCTCCTCAACGCCGTCAGATCGCTGCGAGAGGACGGGCGGCGCGTCATCCTGATCGATGCGGTGCCGGCGAACGACTTCGACGTGCCTCACCGCCTCGCCAATCTTTCCCGGACCAAGCCGCTGTCACCGGTCGCCGGCATCTGTCCAAAGGCCGTCGATCATGCCACCGCGTATCTCGAGCTGGCCCGGCAGATGCTCGTCGAAGCGGGCGTGGAGATCGTGCGCCCCAGCGAGACCCTCTGCACGGACAAGACCTGCGCCATCGTCAGCGGGAACCGACCGCTCTATTTCGACGCGCACCATCTTTCGGTCGACGGCGCGCGCATGGTCGCAGCCGCAGCCGCAGCCGTATTCGGTTGCCGGCCCGACGAAACGCAATCACACCTGTGAGCCTCTGCATCCGACCGCTCTCGGACGTGGTCGTCCGCTCCGTCGATCCGCCGGAAGCACGGCGCATCCGGTGGCCGACGCCTGCGCGTCGGCCACCGAGCTCGCCCGCCGCGGCTTGTTCTCCGGTCGCGGCAACAAGGAAGTTCCGCCGCTCCTCGCGCATGGGATTGGTCTCCCGCCCATGGAAGCACCGGAGCCGGCCCGGGGCGGCGCTGCCGCGGCGCGCGGACGGAGGGCCGGAAATCCATCGCGCGAGGGACGAGGCGGCCTCGGCGTCCGCCGCCCGCATCCGAAGCCCGCACCGGATTCCGACTCTCGACAGACGGCGCGGGCTGCCGGCGGCGCGTTGCGTCGTCGAGGTCCGCGCCGCCGGCCAAGGCTTTCAGCGCTGCCGATCGCGCGGCTCCGGAAGGAGCCGAGGCGGTCCGGTGCAAGTTGCGTAAACGCCGCGCAGCTCGACGCCGAAACGCGAATGGCTGAAGAACAGGCGCGGCAACCGCGCCCGACGGCCCCGTGGAGACCACCTGCCCGTCGCCGCGCGTGGTGCGTGCCGCGGTCGGCCGGCAATAGCGCACACGAAACGACGATGGACGATCGCCCCGATATCGATACGAACGCGTGGTGCCTGAGCGTTCATCGGGCCGTCAGCGTCGACCCTAGGATCGTCGACGTGCTGGACGTTCGCCGAATTGCGAGATCCGCCTGATCGGCGCGGTCGCGGCTGGTAGCGATTCCCAGCGGACATGCCCTCGATCCGCGCGCACGGCGCCGCAACCATGGAACGACCGCCGCGCACCTTCAAGGTCTGACCGTAGCCGGCGCGTCCGGATGGGCATCGGGCTGAGCCGACCATTCGCTCGAAACGTAGGAGCTTCCTGGAAGAGCGACCGTCAGGCCGAAGGCGATCACCGCCAGCGCTCCGGAAAAGGCGGCGGGAACGAGAAACGCCTGGGGGCCTAGGGAAGACTGGAGGAAGCCTCCGGCGACCGCACCGGAGGTCAGACCGACCCAGAGAGGCGCCTGGATCCAGAACGACGGGGCGGGCTTGTGCAAGACCATGTTCGCGAGGCCGGTTCCAAACCGCACCACGGTGCCCGTGACGTAGGTGAGAGCGATGCTTCGTCCACCCTCGTCCTGAAGCGTCGCATTCAGTATGCCCAGAGCGAAGACCACCGGGTAGGCATGCAGCGGGAACGCCTCGGGCCCCTCCGGAAGCAGGTTGCCGATCGCGAAGAGGAAGGCCTGTACGCTCAGAAGCACCGAGAGGCGCCATTGTCCCGACCATGCCGCCAGCAATGTGCCGGAGAACGCCCCGAAACAGAACAAGGCAATGGTGCTGCCAAACCTTGTCACGCCTACCCAGTCGAACAAACTAGCCGACACGCCGAAACGCGTCGTGTTGCCGCTCATGAACGACATAAAAAGCTGGGAATGCTCCAGAAATCCGATCGAGTCCGACGCTCCGGCCAATGCAGAAAGCGCCACGGCAAGTGATACCCGGATTGCCGAATTTTCAGGAAAGGACTTATTCAACTTCACAGGCCTCCAAGCAAATCTTTGCCATATGCGTTTGTCTATTAATGTCGCGCCCGACCCTCGCTCGCACAGTCCCGCTCGGATCTTCATCTTCAAGCGACTTGCACGATCCCAGACTGACCGCAGTTGCATGGCGAGCCGTGCGCCGAAATCTAGCTAGCGTCGCGTCTTGCCTCGCGCGTGGCTCGATCGTGTCAAAGTTCGAACGCTTCACTTGACGACATAGATCGATGGTGCCGAGTCGGTCGCATCCACGGCCTGTTTCGAGCGGAACCGAGGCGCGACGTCGATGGACACGGTCGACCGAGATCGAGAGAAGATGGGTTACCGCTCCCAGGCTTCTTCGGATCCGTTGTCAGGCGTGGCTTCGGCCGCAAGATTCCGCGGGGCCGCATCGGTCCGGCAGTTGCAGGAACGATGTCCGCAGTCCAATCCTCTCGACGCAGCCACCCACTGACTCTGAAACCCTTGCAGAGGCTGCCTTCCCACACATTCGCTCTGAGCCAATTAGCCTGCCGAGATTCGCAGCGTCGAAATCCTACCGACCAATAGTGTTGGCAGAACCATCCGGAAGGCGCTCTGGACCGTCCTGACAATCGAAATACATGATTGATTCCACGTTTCCGATCGGCTGCACTCCAAGTGCAGTGCCATACCGGTCCTGTCCACCGTCACGCTATTCACGACCCTTGCTCCGAACGACCGATCAGCGAGGGCAACGGGCACCCCAAATCATACGGACCCTGGGGTTCTTGACCTTGTGCGCCGCATCGACGGGATGCTGCACGACACCGTGCAGGTTCCGACGCAGCGCAGCCTATATGCGGTCGTGGATCTCGTGCGCTGCGGTCGCACCCATGACCACTGAGGACTCCGCCGGGCCAGACCTGTATCTCGACAATCGCGCGAAGCGCGGCCTTGTTCAGGTCAACGTGCGGTCTGGTCGACCTTGAGGGCGAGAACCTCTGAGGTTTGACGTAGTGGTGCGGTGCGCCCAAGCGCCCCCCGGACCCAGGACGATCTGGGGCCGTCCGGTGCCGTCAACCGGGCACGCCGCAAGCGGATTGCGCGATGACCGCTGCATCGATACCAACAGTCGGACGATGACGTCGGCGCCTCGATCCGCGACAGCTTCAGAACTACTTGCTTCGTGCTCGCCTTCTAGCCACGCTTCATCCTGACTTCCTTTGTCCCCGACCGATTCTCTGGATCGCCCTGGTCTAAAATCAGACAATTTGGTCGACGTTGTATGCGATTTGCGCAATCGCCTCTCTGAGAGGCTCCTAATCCATAATCTTGGTGCCCTGGTGCCGGACGCGTCGGTGGCGCCGATCTCGAAGCTGGCGGGCTTTCTCACCGTGGTGTCGATGGCCGCGCTCGGCCTCGGCGTCGACGTGCGCGTGCTCGCCCGGGTCGGCGCCCGCGTCACGCTCGCGGTGACCGGATCGCTCCTCGTCCTGCTCGCCATCAGCGTCCTGCTCATCCGCGGACTCGGCCTGAGCTAACATCAAAATTCGGCATCATGCCCGGCAGCGGCTCAAAATATATCTCCATCGAGATCGCACCAGCATCTATGCTCCACGTGCAGTGCACGGCCATCATAAGGAAGATATCATTTATGGAAATGAGCCTTAATACATGAGCTTGATAGCGAATCAGGAGTGCAAGCCAATCACACGCACCTTGTTCGGTCCGGAAAGGGTCGAGGCACCAATATGATTTGGTGGAAGCCCGGATCCGCGCCCTAGATGTTTGATCATTCTCGTCCGGAGACAGGGTCGAGGCTGGATCGGCGACCGACAGTGCGATCACACCGGTGGCGGTACGTCGGCGGCGCATGCCAGTCATCGGGCCGGGCGAAGACCTCACCCGATTGAGCGTTTCGATACCATTCCGTCTGCGACGACCTCCCGACCGCTCCGAGCGTAGCTGAAACGATCCGCGTTTCCGGCATCAGGAGGCCGCGTGCGCACGTTTAGTAGCGGATCGTTGCGCGCAGTCCGAACACAGCCGCGTTGTGGATTCTGTCGCCGTCCGTGTCGCGGGGGTCGGCGATGCCGCCACCCGGTCGGAAGACGTATTGGAAGTCGGGCTGCAGCGTGACGCCTGGGGCGAGCACCGCTTGATACGTCAACTCCAGCACCGCCTCGCTGCTGCGGCGCGGACCCGGCAAGCCTGCCAGGAGGATCGAGTCCGTATCGAAGCCACACGTGCTGCGCGAGACCTGCGAAAGCGCGAATGCCACGCCCATCGTGTCGTCTGACCGGCCCGGCAGCAGGCCCTTGTAGCCGATACCAGCATCGACGTAGAAGTCGAGCAGATTGCGGTCGGTCGGCGAGGACGACACCCGCACGAACACGGACGCGCCATCATTCGGATCGTCCGGTTCGCGGTACACGGTCTGGTCGATCATTGCATAGATGCCGCTGTCCCCACGATAGAAGCGGCCGACCCCAGTGCCGGCTGGATCGACGAGCGGGCGGCGCTGCTCGTCTTTTCGAAGGTCGTTGAAACGGCCGAAGTGGTACCAGCCGCCCAGCGTGAACGTGCCGGGCTCGATGTCGTCGTGCGCTTCGAGACCGTAGGCGTAGGCCGCCTCCGCGACGACCAGGGCCGGATCGTTCGTGCGGAAGCTCGTGCCCGTCCGGTTGCGCCGCTGGGGATCGAGGTCGTTCCCGACCCGAGCGCCACCGGCCGGATCGCCGTCGAACACGCCGATCTGCAGCGAGAAGCTCTTGTCGGGCACGTACTTGGCCCGAACGGCCGGTGTGGCGAGCGGATAGATGGGGCCACCGCTCGGCAGGACGACGGCCATGATGTTGGGCCATCCGAATGTCGAGTTGACGAAGAGCGTGCCGGTCTGGCTGACGGCGAACTCCGTATCGCTGGCGAGTTGACCGATCCGGAGGCTGAACCGGTCGTCGAACCAACGCTGCTCGAACCAGAGTTCGTAGAGACGCGACGAAGGCAGCGCCTCGATGGCGCTGACCGTGATGAAGTTGTTGACGAAGTAGCGCGACAGGCCGGTACCATGGATCTGGTAGAGATTGGCATGGATGCGTGCACCCTGCCAATCCAGCAGCTCTTCGAGATCGGCGTCGAACTGCAGGTCGAGGCGTCCCTCGGCGACGCCGCCCCGGCGAGAGCCGCCGGCGACGTTGGCGAAGCTCTCGCCGATGTAGGTCAGGCTGTAGCTGATGCCGTTCCGCTGAAGGAAGCTTCGGTATCCGCCGGGGTCCCCATAGGGACCGAGCAGTTCCTGGACCGAGGTCGTCAGGTTCGCTGACGGCTTGGCGGACGTATCGGGCTGAGCCACGGACGTCTGAGGGTCCCCGCCAGCACCACGCAGGTTGCGGACGAAAGGTACTTCGGTCGCAATGCGGAGAGACTCGGACGAGGCCTCGGCGAAATCCTGTGCAGTCGCATCCTGCCAAGCCGGAAGAAGACCGATCCCCATGGCGGCCAGTCGTCTGACCCACACCACGCCGCCCTTCCTTGCTCCATCCGCAGATCGTCGGAAGGGCCATATCACTGCTTCGTGACCGAGCCGTGGCAGAGCCTTTTCCGGTCTCGGTCCCATCCCCGCTTCAAAGCGGGGGCCAGTCACAGGAGGTCGCTCGCTGTCGCATGGTGGGACGGCCCTGGATCGTCCCATACGTTCTCGTCATGCGTCATACTCATTCCGAGCCGCCACGCCGCGGCATTCAAGCGAGCGACGAAGGCCTCCTCAGTACCGGCGAGTGCGACCGCGAGGGGCACGGCTGCATCGTTGGCGGAGACGATCGGCAGACCGTTCAGCAGATCGTCAACGGAAATCCAGCTCCCGGGAGCAGGCACATCGAGCAGGGCAATCTCGCGCCGCCCAGCGTCAATCCTGTGACGGTATTCGCCGGGTCGCGCGTGGCGATGGGTGCCTACCAATCCAACCTGAAGGTGATCGCGGCGCTCGACGACCTCAACAGGCGCACAGTCGACCTGCTGAAGATCAGAGGAGAGTCATTCGCTTGAGACGCCCGCTCGTTCGGCTCCGCGGTGCAGCGGATGCGCACGACGGCGACGCCGATCGGCGAGCGCGTGCAGCACGGCTCTCCATACCGGCTCGGGCTGCTCGGGGTCGAGAAGTTCGCTCTCGCTCAACGGCAGCACGGCTCCTGCGGCTGATGCGTCCAAGGGAATCAATGTACGCCCAGTGTCGCTGCGGAGAGACTCGATCGCCGCAATCAGCGAACCCGTGCGCGCCAGGGTGCGGGCGATATCGTCCGGTGGAATGCCGAGGTGCTCGCCGAGAAGCGCGTCGCGCAAGCCGAGAATCTCTGCCGCTACGGATCGATCGGTCGCATGGCCAGGCATGGCTTCGACTGCCAGATCGCACTCGGTGTCGAGGCCCATCGAGCGGTTGTTCAGGTTGGATGAGCCGATCTTCAGCAGGCAGTCGTCGACGATCAGCACCTTGGCATGTACATAGATCGGCTGCCCGGCTGCGGTCACCGGACGATAGATGCGAAATCGTCCGAAGCGATCCGCGCCGCGGATATGCGCCAGAACACGGCCGCGTCCCCGCCCCATGGCCGCTTCCTCGAGCCAGCCCATGGCACGCTCGGGATTGATCACGACGATCTCCGGCCCGTCCGGCTCCCTGAGACGGGATGCCATGGCCTCGGCAATGCAGCGTGCGGCGAAGTACTGACTCTCAATATAGATCGTGTGTCGCGCGGCCGCGATGGCGGCGAGGTAGAGTTGCTCGATCTCTTGCACGTTGGGGCGACCGCGAAAGGACGGCGCGGTCCGGGCGATCCCCACCTGCATGTCGCGCAGAAGTGGCCTCAGCCCGTCGGGCCAGGGATCATGTGTAGGGGGCCTCGGCGGCGCGACGCGTTCGCCAGTGGCGCGATGCCAGCGCTCACGGGCCAGGACACCGAGAGCGGCGGCGGCAGCGCCGTCGACCGCGACCGCGGCGTCGTGGAACGGCGCGTATGCGCGTCCTGACGGGCGCACCCGGCGCATGTCCTGGTCGGCATGGTCGCGAGTGTCCCAGCGGTCGTCTGTCATGTCGATGCCGCCGCAGAAAGCGAGCGCGTCGTCGATCACCACGATCTTCTGGTGATGCGAGGCTCCGGGCGGGTGAGCATTGTCGAGCCTGAACTCGAAGCCGCGGGCCCGCATCCAGTTCAGGAGGTAGAGCGGCGTCGTGCCGCGCGCCAGCGTGCCGAGGACTCCTAAATTCCACTGCAGCACGCGGATACTCAGCTCCGGCCTGCGCCGGCCGAGTTCCGACAGGAAAGGGCCGAGTTCCTCTGGCAGACCCGGCAACGGGTGGTCGGGGTCAAGCTTGATGCGGGTGTCGAACTCCCAGCCGATGAACAAAACTGCGTGGCGGGCGCGCAGAAGGGCGCAGCGCAGATGCGCGAAGTAGGCGGCGGCATCGACGATCGGGGCAAAGCGGGCTGCGCGCTCGACGCGCCAGCAGGTCAGGCTTGGCTGCAGCAGCTTCGCCCCGCCCGTGAGCGCGACCGATGCCGTATGGGACGGATGATGCATCGGCGCGTTTGGTCCTCGGATGGCAGCCCGTTGCATCGTGGCGCTGCAACGGGGCGCGGGCTGCGCTTTATGGTGTCCGCGTATGAACCCTCCTCCGCTTTGTGCGTTCCAGATCCGACCTGCGGCGGCCACGATGCCACGCTTGACCGCACGGGGCTCGGCCCTGCGGTACCGATTCAGACCTAGGACATCGGCTATTCCGGCGCGAGCACCGCGCCGAGCGGCTGGCGGGCGCTTCACGCAAGGCGTCTCCAGCGTTGAGGCCGCACAGCTTTGCGGCTGTCCATCATCTTGCAGGAGACGCCATGTCCCGGATCGCCCCTCCCCTCGCACCCTTCCTCCTCCTGACCAGCTTTGCTGTTGCCCAGACGAGCCCGTCCACACAGGCGCCAGCCCTTGCGGCCGCTCCTTCGGGTGCTGCGCAACCCGCCCACGGCACGACCGGTCACAAGGAGCGTGAGCACGAAGGTCTGCAGACCGCCAAGGTCTCGCTCGCACAGACTCTCGACACGGCCGAGAGCAAGGGACTTGGTCGCGCGATCGAGGCCGACTTCGAGAGCAGGAACGGCAAGCCGTACTTTGAAATCAAGGTGCTCGGCAGCGATGGTAAGCTCACCGACTACCACATCGACGCGACCACGGGGCAGGTGACCAAGAGCGACAACCATCCGATCGAGAGCTACTTCATCCGCTTGAAGCCCTCCGACGTGCAGAACGCCCCCACGAGCCTGAGGCAGGCGGTCGCGACCGCCGAGCAGAAGGCAGGCGGCAAGGCGGCCGAAGCGGAGATCGAGCGTGAGACCAGCAGCGTGCAGTACAAGATTACGGTCATGACCGGCAGCCAGTCGCAGGAGATTAGGATCGGGGCGGACGGAAAGATCATGCCGAGCAAGTAGGTCGGCGGCACTGGGCGGAGTTCTCGGCTCCGTCCAAACCGTGCCGATCAGCGAGCCGTAGACGGGACTCTGCTCTCGTCTGCCGGTGGCTCCGGGTCGGTTCGTGTTCCATCCGAGAGATCCTCGGACGGCTGACCGGTGAGAACGGTGCGCGCCAAGGCCACAAGGCGGCGTCCGTTGATCAGGAACAGTACGCCGGCAAGGCCGAGATAGACCCAGGCGAGCCAAGTCAGCGTCGCGATCGTGCGCGCCTCGTCGTTGCGGTAGACGAAGGCCAGCCCGACCTGCACGGCAAACAGCCCCGCCAGCGTCAGCGCGGACCAGAGGCCGAGGCGCAGGCGCAGCAGGAGCGCGATGCCGAGCAGCGACTGCGCTGCCGTTAGGAAGAACTCCTCGCCCTGGCGCGCGTCGAGCGGCAGGGGGCTCATCGCGCCCGCGCCGACGCTCAGGGCGAGCGGCAGCATGCCGACGAGCAGCGTCCACTGATTGATCTTGTCGCTGATCATGGCGATCAGCCCGTCGCCGGCACGGTTGGCCAGCACGAACAGCACCGCCACCGAAATCGCTGGCGCCTCGCTGGCCAGGGGCGCCAGCCACTGGATCAGCAGGAACTCGTTGAGTCCGATCGCCCGGCCGGCGCCCACCATGGCCTCAGCGAAGGGTTCGGCCGAGGCGAGGATGACGCCGCAAGCCACAGCCACGAGAGTTCCGATCGCGGCCCATTGCCGGCCGGGAGACAAGGTGTTCAGAGCAGCAGCCGGCCCCGGCTCCTCCGTCTCGTCCGGGTTGTCGCTTTTTGGCAGGTTGCGCACGCGCCAGACGTAGGCCGCAAAGATGCCGGCGAGCACGACGAAATCCACGACGGAGATGCTGCGCTTGAACAGGATGACGAAGGCGTAGAGGCTGGCAACCAGCAGGAAGCCGATCTCGACCGCATTGACAGGGGCGAGATCGACCGCGCGGTGCCGGTCCTTCGTCCAATGCAGGAAAACCATCAGGGGCCAGGCTAGGCCGACGAGCAATCGGTTGGCGCCGGTCATGTTGGCGGCGGCATAATGAACGTATTGCGACCCCGGACCCTCGATCCCGGCCTTGTAGGCGTAGTAGAGATCGACCGCGTATTCCGGCAGCACGGTCACCAAGGCGACCACGGCCAGGATCAGGCCTTGCGCGATATGCTGCTCGGCCGTCTCCGCTCCCCAAGACAGCAGGAAGCCCGCCGCCAGGATGGCGCTGCCGAAGGCGGCGGCATCAAGGAGCGGGCTGGGCCGCCAGCCCGTCGTGCGCAGCAGGAGGGCCGGGAGGGTTGCCATGACCGCGACGGCAACCAGGATCAGAAAGCGTTTCACGCGAACTCCTCTACGGCATGTCACGGCCAGCCTGTTCGCGTTCCGCTGAAGGGAGCGTCGCGCGATGACGCTGGCAAAGGACTGTTTCTGCCGCGTCTCAGCCCCGAACGCCGCTCCGGCGTCCGTAGGTGGCGACACGGTAGAGGTAGAGCACGAGCGCCAGGACCAGCACGCCGTTGCCGAACGGCTCGATGAGGCGGCTCACGCTGCGGTAATTCTCGCCAAGCCCGTAGCCGGCCGCCGTCAGCAGCCCGGTCCAGACGATCGTGCCGAGAGCCGAGTAGGCCAGAAAGGGCGTGAGTGGCATACCGGCCACCCCAGCCGGCACCGAGATCAGGCTGCGCACGCCCGGTACGACGCGCCCGAGCAGGACGGTGACGCCGCCGCGCCGGGCGAACCAGGCGCCGGCCCGATCGACCTCCGCCGGGCTCAGGGTGAGCCAGCGCCCGTGCCGGGCCGCGAAGTGTCGCAAGCGCTCGTGTCCGAGCCAGCGCCCCACGCCGTACCAGACCAGCGCGCCGGAGAGCGATCCGGCCGTGCCGGCGAGGAACACGCCGACGAGGCAGAGTTGGCCGCGCGCCGCGGCAAAGCCTGCCAGCGGCATGATCACCTCGGATGGGATCGGCGGAAAGACGTTGTCGATCAGCATCAGCAGGAAGACGCCGAGATAGCCGGTCCGCTCGATCGCGGTCACGATCCAGTCGATCAGCGCAACCTCCTCGCGAGCGGCACCTGCAGAGGCGTGGCTGCAGGCACGCAACGCACCTGGAACAGCAACCGTTCGGGCCGCGTCGTTGATGAAGCGGCGAGGCCGGCTAGGTCACGGCAGGCGGGAGCAGGCGTCGGGTCTCCGAGGATGTGCGAAGCGCCACTCGACGGCATCATGCAGCTCAGCCTGCCATAGGTCCTTTCCGTCGGTCCGCGGTGCATTGGCGTTGGCAGTGCGCACCGCTGATTGGACAAGATGAGGCTCGTCGATCGCAAGGAATTCCTCATCCAGACAATTGTAGGGGACGGATATCGTCTACACGGTGCGAGCGCGTCTGCGCTCCGTCCACCTGTCAAATCCCGCCCTAGCCGCGGCACCCAGCAGCGAGATCCCACACCGAAATTCGGACAGCCCGAGTCACGGTGGGTGATCCGGATAGTCCGGCTTCCGATCTTCACCCTCTTGGAACGAGTAACGGCGGCGGGTTCGGCCAATTGCTGTGCTGAAGCCGACATGCATTTCCGGCGTGCCGTCACGATGCAAGGGCGCGCACGCCGGACCGCGGCGCGGGGTCACGTTCGGTCCGGAGCCATTCCGTCCGAAGTCGCGGCAGTGCGCCGGGAAGCTCGGTTTGCAGGAAGCCGACCATCTTCTCGCGGACTTCGCATCGCAGATCCCAAGCCTGCGAAGCATTGCGGGCGCTCACCAGCATTCGGACCTCGATCACGTTCTCCCGCATGTCCGAAACCTGGAGATTGACGACTTTGCGGTCCCACAGACTCGACTGCGCGGCGATCTCCGCAAGCTTCGACCGCATGGCCGCGATCGGCGTCGTATGATCAACATAGAGGAAGACGCTGCCGATGAGCGACGAGCCTTCGCGCGTCCAATTTTGAAATGGCTTCTGAATGAAATAGGTCAACGGAACAACGAGCCGCCGCCAGTCCCAGAGTCGTACGACGACATATGTCGAGTTGATCTCCTCGACCCAGCCCCATTCGTTCTCCACGATGACCGCATCCTCTATCTTGATCGGCTGCGTGATCGCGATCTGGATGCCGGCGACGAGGTTCGAGAGGACTGGCTGCATCGCGAGGCCGAGGATCAACCCGGCGGCTCCGGCCGAGGCGAGGAGACTGACGCCGTATTGCCGTACAGGCTCGAACGTCATCAGACATATCGCCAGCGTCACCAGAGCCACGAGAGTCACGGCTGCGCGTTCCAGAATGCGCATCTGAGTGAAGTGCTTCCGCGCGAGCAGATTGTCTTCCGCGTCGAGTTTGAATCGGCGCAGGTAGATCACCGTCGAGATATGGATCGCGATCGAGCAGCACCAACCGGCGAGTGCGACGAGACCTACGAGCAGGGTGTGGTTCACCAGAACCCGGACTTCCCGCGACACCGGCGCGATCGCCGACGCGGCACCGACCGCGACGATGATGAGGCCGAGCCGTGTGGGACCTTGCGTCCGTCCGACGAGGGAGCGCCAGAACAGGCTGCGACCTTGAAACGCCCGTGTCAGAAAACGATACGCGATCTGATGAAGGGGCAGCACGACGGCAAAGCAGCCGAGAACCAGGGCGATACTCTGTGCCCAGCCCGGCAACCAATGCATCCACCGCGTTGCCTCGATCAGGACAGCATCCGTCCGCTGCATCGGTTCTCCGAATCTCGAAACAATTGGAATACGGCACCACTCGGGAGCGCCACGCACCTGCAGCCGCTTGAAAGCGCAACCTCGCTTTCGTCGGTCGCGTTAAAGAACGCAGATGCCTTCGATCCCGCGGGCGCAAAGGTGTGCCGCCGATGCCGGGGCTTGGCGTTCAAGGTGGCGGTCGTCTCGATCGGCAGCCGTCCGCAGTTGATCGCGGCAACGCCTCCGCCCGAGGCGGCAGCCTACCGACTAATCGGTCCGACTGCCTCCAGCACCGCCCGCGCAGGCCCCGGGCGCAGGGCCGAAGCGCGAGCTTCAGAGCGCCGAAGCAAGCCGAGAGCAAGTCTGGCAGGCGGCGGCTTCGAAGTCGTCCTAGTGACGTTGCGGGCGATAGTAGCCACGTCCCGCAAACGCCCCCGCCCCGCCGTGGCGGCGACCCCGATAGAATCCGGGAGCGACCCCTCCATGGCCGCCTCCCCGGAACGCGCGATGGCCGCCTGGACCCAAGCCGTGACCACCGCGCGCCCACCCTGGGCCGCCGGCATGGCCGCCACGCTCGAAGGCGGAGGCGCCCGTCGCGACCAAGGCCGCCGAGCCGAAGACCATCACGACCGTCAGTTGCTTGACAGTCTTCCTCATTGCGGAATCCTCTCCATTGGCTGCAGATGCTCCCGAAATATCCGTCCGCGTTCGCAGTCAACCGTCTTCGAGAAATCGAAGGTCGACGACATCTGCAAAATGGCCCGGATGATTTAAGCCGCGTCTAATAGGCATGCCTCGGCCGCGATGCACTCCGACGGGCTTTGGCATGCTCCCCATCGATGCGTCTTCATTTCGTTCAGGCGCACGATGAGTGATATAGGTGGCTTGTTTGTCTCCCGGTCGTCGCGATCATGACAAAGTGTGCCATGGCAGATGCAGGCTGTGGCGAGCCCGCGCTGCCTGCCGCGGAAGGCAAGCAGGCAGGTGCCGGCTGCGGCGCGAAGCGGAAGTGATGGTCGCCCAGCAGGATGCGGTCGCCGCATGTGTAGCAGAGGCGCAGGCGGTTTCCCCGCCAGCCGTCGCAGTTGATCATGCTCTTGCGACGCCGCTCCAGCTCGGGACGGCGACCGAAGACCAAGCGACCGTTCCAACTCGTCCGGCAAAGGTCCATGGCTTCGAAGGTGGCGCCATTCAGGAACCACGCTTCGGCGATCTTGAGATGGGCGAGGCGCGCTTCGACGAGGCTGTGCAGAACCGTCTCCTGCAGAGCCGTCCCATGCACGTCCGAGGGGTATTGCCGCCGCCGCATCGCGGCAACGATCTCAATCAGGTGTCCCGGGACCTCGTGCGGAGGCTTCGGGCACCGGCCCCCTACTTCGTCATCAAAAAATCATTCACCTCGAGCAGCACGAAGTCGTCGTCGTCCACTTGGTGCGTGTCCCGGCTGGCCGTAAACGGCAGATTGTTGTCGCTTCCGACGATGATGTGCCGGTCGTCGACCTTGTCGAAGTTCTCGATCGTGAAGGCAAGCATACCTTCGGTCACCGGTTTGCGGGCCTTCTTTGCAGAATCCTTAATGCGCACCAGGCCGATGTAGCCGATCTTGCGCACCTCGCCGCCCTGGTTGCCTTCGGTCACCTCAGCCGACGCACGCTTGCAACGACTGCATGGCAGTAGACGTCACGCTGCTCGTTCGGGCCGTGCCAGCAGGATGGCGGCGCGGACCGCCGCCCGACGCAACTCGTCGGAGGCCCAGGGCTGCCGGATTAGCTGATCGGCGAAAGGGTGGGCCTCGACCGCGGCCGAGGGGTCGATCCGATAGCCATCCCCGAAACCGATCATGCGCGGCCGCGGATCGGCCAGATAGGCATCCACCACCGCGCAGACGTCGTCGTCGACGACGTCGAGCGTCGCCAGCAGATCGAGGGTCATGGGATCGGGCTTCATCGCGACGCGCCCGGCGTGCCGCGCTGACCGTTCGGTGACCGCTGCCTTTCGCCTGCCCATGGGACGACGGCAATCGGGTCCCGGTGGACCACCTCGGGCATCTGCAGTTCCTCGCTCGGCCCTTGCGGCACGACATCTTCGTGCGGAACGACGGCTGCCTTCGCACCATCACGTGTGCCGGGACTGATCCCAACCTGAGCCGACAACTCGAAGCCGCGCTGCTGACGTTCACCGTGCAGGTTCCGCATGCCTTCTGCGATCTCGCCAGCTTCCCCGAACAACCGAGAGCGACGGATTATGCCGACTTCGGACGGTACTGTTGCGCCAGGTCAGCCGAGCAGCTGGCAGGGAGGTGGACCGGGCGGCGAAGAGGCCGCGCCGACGATGCAGGTCGACGACTACGGCAATCATACCAAGATAATAGGCCATACCTTGCAAGCATTCACTCGTCCAAGCGGCTTTCACGGCCGCCCAACCTGCGGAACAGCTTCAGATTTGATCGTCACCTATCGATCCGTCAAGTCCGGACTTAGCGCGATTTGCTCGGAAATCATCGCAGATGACAACGCTTTTTTGAATTATACTATCCTTTTTATGCCATCCGAAGTCGGCATGCTTTGACAGAAACTCGACATGGACGAGACAAACTGACCGACTATCTCGTCTGTGGACGTGGCCGAGGCCCCGGGTAATCAGGGACCGGATCGTTGCCGCGCATGCCGACCGACCTGCCGCGACATGCCGGTCGGCACGGCACCGGTCTTTGGCATCGACGGAAGGGGAAGCACTTCGGCCTCAGCGTCCATAATTCCGAGCAAGAACACATTCACGGACGGTGCGACTCGATGCGACGACCCGCGAGTTCGGGAAGTCGAAGAGAGATGCCCGATGGGAAATTGTCTCGATCCGGCTTTGGCTGCCATGCATGCAGGCCGGCCAAGGCAACCAGTCGAGCCTCCGCACTGCAACCTCGCACGGAATGAACGACCGGCATGCGGATTCGGCCCTGCTCTTTGACTCACGCCGCTCGCCGCGGAAATCGACGGCATCCGCTTAGAGTCCGTCCGAGAAGTCAGGCTGAGCGGGCGAGGCGTCTGATGAGGATGATGACGGCTGCGGCGTAGAGGAAGGCTTTGGCGGTGTGTAGGGCGGTGACAAAACCATCCACTGGAGCGTCGGCGCCGTGCTGATGCGGCCGGTATAAAAGCCGGCCCGTGGAGAGGCTTCTCTGTCGAGAGGAGCCGAGGATGTTCGCCGTGGAAGTCTACGCGGCCGTTCGACAGTTCGTGTTCATCGACGGCAACTCTCGGCGTGAGGCAGCCCGTGTGTTCGGGCTGAGCCGCGAGACGATCGCCAAGATGTGCCGGTTCTCGCTGCCGCCGGGCTACACCCGCACCAAGCCGGTCGCGAAGCCGAAGCTTGGGCCCCTGCTGCCGGTGATCGCGGCGATCCTGGAGGCGGACCGGAGCGCGCCGGTCAAGCAGCGCCACACCGCCGAGCGCATCTTCGAGCGGCTGCGCGACGAGCACGGCTATGCCGGCGGCTACACGGTGGTGAAGGACCACGTGCGGATCTGCCGGGCCCAGGGCCGGGAGACCTTCGTGCCGCTCGCCCACCCGCCCGGCCACGCCCAGGTCGACTTCGGCGAGGCGGTGGCCACGATCGGCGGCGTGCAGCGCAAGGTCCACTTCTTCTGCATGGACCTGCCGCACTCCGACGCCTGCTTCGTGAGGGCGTATCCGCGCGAGACCACCGAGGCGTTCCTCGACGGGCACGTTGCTGCCTTCGGCTTCTTCGGCGGCGTGCCGCTGTCGATCCTGTACGACAACACCAGGATCGCGGTGGCCTAGATCTGCGGCGACGGCCAGCGCGCACGCACGCGCGCCTTCACCGCGCTGGTCAGCCACTACCTGTTCCGCGACCGCTTCGCGCGCCCGGGCCGGGGCAACGACACGGGCAAGGTGTTCGGGCGAAGCGCGCGGGCCTGCGGCATGCCTTTCAAGTCCTTGTATTCGAATCTGTCGCGTTGTGTCGTCGATCCGCAGCGGGCTTCCAGGTAGCGCCGGGTGTAGGGACCGTTGGAGGCGACCATCTCGGACAACGGGGCCACGTGCATATGCCCTGAGAGGACCACCGATATCGACTTGTCGACGATGAAATGGTTCAGCAACCGCATCGAGAAATCGGCGATCTCCATCATCCGACGTCTTCCGCCACGCGTGATCTGCACCACGCCCGGACGGGAGGGATCGGGGGTTGGTTTGACGGGACTGACCACGGAATGGTGCATGACCAGAACGCGGATCTCGCGTTCTCCGATGGAGGCAGTCCTTCCAGAGCCTGTAACTGCGTATGGAACGCTCCGCGGCCGAGGATGCGGTTCGGACTGGAGGCGGATACGTCGGCGTCCGTGTCGATGAAGAGGAACTTCAAGATCGTATCGTCGGGCAGGATCCTGGCCCGTACCCTGGGCATTGGTTGTGGGAGATGCCGAGCCAGGCCCCGGGGTCGGCCCCCCAATCATCGAGTTGTTTCCGTTCCACTGGTCGTGGTTGCCCGAGATGCCCGTATCCGCCCAATCCGAACGGCCGAGCTGGAAGCTGAACTGCGAAGGCCCCGCCCCCAGAAAGCACCCTGCCAGATCGAACTGACCGACGGCACGGTTGGCCGTGACGTCGCCGGTCACGACCATGTCGAAGCCTTCGCACTGCCGACGCAACCTCGCATGGAAATCGTTCAATGCCAGAACGCCCGCAGCGTGATGCCCCAAGTGCCCGTCGAAGAGCGGGTTCAAACCGATCAGGCGCGGAGATGGAGCGCTCGAAGCGGTCGACTGTCTGGCCGGGATGTTGCCGAAGTGGAGATCCGAAACCTGGAGCAGCCTGTAGAGCGCCTCATCGGCCACCGGCATCGGTCCAACTCGTTTCGTCCAGGCAAGGAAGGAATGCGACGCCGACCCGGCGTCGGGAGACAGTCCAGGTCAAATAGCCTGACGCCGGTGAAGCCGCGAGGTTCCTTCGCGGCTTTCCAGGCAGCTTACCCGGCGGGACCCGATATGGAATCGGCCGGTGATCACAACGCGCATCCTCTGCCAATGGGGGAGCGCAACCGTGGCTGCTGTCGGTCGGATGTTCGCCTTCAGCAGCTTCGACTCCGGGTCCTACGAGCCGGGCGGCGGCACGTCCGGCCCTCGGACACCGGCCGCACCATCCACACGCCAACAGGATATTATTCCTAGAAGGCAAACCCCGTCCAACCGCGCAGCCTGACACGGCGCACCGCGCACCCTGCAGGCCGATCCAGTCGGGGTTGAAGTCGATGCCGAGCGCGGCCCTATCGCGCGCGTCGGCACGACGGTCGGCCTGCTCGGGCCCGATTCAGCGTGCACAGCTCCATAGAACGTGGAGGTGCTCGGTTCAAACCGGCAACCGAAATCGGTAGACAGCATCAGCCGGCGCAGTCCGGAGAACACCGCGTCGATCGAGCGGTGATCGCAGATGCACGGGGGGCATCGCTTTGATTACACCGCTGCGGAAGCGTCGGCTGGCTGACCACGGTCCAGGCGAGCCATACGAGCGTCGTCCCGAGACGACTGCGCAGCTCGAGGAGCTCGTCCTCTTGTCTCGCGACGAACTCGTGGAGCGCTGCGAGATCCCGCGCGGCAATCCGCAATACGTCGAAACCGAATGTCTCCTCTACTTCGTCAGAAGCACGCGCATCGACAACTCAGACCGCTATTTCGACCGACTGTACGCACAACTGCTGAAGCGGGTCCTCAAACGGCTTCCGAACGCCGAACGCGCCGGTGGCGAAGTCGAATCCTACAGCACCGGCGAGATCCGCGACCGGATGTTCGACCGCTTCGTGACGCTGCTGTCCGAAGACCACCACCTCTACTCGGAGAAGCTCGACTTCTTCGAGATCCGCTTCGAAAGCGCGATGAGCAGGCTTCGGGTGGATGCGGAGAGGAAGGTCTGGCGCGAAGAGAATCGGACGACCGGCCTGTCGTACGACGACGAATCCGGCGAGCTTTCGAAGGAGGTCGAGCATGCGGCGGGGGAATACGATCCGTTCGACGTCGCCGAAAAATCGTCGACGAATTACCGGTTGAGGCTAGACGCAGCGATCGACGAACTACCTGCGGAACAAATCAGGATCATCGAGATGCTGCGGCTCGGGATACCGATCGACTCGAACGAGACGTTCGCCGTCACGATCGCCAAGACTCTAGGGCGTTCGGAGAAGACCATCAGGACATATCGCGACAAGGCATACCTCGCCATCGAACGCTTCATGAGGGATGGAGACGACCGATGAGCGCCGCTTCCTCGCAGCCATCCCGGGACGACGTCCTCGACGCCTTCTCGGTCGAGCCCGACCACGATCGTCGGACGCTGGAAACTTATCTGACACGATATCCTCAGTTCGCGCGCGATCTCGTCGATCTCGCGCGCGAGCTGTCGCGCACGTTCGTCGAGGACGAACGGCCCTTGTCCGACGTGGACAAACGCCTGATCGGGAACGCGCTCGAGGCCCATCGTTTCGTGGCCCTGGGAGAAGCCGGAGACCCTTTCGCCGGACTTGAGACGGGCCGCCTGCGCGAGATCGCCCGACAGCTCGACGTCCCTCGACAGGTGATCGCTGCGTTCCGTGAACGGAGGATCCGTCTCTCCTCCGTCCCGCGTCGGTTCCTCGGCAGGCTCGCGGCGGCTTTGGACGTCACGGTCGACAAACTCGTCGGTGGTCTGCTCGGGAGCCCGGTTCCCGCCGGAGCACGCAGCTACAAATCGGACGGACGACCGGGCAACGACGGGCTCGCGACCTTCGAACAGGTCCTGATCGACGCGGAGGTCGGAGGCGAGCGGCTCGAAGCTCTGATGTCGGAAGACGCCTGAGATGGATGCGGTCGAGATCGCGCGGCAATCTGCGGCCGCCTTGCACGACGCGACGGTCGCGGCGGGTCACGATCCTAGGGATCCCTACGCCTTCGCCGTAGCCGCGGCCGGTCTTCGCGGCATCGACGTCGAGAAGGCTCGGCCCGGTGCGGTCACGCTCGACCGATCGCGGGCGACATACGCGCCTGCCGACGACTTGATCGTCCACGAGAACGTGGGCTCCCCGTTCGAACAGGCCTTCCTCGTCGCTCATGAGATCGGCCACGCCGAACTCGGTGACGGCAAGGCGCCGCCGGGAGTGCCAGCGGAGCCGATGGACCCGGCACGTGCATCGGAGCCTTCGCCCGAGGGTTTCGAAAGGATCGGCTACAACCGGCAGCAGCGCCGCGAGATCCAGATGGACCTCTTCGGACGCGAACTGCTCCTGCCGCGCCACGTCGTCCGCAAGTTCCATGTCGTCGATGGCAGGATGGCGTCCGCGATCGCCGACGAGTTCGGGATGCCCTTCGAGGTGGTGGCCCAGCAGCTCTTGGACGCGCTGCTGCTCCCGATCGTTCCGGCGAAGGCGCAGACCGAAGAAGGGCTGCCGCCCCCGCCTCTCAACGCACGCCAGCGCGTTGCCGCACGACGTTTCTCCGGTCCGTATCTGCTCGCCGCGGGTCCGGGCACCGGGAAGACGCAAACTCTCACGGGACGTGTTTCGTGGCTTCTCGACCAGAAAGTCGATCCGCGCTCGATCCTTCTGCTGACGTTCTCGAACAAGGCCGCGGTGGAAATGGCCGACCGCCTCGCCCGGGTCGATCGAGATGCCGCGGCGGCGATGCAGATCGGCACCTTCCATTCCTTCGGGCTCGACCTGATCAAGCGGTTCGTTCCTTCGCTCCGACCAAGGCGGCTCATGGACCGGGCGGAAGCGGTCGAACTTCTCGAAGAGCGCTTTCCGGCCTTTGATCTGAAGGAGTACCGCAACCTCTATGATCCGACCCGGATCGTGTCGGAGATGTTGAAGGCCATCTCCCGCGCGAAGGACGAGGTGGTGGACGAGCTGCGATACGCCGAACTCGCCCGAGACATGGCGGCGGCTGCAGCGTCGGCCGACGCCGAGAAGATCGCCGCCAGGGCAGGAGAAGTCGCCCAAGTCTACGCCGCGTACGAGCGTCTCAAGGCGGACGAGGGGTGCCTGGATTTCGGCGATCTGGTGATGAGGCCGGTCGTTCTGCTCGAGAACGACGAGCAGGTCCGCGACATCATGCGCAAGCAATGCGCCCATGTCCTGGTCGACGAGTATCAGGACGTGAACCGAGCGAGTGTCCGGTTGCTGGAGGCGCTCTGTGGCAAGGGAGAGAATCTCTGGGCCGTGGGCGACGCCCGCCAGTCGATCTATCGGTTCCGGGGGGCTTCGTCGTTCAACACGAGCCGCTTCGGCAAGGAGGACTTCGAAGGAGGGCGCCGGGGACGGCTGCAGGTGAATTACCGTTCGACGAGCGAGATCGTTGGCGCGTTCTCTGCCTTCGCCGAGGAAATGCCGACGGGTGGCGGAAGCCTGAGTTCGAGCCGAGGGCGAAGCGGTGCGGGTCCCGAGCTGCGCAAGGTCGACAGCAAGGAAGCTCTGCCGCAGAAGATCGCGGAAGCGATCGAGGAGATGCGCCGGGCGGGATACTCCTACGGCGACCAAGCCGTGCTCTGCACCGGGAACGAGAAGCTGTCGGATTTCGCCCGAGAACTCGAGCTCCAAGGCATCCCGGCCCTCTATCTCGGCAGTCTCTTCGAGCGGCCCGAGGTGAAGGACCTTCTATCCTTCCTGTCGGTCCTGTGCGATCCGCGGGGAATGGGCATCGTGAGACTGGCGTCCGTCCCGTGCTTCGCCATGTCGATGCCCGATGTCGATGCCGCGCTGTCCGAGTTGCGCCGCAGTCCCTGCCTCCCCGGCGAGTGGGACGTCTGGATTGATCGCTCGAGCATGACGGAGCGCGGCCGGAAGGGGCTCGCGGCGGTGGCCGCGGCATGCGCCGGCTTCGATGCCGGGTCGCACCCCTGGACGATTCTTGCGAGCCTGCTTCTCGACCGTTCCAGGCTGGCGGCGGAGATGTCGGAGGCCGGTGACGTCGCTGGCCGCACGCGAGGCATCGCGGTGTGGCAGCTGATGAACTTCCTGCGGGTTCAACCGCCCGGTCGGGGCGCTCCGGTGCCGCGCCTCCTAGAGCGCATCAAGCGCTTGGTCCGTCTTCGGGACGATCGCGATCTGAGGCAATTGCCGGCATCTGCGCGCACCATGGACGCCGTCCATCTGATGACCATCCACGGTGCCAAGGGGCTGGAGTTCCCGGTGGTTCACGTGCCGGGGATGAACGCCGACACGCTGCCACGACCGGCGCAGACGCCGCCATGCCCGCCCCCGGATGGAATGATCGAGGGGGCCGATCGCGGCGGCATCGAGACCCTGCATGCAGGCCACGACGAGGAGCAGGAATGCCTCTTCTATGTCGCGGCATCGCGGGCGCGGGATAGACTCCTCCTCTACGCGGCGACCCAAAGATCTGATGGTGGCGCCCGCGCGCTGTCGCGGTTCGTGGACCGCCTCGGCGAAGGGTTGTCCCGAAATCATGTGCAGCCCGTTCCGAAGCCGGCGGCTTCCGTCGAGGATGCGGTGATCAGCCTGCGCGTCGGCGGCGAGATGATCTTCACGGGCGAGCAGATCGGCCTCTACGAGTCGTGCGCGCGCCGTTTCTTCTACACCCATGTGCTGCGGATCGGGGGACGTCGGACCGAGTCGCCGTTCATGCGCATGCACGAGGCCGTGCGGGTCGTCGTCCACGGCATCGTGGAGGGCAGCATCGCCCCCGCTCCGACGGCTTTGGACGGAGCCATGGCGGTAGCCCTCGAAGAGGCCGGTCTGCCCGATCCCGACTTCCGCCAGTACGGCGTCCACGCGCGCGCGCTCCTGGAATTTTTCGTAGCGACGCGGGACGGGCATCGGCCGGAGACGACCGACGACGTCGTCCTCCGGATCGGCGCCGACGCGATCCGGGTTCGCGCCGACGATCTCATCATGCACTCGGACGGCCGGAGACGCTTCAGACGCGTGAAGACGGGGCACAGGCGGTCGAAGGAGGGTACGGATATCGCCGCAGCGATCCTGACCCTTGCCACGCGGCAGGCATATCCGGATGCCGTCGCCGAACTTGTCCACCTTGCCGACGGCAAGGTCTCCGAGGTGGGCATGAAGCCGACGATGCTCCGAAATCGGCAGCGGTCTCTCGAGGAAGCCCTGCGCCATATCCGCGCCGGCCGGTTTCCCACCGATCCCGGGACCGACACATGCCCTCGCTGCCCGGCCTTCTTCATCTGCGGACCGGTGCCAGAGGGCCAGCTGTCGCGCAACTGGTAGCCATCACGTGTCGGGTGGTTGGCGCTGCTAGGACCGCCGGACTCTTCGCGATGCCCTAGCGGACACGTGCCTCGACATGTCGGTTTATACTCATCAAGAGACAATATGTTATCTCTTATCTGCTTAACCAGGGCCGTGGAGATAACATGTTATCCCTCAATGCACCTTCGGAGATCCTGGCGTCGGGTGCCGCCTGGGCGAAGGAGTGCCGTCTGTGGGAACAGCTGACCCAGGACGCGCTCGCCGAACGGTCGGGAGTGAGCCTGGGCTCCCTCAAGCGCTTCGGTCGACATCGCATGCGCCCTACAGGCCGAGAGCGGTTTCGATAGCCTGTTCATACCCCGGCAGTTCGAGACGCTCGAACAGGTGATGGCGCAACCTCTCAAGAGAGCAAGGAGCCGCCGGCGATGACCGCGAAGCGACGGAACGAGTCCTTCCTGCAGATCGGCGCCCTCGGCGTCGAGATCGCGATCGGCGACCGAAGCCGCCCGCTCGGCAGGCTGGCTTGGCACAAGGATGAACGGAGGGCCTACTTCGAGTTCGATCGGGGTTTCCTCGGCGCCCCGCTTCCAATCTCGCCCTTCCGCCTCCCGGCCAAGGCTGGTGTGACGTCGGCTCGGGCACAGACGTTCGAAGGCCTTCATGGTCTCTTCAACGACAGCCTTCCCGATGGCTGAGGACGGCGCTCCTGGAAGGAAGTCTGCGGAAGCGAGGCTACGACTATCGCTTCCTGACGCCGCTGGACCGGCTGGCCGCGGTCGGGACCAGGGGGATGAGTACGCTGCGGTAGGTGCCCGAGATGCCGCTGGACGAGCAGTCGCCGGAAGGCGTCGCCGATCTCGAATGGCTGGCAGGCCAGGCGCGGCAGGTCGAAGACGATCTGCCGGAGGCGGACGTCGACACCCTGCGGCAGGCAGAGGGCAGTTCGGGGGGGCGCCCGGCCGAAGGTCGTAATCAATTTCGATCCGTCCACCCGGACTGTCCGCTACGACGCCGGAGAAGGTCTGCCCGACGGCTACGGGCATTGGCTGCTCAAATTCGGACCGAGGGACGACCCGGCCGAGATCGGTGCTGAGGAGTATGCCTACTCGCTCATGGCACGTGCCGCCGGCGTCGTCATGCCGGAGGCTGATCTGATCCGGACGAAGGCGGGGAGCTATTTTACCGTAAGCAGGTTCGACCACGCCGAGACCTGCCGCGTCCACTTGCACACGGCGTCGGGCCTCGCGGAGGCCGACCACCGTCTCCCCGGAGCCATGGACTCCTCATGAGAATCGCGGGCAACCTGACGCGAGACGTCCAGGAGGTCCGGCAGATCTTCCGCCGCATGATATTCAACGTGTTCGCCCACAACCGGGATGACCACGCCAAAAACCACGCCTTCCAGATGTCGTCCGACGGGCGCTGGACGACCGCTCCCGCCTATGACCTCACCTGTTCGGTGGGACCCTGCGGCGAACACAATCTCGCCGTCGCCGGCGAAAGCCGAAATCCCGGCGAGCCAGAGATCATGAAGGTCGCCGCCGAAGCATCCATTTCTCCGGCCGACGCCAGGGCGGTCGTCGAAGAAGTCCGCGAGGCGATCGGGCGATAGCCCGAATTCGCCGAGGCCGCGAGGCTGTCTCGTCGCCGGGCTTCGGAGATCGGTGACATCATCGACAGATGGTCCCCACGCGCGCGCACCGGGGTGCGATCCACGTCGCCGTCGGGGTGAAGCGGAGGTCGATCCGTCGATGGCTGCGCCGGCCCCGGCGCGCAGCCGGCAGCCCGCTCCTTCGACACGACGGAATGAAATTTTCCGCGGCCGAGCTTACCGGTCAAGCCTAATCCCTTCGATTGATCCTTCGAGACCGGACGCCGTCCGGCCCATCCTCGAAGGAATCACATCATGCCTCCCCTTCCCGACCGCGGTCACGACGACCGCCACGACACCTACCGCATCGAACTGGCGTACGGGAACCTGCAGTTCCGTCCGCTTCGGATCCCCGATCCCGTCCCCGAGGGCAGCCTGATCCTCCGCGAGGCCGGACTGCACCCTCCCGACGACTTCAGTCTGTTCGCGATCCTGCAGACTGGCGACTTCGAGAATGTCCGTTCCAACGAGACGTTCGATCTGCGCGGTCGCGGCGTCGGGCGCTTCGTCGCATTCCGCTCCGACCGCGACTTCCGCTTCGTGGTACGGGACGCCCGGATCACCTGGGGCAAGCCCGAGATCGCCGGCGCCGACCTCTATGCCTTGGCGGCGCCCGGCGCCGACGAGGCGGTTTTCCTCGATGTTCCGGGCGGCACCGACCGGCTGATCGAGCCCGACGAGACCTTCGATCTCACCGCACCCGGCGTCGAGCGCTTCGTCGTGGCGCGCAAGCCGCCGACCGAGATCGAAATCATCGTCAATGCCCGGCCCCACACGGTCGTCGGCTTCCGGGTTACGTTCGAGCAGATCGTGCGGCTCGCGTTCCCGGGCTCCGCCCCGGCGGCGAACGTCGTGTTCACCATGACCTACCAGCGCGCGGCGTCCGAGCCGCATGCCGGGAGCCTGACGGCAGGCGGCGCCGTGGACGTCAAGAACGGGAGCCGGTTCAATGTCACCCGCACCGTTCAGAGCTAGTCCGGACCTCAAGCGTCTTCGCGACGAAGGCTATTGCGTCCAGATCGTCGGCGGGTACCTCGTCATGCGCGAAGTCCCGTACGTGGACGCGCAGCGGCGGATCCGCAGAGGCACGCTCATCTCGAACCTTCTTCTGGCGGGCGACGTCGCCCGCCGACCGGATGCGGAAGTGAACGGTCACGTCGTCCATCTCGATGGCGACTACCCTTGCGACGCGACCGGCAGGCCCATCGATGCGATCCGCTACCAGAGCTGCCCGCAGCGGTGGGGTCACGGTCTTGCGTCCCGGCACTCCTTCTCCAGCAAGCCCGACGGCGGCTATGCCGACTACTTCGAGAAGATGGCGACCTACGCCGGCATCCTCTCCGGGCCGGCGTTACAGATCGATCCGACGGCGGACCCGCGAGTCTACCGCTCGCCCGAGGACGAAGGCGAGGAGGGCGTCTTCAGATACATCGAGACGGCCTCGGGCCGGGCCCGGATCGGCGCTCTCACGGAGAAGCTCTGCGGCAAAGTGGCGATCATCGGGCTCGGCGGTTCGGGCGGATACGTCCTGGATCTCGTCGCGAAGACGCCGGTCTCGGAGATCCGCCTCTTCGACGGCGACGATTTCCTTCAGCACAACGCGTTTCGGGCCCCCGGCGCGCCTTCGATCGAGGATCTGCGGGAGGTCCCCAGGAAGGTCGACCACTTCGCGGGCATCTACTCGAACATGCATCGCGGCATCTCGGCCCATTCGGTCGCGCTCGACGAAACCAATCTCTACCTGCTCGACGGCATCGACTTCGCCTTCATCTGCGTCGACTCCGGCGAGGCCAAACGCCTGATCATGCAAAAGCTCGAGGAGATCGGCGCGTCGTTCATCGACTGCGGCATGGGGCTCGAACTCGTCGACGGGACGCTCGGCGGCATCCTCCGGGTCACCGCCAGCACGCCCGGCGCACGGGATCGCATCGGGCGGCACGTCTCCTTCGCCGGCGGCGGCGACGAAGACGTCTATGCATCGAACATCCAGGTCGCCGACCTGAATGCGCTCAACGCCATCATGGCGGTCGTGAAGTGGAAAAAGCTCAAGGGGTTCTACCGGGACTTCGAAGGCGAACTCCACAGCACCTACACGACCGACGGCAACCTGCTGGTGAACGAGGTGGCGGCATGACGCGGCACCGGCGCCTCGAGCATCGCTTCGTCGATCTACTCCCGGATCGGCTAGATCCGGGAGTGCTCTACGTCTCGATGGAGTACGGCACGGTCGCCCACAGCTGCTGCTGCGGCTGCGGCACCGACGTCTACACGCCCCTCACGCCGACGGACTGGTCCATGACCTACGACGGCGACACGGTCAGCCTGAACCCGTCCGTCGGCAACTGGCATCAGCCTTGCCGATCCCACTACGTCATCCGGAAGGGCAAGGTCATCGAGGCCGGCCCCTGGAGCGACGAGCAGATCGCCGCAGAGCGGGAGCGAGATCTTGCGGCGAAGGCCCGTCACTACGGATCCGGGCCGGCCGCGAGCCCGCCGGCCGGACCGCCTCCGCCGGAGAAGCAGACCGGGCTCCTGGAACGGCTGAAGCGGTATCTGGCCCGCAGATTCTAGCCGATGCCAGGTCTGGGTGCGCCGGCTGCATGTCGGCGCGCCCGGCGATCTCGAACTCGAACCTCCCGGAGAGCAGGGGCATGAAGCGGCTGGCCATCTTCCTCGACGGCACCTGGAATACACTCGGCAACAACACGAACGTCTGGCGCCTCAAGTCGCTCTGCGACCCGGCGGCCCCGGACCAGCATGTCTACTACGGGCAGGGCGTCGGCACCCGCCTGCTCGAGAAGTGGCGCGGCGGCGTCGGAGGGCACGGCCTGGACGACGAGATCCTCGATGCCTACGCTTGGCTCGTCCAGATCTACGAGCCCAGCGACGCGATCTTCATCTTCGGGTTCAGCCGGGGCGCCTATGCCGCCAGAAGCCTCTCGGGGCTGATCGCCAAGTGCGGCGTGTTGCGCCCGGGAGCTCCGCTCTCGCTCGAGCAGCTCTACGCCCGCTACCGGCGCGGAAACGAGAAGACGATCAGAACCCTCCTGGGCGCCCCTGCTAACGCGCCGTCGAGCCTTGAGGAGCGTTGGGTCGCCGCCTGCTGCCATGCCGCCGACATCGAGTTCGTCGGCGTGTTCGATACCGTCGGCTCGATGGGCAGCCCAGTGTCGAGCCTGTCGTCGCGCATCGCCAGATATCGCTTCCTCGACACCCACCTCTATCGCTGGAACAGGCGTGCCTTCCACGCGCTCGCCCTCGACGAGCATCGCCGTTCCTTCGAACCAACGTTCTGGACCCGCACGATCGAGAACACGACGCCGGCCGCAGGACCGACCCGGTCGCTCGACGAAGTCGAACAGCGCTGGTTCGTCGGTGCACATGCGAACGTGGGCGGAGGCTATCCGAGCGACATCCTCGCCCAGGCGCCTCTGAAATGGCTGATGGACAAGGCGGCGCTCGCTGGACTCCGGTTCCGCCCAGGTTTCGAGACCGACGCGTCGGATGCGACGGCGCCGATCGCGGATTCCTATGCCCAGTTCATGCCCGCTCCCCTCCGCATGATCGCACGTCCCTTCGATCGGCCGGTGGGGTCGCCGCCAAGGGTCGGATCCACGAAGACGACCTCCCGCATCAACGAGACCATCGACGGAAGCGTCTTCGAACGATGGCGTGCGAACCCCGCCTACCGACCTCAGAATCTGTCGGAGTGGTCGAAGCGGCTGGGGGTCGATCCGGCCAGCCGGGCGGGGTCTGTCCGAGCAGCCGACGGAGCGCTCCTCGCCGCGCAGGGACCGCAGATCGGCTAACCGACGCATCCCGCTCCAGCCCGGGCGCCGCGACGGGGAGCGCCGTCGCGGGACCTGACCCGACATCGGCCGGCGGAGGTGACTTCGCGATTCGCAGGGATTCGAAGGAACGAAATATCGAGCCGCCGCCGTCACGACGGCCGGCATCTCTTCCCTCTGTACTCCACCCGGTCCTTCGGGCGCCAGCTTCCGCGGGGACAAATCGGGGACAAATATGAAAACAGCGAGCGAAAAAGCCGTTCCGAATCAGAGATTTGTAGGACGAGAGAAGGAGTGGCGGAGACGGAGGGATTCGAACCCTTGGACAAGCCGTTTATGTCAATTTCGAGGGACTGGATCATATGTCAATACGCGGCACCCGGAAGATGGCTTCCACACGCGCATTCAGCGAGACGCTGCCATAACGCTCACCGACACTCCGGGGTGACTAACCACATAGTGCATCAATGACATTTCCGGCGACGCCCACCTTCGTCGCGACGGTGCGGAAACGATGCCGCCAGCTGTGGTTCGGGCTCACCCCGGGATCATCGACATACTGACGCGCGAATTCGCTCAGGCGGTTCTTCACGCCTTGGAGAGGTCCAGCGATCTGACCCGTGACGTCGGGGTGCGGGAAGCGTGTCGTTCCATCTTCCGAATCATTAGGTCTGTACCCGGCTTTGTACCCCGGTCCGACCTAGAAAACCTAATGATTTCAGTGGGACAACGATTTAGCAGGCGATGATGCCCAGGAAAAGCTCAACCCTGATTGTTGGGAACAAGAGTTTCTGAATAGGAAAACCAAGCAGAATTATAGTAAATTCGGGTAATGTTCAGTTTGCTGCGCGCTTGAATCTAATCCTCTCGCTGTTAGGACGCGGGAGCGCAACGTCGCGATAGCCGACTTTATCAATTTCAATTTGCAACCGAGCCAACGAGATCCCGCAATCGAGAGTTCCGTCAGCTCGCCGCTCACGGCCGTAGCGGCGGCCGACTCCGCCACCCGCGTGACCAGTCAGTGCGTTGTGCACCTCCTCGCTCAAGCCCGCCTCGCGGCATGCCCGCTTGAAGGTGTGCCTGAACGAGTGGAATGTCTTGGCTGCGCTATCAACGACATGCACGCCGAGGTAGCGCCCGAACCATTTCGTCCACGCCTTGACCTTCGGATCGATGGGTGGGGCAAACGACGGCCAGAGGGGCGCGCTCGGCGGCTGCACCCTCGCCTGAGCCGCAACCACGTCCAGCAGCCCGAGCCGGATTAGTTCATGGTGAACCGGCACCGAGCGGGCGGATGACATAGTCTTGAGGTTCTGATCGGCACCCTCGTTGGTGATGTCGATGTACCAGATGCCCGCCTCCCCCTGACGGACATCGCCGACCTTGAGCTGTGCTATCTCGGTGCGCCGGGCACCGCTGAACAGGGCGATCAGCGGGAACCAGTAGGCCGCCTCACCCTGACCACCAAGCGGACGCTCAGCCTGTGCGTAGACTGGCGAGGCGAACAGGCGTTGTAACTCGGCCGCGCTGAAAGGCTCATAGGGTTCGCGCTCGGCCGGGGCGACGTCGAAGCCGACGTGGAACGGGTTCGTCCAAGCCGGCAACGCCTCGAAATGACCATCGCGTTCGGCGCGGGCCAGCACGCCGCTGAGTAGCGCCAAGGTCTTGTTAACCGTCTGCGCGTTGCGCCGAGGGTACTGGCCGAGATCCTGCTTCAGCAACTCCGGCAGCGGCAGCCGCCCGATGCGGGCGGGCAGCGCCTTCGGCAGCCGGACCAGCGCATCGCGGAAGGCGCGGGCGTGGGCCTTGCTAATGGCGGTGATCGGCAGGTCGCCGTGGAGTTCGACAAAGCGCCGTGCGGCCCGCTCGGCCTCAGCGACGGACGATGGCTGAGGCTTCCTCGCGCCCGCGCCGCCCGCCTCCGCCCACAGCCTCAAGGCCGCCGTCAGCGCCAAGCTGCGTGTCTCACGTTGCCGCTCCGGAGTCAGCACCTCGTCGCCATTGAGCCGTGCCCGGATGCCGGCAAGGGCGCTGCGCTGAGCCTTGACGAAGGCGAGTTCGAGCTGCCGCCAAGCGGGATCGTCCGGTGACAGGATGACGCCTCGGGCCTCTACCGCGCGGTTGACGAATGCGCTGGTGGATTCGCCGGCTCGCATCTGCGCCGCTTGCTGCCGGGTATGGCGATCCAGCTCATCGACGAGAATCTGATAGGCGTGCAGGTCGTCTGCCGTCATGCCGAGCCCATCGTGATGGCCTTGACCATCCTCGTGAGCCATGTCGAGGCCGACGCCTTTCGCCCGGATCGTCTCATCCGTGGCGAGGAGGTGGATCTCGTGGTCGCGCGCCAAAGCGGCGATCTGATCCGCGCTGATGCCAGCGGCCGGCCCGTCGCGAAGGAAGCGCCGCGCTTGATCGACGAGCCGGTGCGCCTCGGCAATGTGGGCTAGGACGCGTCGGTCGGCGGTCCGGCCGTCATTGGTTTGCAGCGAGCGGACGAGCTCGGTCTTGAAGCGCCCAGCCCGCGCATTGACGAAAGCCGTCAGCGTCTCCGGCCAGGGAGGCGGGACTGGTTTGCCGGCGAGATCGTCGGGCAGGGGGAAGCGAAACTCGTAACGGCCAGCGCGGCGTTGAACGAACTTCATGCGGCCCATCACACCTGGTCCTGTAGCACGTGAGTGTAGCACGCGCTGAGGAGCAAGCACCTGAAAACCAACAGCTTCTGCAACCACAACGGTTTAGTCGCCGCATGGCGCGCCCTGCGGGATGGCGTTCCACGAGATCCAGCGGTGGCCGCCGTCCGCCGTCCTGAAGCGGAGGTCCAGGTCGGAGAGGGGCAGGCCGGCACGCAACATCTCGAAGGCGCTTGACGCGGCCTCCTGGTCGTCCGCATGCACGAGGCTGTCGATACGCACCCCGACGAGGCTGCCGGCCGGCCAGCCGAGCGTCTCGGTCCAGGCCGGGCCGACGGCGCGGATACTCCCGTCGAGATCACAGACGACGAGCAGGTCGCGGCTCGTCCGCCAGACCAGGTCGCGTTCGACCAGGTTGTCGCGGTTCCGGGCCTCCCGCCGCTCCTCGCCCTCCTGCCTGGCGGTGGCGTCCTCGAACAGCACGGCGACCCGGTTCTGTACCTGGCTGCCGATGCGCACCGCATGCACGTCGAACACGCGCCCCAGCCGGGACGCCGCGCCCCTGAACCGCGCGTCGCGTCCCGTGCGGGCGACCTCGCCGTAGGTGTCGAACCAGTGCTGCTCAAGCTCGGGTTCGAGCTCGCGCATCCAGCGGCCCTCGGCGTTCGCGAGCCCGGATTGGCGCTCGAAGGCGGCGTTGACCTCGACGAAGCGGTAGTCCTCGGCCCGGCCTTCCCCGTCGAACCGCATCTCGATGATGCAAAACCCGGCATCGCCGTCCTCCAGCAGGCTGCGGAAGGAGGCGCCCCGCCGGACGGCGTTGCCCTCCTGCTCACGGAAACGCGTGAGGTCGAGCTGGCTGCCGAAGAAGAACAGCAGCTCGCCGTGCGGGCCGAAGACCGGGCTGACGTAGAGTTCGTTGACGAAGGGGCTGCCGTCGCGCCGGTAGTTCAACAACTCTACGACCACGTCCCGCCGTGCCGCGATGGCATCCCGGATGCGGGCGACGTGGGCCGGGTCGGTCTCCGGACCCTGGAGGAAGCGGCAGTTGCGTCCGATCAACTCCTCCGCCGCGTAGCCGGAGAGTTCCAGGAAGGCGCGGTTGGCGAAAACGATGGGGTTGTCGGGGAGGTTCGGGTCGGTGACGATCATCGCCATCCGCGTCTTGTCGGCGGCGGTGAACAGCAGATCGGGCCTGAGGGTCCCGACGCCGGCCTCGCTGGCGGTCGAAGGTGCGTGCGGTTCCCGACCGGCACGCAGGCGGGCGACCTCCGCCAGCAACTCGCTCTCGCGCCGGCGCAGCCGCTCGACCTCCCCCCGAAGATCCTCGATGCTCATGGCCTGGATCTCTAGAGGGCGTCCATTCGGGAACCAACGCCCTCGGGGGCGACGGGACGGAAATCGGATGCGGCCTTTGGTCGGGTCGAGGCCTCGTGCGGTTTGGCCGAACAGGAAGTCGACGTCATCATCGGCTTTCGGTCCTCGCCGACACGGCCCGGTCGATGGCGGCGTGGAAGCGGCTTTCAATGAATGGGCGTTCGACGAAGGGAACGTGCCCGGGCAAGGCCTCGGGGCGAGGAGTCACTTGTGCCGACACGACGACGACGGCCACGTCCGACCGACGGCGGGTGACCTCGCGCGCGAGCGCCAGGCCGTCCATCGTGCCCGGCATGCGCACATCGGTGATCATCAGGGTGACCGTGCCGTCCAGACGTTCCAGCGCCTGGGCGGCATTGCCGGCCTCGACCACGGCGTAGCCCTCCGCTTCGAGGAGATCGCGGACCTCCAGGCGGAAGAGCATCTCGTCCTCGACCACCAGGGCCGTCTTCGCGGGCAGGGCATCGGTCATGGCAAGCGGCAACGGCCCGCCCGACCCTTCGTTGCGCCGGTCCGTCAAGCGACCTCCTGGAAATCGGCCAACGACGCCTCGACGACGCACGCCACACCCTCCGGGCGGTAATCGAGCGAGAGGTTGGCGTTGACCTGCGCCGTGAGACCGCGCTCGATCAGCCGTGACCCGAACCCCTTTCGCGATGGCGGCACGACCGGCGGGCCGCCGCGCTCGGTCCAGGCGATGCGCAGGCGCGGCGCGTCTTCAGGCCCGATCAGCGAGGCCGTCACGGCGACCTTGCCGCCTGGCACCGACAGCGCGCCATACTTGACCGCGTTCGTGGTCAGCTCGTGCAGGGTCAGGGCCAGGGACAGCGCGGCCTTGCCGCCGATCTCGACGTCCGGTCCCGTGAACGCGACGCGCCGCCCCGCCGATTCCTGGACGCCGACGCCTTCCCGGACCACCGCCGCCAGGGAGGCGCTCTCAGCGGCGCCGCCGAGGAGCACGTCGTGCGCCTTGCCGAGCGCGACCAGCCGGCTGCCGAGGACCTCGCGCGCGGCGTCCATGTCGGTGGCGCCGCGCAGGGTCGAGGCGGCGATGGCCTGCACCATCGCCAGCAGGTTCTTCATCCGGTGCGAGAGCTCCTGGTTGAGCAGGTCCTGCCGTTCCTCGGCCCGGCGGCGGGTGTCAATGTCGGCGACCGCCACGACCGCGCCGACCACCACGCCGGCGTCATCGCGCATCGGCGCACCCGCGATCTCGATCCAGAGCCGGGTGCCGTCGCCGCGCTGGTACTCGCAGCGCATCTCCGCGTGCTCGACACCTTCCCGGATGAGGCGGCTGAGCGGGTACTCCTCCGGAGCAACCGGGCGGCCGTCCTCGTGGAAGGCGACCCATTCGCCGTAGCTCTCGGCGTCGGGCGAAGGCAGCACGGGATGGCGGAAGATCTCCTCCAATCGCCGATTGCCGGCGACGATGCGGCCGGACGGCGCTTCCGCGAACAGGATGCCGACCGGTACCGTGTCGAGCACGGCGCGCAGCGTCGCCTCGCTGGCTTGCAGGGCCTGGCGCGCCTTCTTCTGTTCCGTGAGGTCGCGCGTGACGGTGCCGTAGCCGAGCTTGCGCCCGCCGGCGTCGCGCACGGGGAAGAGGTTGTACAGGACCGGGACCGCAGCCCCGGTGACCACGTGCCGGAAATTCAGTTCGCCCTCCCAGAAGCCGTCCCGCTCGACCGCCGGCAGCACCTCGTCGAGGACGCGCGCGCGCTCCTCCGGCACGAAGTAGTTCACGATGGGCATGGCCCTGGCCGCCGCGAGGTCGGGCAGGCCGATGAGGCGCCGGCCGGCCTCGTTGACGAAGTCAACGCTTCCGTCGTGCGCCGCCAGGCCGATGAAGTCCTGGCTCTGCTCTACTAGGGCGGCGAGGCGGCGCGTCTCGGCATCGGCCCGGCGCTGGTCCCCGACGTCGACCAGCACGGTCACCGCGGCCTGGATCGCGCCCTCGTCGTCACGCACGGGTCCGCTCGACACCTCCAAGAGGCGCAGCTCGCCCGTCTCGGCGTTGCGATAGCGCATCTCCTCGCCCCGCACCGTCTCGCCCTTCCGCAGGGCGCGGAGGGTGGGGTATTCGTTGGGCTCGTACCGGCGACCGTCCGGATGCAGGGCGCCGTAGGAGACGTACCGGGCGTCGCCCTCGGTCCCGAGCCCGTGGCCGAGGATCTCCTCGGCCTTGGCGTTCAAGGACGATGGCCTTCCGGCCTCGGCCCCGGCGATGGAGATGCCAACGGGGGCTTGGCGGAAGATCGCCTCCAGCAGTCCCCGTTCGAGCCCTAGGCGGCGCTCGCTCGTGCGCAGGGCGTCCTCGGCCCGCTTGCGCGCGGTCAGGTCGAGCATCGCGCCGATCATGCGACAGGCCCGGCCGTCTGCGTCGCGCATGACGTGGCCGCGGTCGAGCACGTGCGCGTAGGAGCCGTCGGCGCGCCGGAAGCGGTACTCTTCCGTCCAGGTCGTGCCAGCGCCGTCGATGACGGCGTGGATCGAGGCGTCGATGCGGTTGCGGTCCTCGGGATGGACCTGCGCAATCCACCAATCGCCGGTCGGCTCGACCGTCTCGGGTGCATGGCCGTAGGCCTCGGTCAGGGCCTCGTTCCACAGGACGTGGTTGGTTGCGAGGTTCCAGTCCCAGATCGCGTCGTTGGTCGCGCGCGCCGCCAGCCGGTAGCGGTCCTGGCTTTCCTGCAGGCGGGCGGCGGCCTCCTTCTGCTCCGTCCGGTCACGCAGGATCTTCACGAAGCCGATGGCCGCGCCGGCCTCGTCGCGCAGCACCATCATCTCGCCGTTGGCCCAGAAGCGCTCCCCGTCGCGGCGCAGGTGCCAGCGCTCGTCGACGCCGGTGCCCGTCTCCAGGGCGGACTGCATCTCCATGGCCGGGATGCCGTCGCGCCGGTCCTCCGGCGTGAAGAACGCGTCGGCGGTCTCGCCGCACATCTCCTCGGGACGCCAACCGAGGATGCGGGTCGCGCCCGCGTTCCAGTCCGTGATCCGGCCGTCGAGGTCGAGCAGGATGATGGCGTAGTCCTGCGCGCTGTCGAACACCGCTCGACGCCGGTACTCGGTCAGGGCTGCCGCTCGGTTAGCGGCGCGCTCGCCGGCCTCGGCAAGGCCGGAGGCGACGGAACCGGCGAGAACGCCGAGAACCTGCAGGTCCTCCTCGGCGAAGGCGTCCGGGCGGCTCGATTGCAGCTTCAGGACGCCGACCACGACACCGCCGCGGCGAACGGGCACCAGCATGCACGAGCGCTGGCGAAGCCGCTTGGCCAGTTCGGGCTCGACCCGGTCATCGCCCAGGACATCGGGGACAAGGAGAGGGACGCCTTCCCGGTAGCAGGCACCCGCGAGGCTTCCCCGAAGCGGGACGCGAAGGCCGAGATGCGTCGCAAGGCCAGCCGTGACGGCGCGATAGACCAGGGAATCCCCCTCGCGGATCTCGACCGTGCCGGCCTCGGCGGCGGGGACGGCGCGCATCGCACCCGCAAGCACGGCCCGGAAGCTCTCATCGAGGTCGCCGCCCGCCGCCGCGACGCCGGCCAGGGTCACGGCGACAGCCTCCCCCTGGCGCCCGGCGCGGTCGCGGTCCGACAGCGAACGGCGCAGCAGGAGCTGGTCCATGACCTGGCGGGCGAGCGCCTCCAGGTCCGCAACCTGTTCCGGAGAGAGCCCCCCCGGGCGCGGGACATGGTCGATCACGCACAGGCTGCCGAGCACCTGCCCCTCGGGCGTGCGAAGGGGCGCGCCGGCGTAGAAGCGCAGACGCGGCTCGCCGGTCACCAGCGGGTTGGCGCGGGTGCGCGCGTCGCGCGTCAGGTCCGGGATCTGTAGGACGCCCGGTTCGGCCAGGACGAACTTGCACACCGAGCGGTCGAGGTCGGTCTCGCAGGATGGGAAGCCTGCGCGCGCCTTGAACCACTGGCGGTCGCGGTCGACCAAGCTAACCAGGGCGACGGGCGCGGCGCAGAGGCGGCGCGCGAGGTTGACGATGTCGTCGAAGCCGCGCTCGGGCGGCGTGTCGAGGATGTCGAAGGCGGCGAGCGCGGCTAGCCGCCCATCTTCCTCGACCCGGGCGGGACGCATGACCTGGTTCACGGGGTCGCGTCCTTCACGAGCGCGGACGGGGGCCGCAGCCGCTCCGGGTCGCCGACATCGACGGCGACGATGCGGCCGCCGGGCGCGTACACGGCACCCATCACTTCCTCAAAGTGGCGCCGCACCGCGGCGTGGCACTCGCACGAGCCGGCTTCCGCGCGGGCCCTGTCCGGGAGGGTGATGCGTCCGTGGCCCATGGTGATCAGGCCTTCGCGCTGCATGCGCCCGAGAACCTCGGTCAGGTAGGCGCGGCGCACGCCGAGCATGTCGGCCAGAAGTTCGTGCGTGACCGGCAGTTCGGGCGTGCCGATCCGGTCCTGCAGGGTCAGGAGCCAGCGCAGACAGCGCCGCTCGATGGTGTGGGCGGCATTGCAGGCGACCGACTGGAGCACCTGGGCCAGCAGGCAGTCGGCGTAGCGCACGAACAGGTCGCGGATGCTCTTCGAGGCCTGCTTGGCCTCGGACAGGCGGGCGGCGTCGATCCGGATGACCGGACCGCCGACTTGTACGACCGCCTGCCCGAACGCCGGCAGGTAGCCGTGGCTGACGACGCCCCCCATGGCGCCTTCGCGACCGACCGTGGCGGTCTCGACCGACTTCCCGTCCATGAGCGGCACGACCAGGGTGACGACGCAATGGTGGGAAGGGAAAGTGACGTGGCTGACGTCGTCGCCGGCGCGGATCAGTACGTCGCCGCGACGGACCTCTCGGCGCTCGGCGTGCGGCGCCAACAGGGTGCGGTCGTCGGCATCGAGGGCTTCGAGCAGCAAGTTGCCGTCGATGGTAGACGAGGTTCGGATGTTCACGGGGAATGGTCGCGGCGCCGGCGGTCGGGTTGTGCACTAGCGGACTTTCTGGCGCAAAGATGTCCGATACCTGACAACTGCCGCGGAAACCGGTCGACGGGCGCGACTTTTTCGTCAGTTCGCCGACGGCGACGTCACGCTTGGGCGAGCAGCCTCGTTTGACCCGGAGCGGTCACCGATAAAGAGGCGAGGCGAGCCCTAGGGAACCGGCATGGCGCGGACAAATTGGCCTTCTGAGCCAAATCAATAGCCAGCCGGGAGAAACGCGATGTCCACGGATACCGAGAAGCACCGCGCGCTGCTGAACGCCCTCAAGGACGCACAGGGCAAGGGAGACGGCTCGTTCGAGCGGGCCGTGACCGATGCCTTCGAGCATGTCTTCGAACACCTCGGCCGCCTCAACGATCACGTGTCGCTCGGTGCCCCCGATGGCGGCGATCCCCACCTGAAGCCCGGCGAATCCCCGACCCTTCGATAACAGGGGTCGGAGCTACGCGAGGGGCGACGAGCGACTGAAATCCCGAAGACCTGAGGTGCTGATGCCCGCCCTGCCCGAAGGCAAGGGCGGGCATCGCTCTAGGGCGGAAACGCATGCCGTCCGTCGCGTCGGCCAGGTTGTGGAAGGCATCATGATGAGCGACGGTATCAAACCCGACGACCTTCCCGCGGCGGACGAGGGGGCCGGCCTGCCAACGCCGCCGAGCCCAGGGCTGCCGCCGCCGCCGCACCTACCGCCGCCTCCGGACCGAAGCGATCCGCCATCCGATGCCGAAGAGACGGCCGACGCGGAATGACCTGTCGCTTGCCCGCGAGCGCTGGGGTAAACCTCGGCTGCTCCCGCGCCGCGACGCATTCGAACCGTAAGGCTTCGCTCTCCTATCGTTCGCGCCCTCGGTGACTGGGCATCGGCGATGTCGTGGAACCCGCTGCCTCCTCGTGACCTGATCCGGGCCGCGCAACCAGGAGATCCGCATGCGCCTCGTCATCGCCGCCCTCGCCCTGTCGGGCATGTCCTTCGCCGCTTACGCTGAGGCGCCCGAGGGGGCGGTCGCCATAGGTCCTTGGAAGGTCGATGCGGTCTCGAAAGGGCAGAAGTTCGACCGGTGCACGATGACCCGGACGACGGAGGAAGGGGTCTACGTCCGGTTCACCCGCGACGCGGAAGGGCTCGACCTGACGATGAGCTCGCCGAAGTGGAAGCTCGGGCGCGGCAAGAGCTACCCGGTCGAGCTGGTGGCCGGATCATCGATGCTGCAGGCGGACGTCGCCGCGTCGGGCAACGCCGTGTCGCTGCCTGTCAAGGATGAGAAGTTCTTGCGGTCTCTGAAGCTAGCCGATGGCCTGGACGTGAAGGGCGAGGGTGCGACCATCAAGGTGGCGCTGGATAAGAGCGCGGCCGCCCTCGACCGGTTGGAGGCGTGTTACGCCAAGAACGGCTTGGCCACCGAGAAAAACCCGTTCGTGGCGCCAAGCGGGAAGCCGTAGTCGGCGACCGTCCACGCATCGACCGGGCGCCTGACGTCGCCGTCACAGCCCAAATCGTCGAAAGCCGAGGGCAAGGGGCCGCTGTCCGGACAGCGGCCCCTTGCTCAGTCTAGGTTGATCCAGTGCGGAACTTTGGGTGACCAAAGCGGATCTTTGGGTCGGCTATCAAACCTGATAGCCGACCCTTTGATCCGCTTTGAGCGCCTAGGGGAGCCTGCACGCCGAACACCATAGTTCCGTGCCCATAACGCCAAAGATCCGCACATCATTTTCTGGATCGCACAACTTCACGTGCGATGCCTCAAGACGGTTTGTGGGTTGCGACCCGGAACCGGAGAATTCCTCGACCGGCCGGCGCTGTCGCGGGCGGCGGGACGAGGCGATGCCATGGGCTACAAGCACCACAACCCGCAGAACCGCGCGAAGGCGGCATTGCTGCTCAGGCAGTTGAAAGGGCAGCTCGTGGACGTGACGGGCGTGCAGGTCGAGGCCCGCAGCAATGTCTTCGCCGCCGCCGAGGCGTACTGGCAACTCTCGAAGGCATCAGGCGTCCACCTCTACAAGGTCGGTGAAGGCTGGCATGCCGACCTGGAATTCAAGGGATTGCCACCCGGCGTCCCCACCATCGTCGGCACCCCAGAGCCCGTCCCCTCCCGTACGGAGGCCATCGAGAGCGTCGTCGACATGATGTCGATCTGCGCCCAACGCGACGGCGTCACCCCTCCAGACCCCAAGACGGGGCTGCGCTGGTTCCGGTTCGACGACCATGAGGTCCCGGTCGATCCGGGAATGCTGGAGCACTTCGCCTCCCGCGTCTCCGTGGTCGCGTTCGACGCGGCGCACATCCGGAAGGAGCTCGATCTCCTGCGGGCCGACATCTCGGGCGACGCCCCCGTCACGACCGAAACCTGGGCGGCCGCGGATTTCCAACTTCGGTACGACGCTTGCCGCATGTGCTGCGCCGCCATGGCGTTCGGCATCATGCAGGTGGCCTACGATCCGTCGGCGGCTCTCGATCTGGCCGAGGCACCGGCGGCTCCCGGGATGCACTGACCCGGCGATGGGTCAGGCGGCGTCGGCGGTCAGCCGTTCGGTTGGCAGGTCGCGGCGCCTGTAGAGCTTCATATGGACCTGATCGTACCTCACCGCGTCCCGGATGCCGGCCTCGTTCAGCCGCCGCATGGCTTGGTGCGGCGCGAGACCCATACGGTCGGCGATCTCCTTGAGGGTGCAGCCGGCGGTACGCGCCGGTGAAACCCCTCGCGCCCGCGTCCGTCCCGAGACCCGCGTCGTAGAAGGCGACCTGATCGCGCGGGTCGATGCCGCTATCGGGTCCGACGCGGCAGACGCGGTAGAGCTTGTACACGTTGCTCAGCCGCTGCTCCTCGCGAAGCCCGCCTTCCTGCCCCGTGCCGTCCGAGAAGACGACGATGTTCTTCGGCATGACCCTATCCGGCCGTCGCGGCCGGCCCCCGATCCGTTCCTACCCGGCCGCGCGGCCCCGCGCCGGACGCTTGCCGAGGACCGCCCGAGCGGCGGGCCGTGCCTTCGTCGACGCCTTCCGGCCGCCCTTGGCGGGGGCGGGCCGTTTCTCCGGCACGGGCGCTGCGGCGGCTCGCGTCGACTTCGCGGGTCGGGCGGGGACCGCTTCCTGGAGCGCGGCCCGCACGGCCTTGACCGCGCCCTTGATGCCCTCGGCCACGTTGGCGAAGGCGTGGTCCATCGACCGCCAGTCGCTCACGGCCTTCCCGTCGCGGGGAAGCACCTTGAGGTCGGACGCCCCGGTATCCTTCCAGGCGCAGGGCCTGACGATGACGACCACCACCCGCATGGAGCCCCTGGCCCTCCGGCCCATGGCCCGCCGGTACTCCAACTGGCACCAGTGGCTGGCGATGTATTCCGGGCTCATCAGCGCCACGAACACGTCCGCTGCACGCAGCTTGCGCGAGATCTCGGTGTTCAACTTGTCACCGGCTTCCATCTCGCCATCGAACCAGATCTCGACCTCGTCCCGCCGCAACTGGGCGAGGTGGACCTGGAGCTTGGCCTGCTGGACCGCGTTCGCGTGGCAGTAGGAGACGAAGATCCGCACCTTCGCCTTACCGGGCTTCGGTGCAGCGGCCGTCCGGGGCGCCGGGGCGCGCGCGGCCGGCTTCGCCCTCGTGGCGGTCGGCTTCGCCTTCGCGGCGGTCGGCTTCGCCTTCGCGGCCCTGGTCCCTGATTTCACGGTCACGGCAGCCCCCTCGAACGCGGCGGCCAAGTTCGGGACTCAAGTCTCATGGCCCCGTTTTGTTCCGCTCCGCCCAGGTCTTCGGCCCCAGCCTCCCGCATCGCCGCCGGGGCGGCGCGCCCAGGCCGCCGAGGAAAGCCGCTCGCGTGCAAGGTATCGGGTAGCGCTATTCGATACCCTCCCGCGGAGTCGCGTTTTTAACGCTCCCGCGG